>JAVBXM010000165.1 GCA_030824585.1 Phaeospirillum sp. | reverse complement strand
TACGACAGGGCGATCTCGCGCGGGTCGAGCGCCACGCGGTAGCCTCGTCCGGCCTTGGTTTCGATCAGGTCTTTGCCGCGCCGATCAATCTCCGTCAGCCCGCGACGCAGATCGCGGACGGCATCGTTGACGGCGGTCTTGTCGACCGGTTGGCTCCACAGGTGAGTTTCTATGGTTCGACGCTCGACGATGGCACCACCGGCCTCGGCCAGAATCCACAGCAGGTCGAACGGTCTCTTGGGCAAGGTGCCGCCAGCCCCGTGCAAGGAGACGGCGAACCGCGCCCGGTCCAATTGCAGCTTTGGGGCAAGGGTCGGAACCAGCTTTGCCCGCTGCAAGGCAAACGGTGCGCCTGGATCATCGCCAAGGGCATCAAGCAGCGCCACGACATGCATGCCGGCATCCACGAAAAGCCGACGGCTTTCCGACGGCAGATGTTGCGGCACCAGCAGGGTGATTGCGGAGCCCCCGGCCGCTTTCGTCAGCATGCCCATGAGCCCCGGCTGAATGGCAGCAGCAATGGACATAGCGATGAAGACAGCTTGGCTGCTGCTCACCGCTCCCAAGCGCCACAATCCGGGCAGGATGGTCTCCGGGTCCTTGTCCAGCCCGCTGGCGGCGCCGACCATCCGTGCCAGCATCGCAGGATCGATGCGAAAGATCCGGATATCGGTGTCGGTCAGATGCGCATCGGCTTGATGATCAAGCGGGCAGACAGCGACCGGATGGTCATTGATATGCTGGATCGGCCGCGCGTCGAGGCCGCATTCGCAGTCGCTGCAGACCGCCCAGGAATGGGCAGGCGGGTCTTCGATCAGAACGCGCTGTGCCAGCAGCCGATCGAAATCCCGACCGAAATGGGGAGCAGCCACCCGGCCCCACAAGACCGGGTGTTCGGCTTCACTCAGCCGCAGCAGCAGCCTCGACAGCGTCTCGGTCATGACAGAATCCGTTGCGGCGAAGCAGGTCCATGATACGGCCCTCGAACATCAGCCGCTTGAAGGCGGCCGTATCCGGCGGCTTGATCTTGATGGTGACCTTGGTCGGCTGGGGGCGGCCAGAAGCGAAATGCACCCGCAGGATCATGTGGCCGAGGCGGAAGTTCTCGGGGCCGAAGACGAGACCTCGCGTCATCTCCGCCAGCCTCGCCAGGGCGTTGCCGCGGCTGTCGCGCGCGATCAGCGACCACACCACCTTGATATCGTCGGTGCGGGAATCGGTGGCGATCCGGTCCGCCTGTACCTCGACGATTTGCACGCGCACGATGCCGGGATCGAAGGCGTGGTCCACCGTGAACCCCAGTCCGGTCCGTTCGACCGCAGCCAGGGTATAAAGGTTGCGGCTGTTGGCGCCGGCAAAGAAATCGGGGCGCTCCAGCATGGTGGCGGCGAAGATGGAAGCGAGTTCGGCGCGCCGGGCCTTCACGATGCCGCCGATTTTCAGCCGTCCCGTTGCTGGCGCATAGGCCAGAACGGCGTGGCCGGCAGCCTGAAAGCTGATGACCCGTTCCTCGCCGCCGTCGATCACCGGCGTGATGGTGACCGGCGCCCCATAGGTGACGACAATGTTGACCTCGTCGTCGTCCTCGTACCAGCCGACGCGGCAATAGTCGCTCTGGAGTTCGCGGGCGAACATCTCGCCAGCCGCCCGCTTGAACATCTCCTTGATCTGATCCTCAAGCTGGGGCTCGATGCCTTCCTCCGCGCCCGCGAATTCGGTCAGCGTCGCCTGGGCCTCGAGCGCCAGCAGATCGGAGGCTGCGTCGAACGCTTCACGGTGATCAAGGAACATCAGCAGGGCGACATGCTTCGGATCGAGCCGAATCGGCTGCCCCGTCGCATCGACGGGCTGGTAGATGACGATGCCGTAGCGTGGCGCCTGCTCCAGCAGCATGCGCATGCCGTTCTCATTGCCGAGTTCAGCGATCCGGTGCAGGTCGGCCACCAGTCCCTGGGAGAACCCATTTTCCGGCCCGGCAAAGAAGTCGAGCAGCGCCTGCCGAACGGCAGCGGCCTCACCATCGAAGATTGCGACATCGAAGTCGCGCCGATCGGGAGGCTGGCGCTCGAACAGGCGCCGCAGCAGGCCGAGATCGACGGTCTTGGTGAAGCGCGGATTGACGAACTTTTTCAGATCCTTGGCCATTCGACGCTCCTCTTACGCCTCGACCCATGTTCACAATAGGTTCTTAAGCGAAAATGGGCTGGGGAGTCGAGTCAAATGCGATGGCTGGGACGAAACCACGCGCCCCTGGGTAGGTGATCGATAAGCCACTAGATCAACGGAACACCATGTCTGGTCCCACTGCATTGTCGCCCGACCATATGACCGCCGCCGAGCGCCTCGACGAGGTGGCCGAAATCCTGGCGGCTGGCGCCATGCGCCTGATGGCGCGGAAATCCACTCGTTTATCTGCTGAGCGCGGAGACTGTTCCGTCGACTTTACCGCCAGCCAGAGCGTGTATGGCGGGGAGAGCAAACGGAGGGCTTCCCGCAAATGACGACAGCAATCCTCACCCAGGTGGCCGAGTTGCCGACCATGCAGACACCCAAACTGAAGGCGATGTGGCGCGAACTGACCGGCACCGAGCCGCCGCCCTACAATCGCACCTTCCTGGTCAAGCGCCTGGCTTACCGCATCCAGGAACTGGCCTTCGGCGGCCTATCGGTCAAAGCCGAGCGCCGCCTCGACGACTTGGTCGAGGAGTTGGACGGCAAGAAGAAGCCGAAAGCCAAGGATATGACCGCCCCGATCGCGGGCACCAAGCTGATCCGCGAATGGCAGGGGGTGATGCACGAGGTGACGGCGCTGGCCGATGGCTTCGAATGGCAGGGCCGCCGCTACCAGAGCCTGTCGGCGGTCGCCCGCGCCATCACCGGCACCCGCTGGAATGGCCCCCTGTTTTTCGGCCTGCGCAAGCACGGCAAGCTGGAGGGCGGCCGATGACCCCGCCCAAACCCATCCGCAAAGTCCGCTGCGCCATCTACACCCGCAAATCCTCGGAAGAGGGCCTGGAGATGGAATTCAACAGCCTCGACGCCCAGCGGGAATCCTGCGAGGCCTATATCGCCAGCCAGCGGGCCGAGGGTTGGCTGCCGGTACCCGACCACTACGATGACGGCGGGTTCTCCGGCGGCAACCTGGAACGTCCTGCCCTGAAGCGCCTGCTGGCCGACATCGAGTCCGGGCTGGTCGACGTGGTGGTGGTCTACAAGATCGATCGCCTCAGCCGCTCGCTGATGGATTTCTCCAAACTGGTCGAGGTGTTCGACCGCAACGCAGTCACCTTCGTGTCGGTGACCCAGTCGTTCAACACCACCACCTCCATGGGGCGGCTCACGCTGAACATCCTGCTGTCCTTCGCCCAGTTCGAGCGCGAGGTGATCGGCGAGCGCATCCGCGACAAGTTCGCCGCCTCGCGCAAGAAGGGCATGTGGATGGGTGGCGTGCCGCCCTTGGGCTACGACGTGGTCGCCCGCAAGCTGGTGGTCAACGCGCCCGAGGCCGATCTGGTGCGCCACATCTTCGACCGCTTCCTCAAGATCGGCTCCGCCACACTGCTGGTCAAGGAACTGAATGCCGCCGGCCACCGCACCAAGTCCTGGACCACCCAGGGCGGCCAGTTCCGCGAAGGGGCGCCGTTCACCAAGAACTTCCTCTACAAGCTGCTGGAGAACCGGGTCTATCTCGGCGAGGCGGTCCACAAGGGCGTCGCCCATCCCGGCGAGCATCCGCCGATCATCGACCGCGCCACCTGGGACAAGGTGGTGGCGGTCAAGACCGACAATGCGCCCCGGAAGCGCGCAGCCGCCACTCGCGCCACCACCCCGGCGCCACTGAAGGGGCTGGTGGTGTGCGCCCATTGTGGCCGGGCGATGACGCCGACCCACACCCGCAAGAAGGGGCGGCTCTACCGTTACTACACCTGCATGCGGGCGATCAATTCCGGCCATGAGTCCTGCGCGGTGCGCAGCATCGCTGCGGGCGAGATCGAGGCGGCGGTGGTCGGGCAGGTGCGTGCCCTGCTGCGCGCCCCCGAGATCCGGGCGCGGGCGGAACGGTTCGCGCCGACCATTCCGCCGGCCGACTTGCACGCGGCGCTCGACCGCTTTGAAGCGGTGTGGGACGAACTGTTCCCGGCCGAGCAGGCCCGCATCCTTCAGCTTCTGGTCGAGAAAGTGGCCATCGCCCCCGACGGCGCCGAAATCCGCCTGCGCGCCGAAGGGCTGGCCAGCGTAGTCGCCGACATCACCTCCCAGACCGCCGACAGGAGCGCGGCATGACCGACGTCCGCATCGACACCTTCACCGTCCGGGTGCCGCTGACGCTCCGCCGCCACGGCGGCCGTAAATTGGTGATCGTGCCCGAGGGCGAGGGCGTGCCCGTGCGTGCCAAGGCCAGTCCCGACGACACCCTGCTGAAGGCACTGGCACGCGCCCATCGCTGGAAGCGGATGCTCGAATCCGGGCATGTGCGATCCCTTAATGAACTGGCCGAGGCCGAGAAGATCAGCCCGTCCTATCTGACCCGCATCTACCGCCTGACCCTGCTGGCCCCGGACATCGTCGAGGCCATCCTCGACGGCCGCCAGCCCCGCATCCTGCAACTGGCCGATCTGATGGACGACATGCCGGTGGAATGGGACCGGCAGCGAGATCAGTTGGGATTTGCGGGTACCCTCTGTTCAGAGAAGGTCACCCGATAGCCATGTGCTGTACTTCCGGCTATCATTGACCCGCTCAGCCACCGGCCTATCAATGGTATTTCTGGCTGGATGGCATGCAATCAGTTAGGGTTGCGTGTGCGGCAAGACCAAATACGTGGCCCCGGATGCATCTGACTGCCTACCATTCGAAATACTTTGCGCACGAACTGACGCGGCGCTGTTCCTCGGACAGCGACGAGAAGATTGCTGGCGCAGTGGCGGGCGCGCAGGTCGATCTCAATCCTCATCAGGTCGATGCCGCCCTTTTTGCCTTTCGCTCGCCGCTGTCGAAAGGGGCTGTCCTGGCCGACGAGGTCGGTCTCGGCAAAACCATCGAAGCAGGGCTGGTCATTTCCCAAAAGTGGGCAGAGCGGAAGCGGCGGATTTTGATTATTGCGCCTTCCAACCTGCGCAAGCAGTGGCATCAGGAGATGGGGGAAAAGTTCTTTCTGCCCTGCGTCATCCTGGAGTCCCGCTCCTACAAGGAGGCGCAGAAGCAGGGCAACTTCCGCCCCTTCGAGGTCAAGGACGCTGTCGTCATCTGCTCGTACCAGTTCGCCCGCAACAAGGCATCGGACGTTCATTCCGTGCCCTGGGACTTGGTCGTCATCGATGAGGCCCATCGCCTACGCAACGTCTATAAGCCTTCCAACGTTATTGCAAACACGCTCAAGGGTGCCCTTGCGCATGCGCAGAAGCTGCTGCTCACCGCGACGCCCCTCCAGAACTCGCTGCTCGAACTCTACGGCTTGGTCAGCTTCATCGACGAGCACACCTTCGGCGACCTCAAAAGCTTCCGTGAGCAGTTCGTCAACCTCGGCCAGGAGCGGACGTTCAATACCCTGAAAGATCGGCTTAAGCCGATCTGCCACCGGACCTTGCGACGGCAGGTGACGGCCTATGTCCCCTATACCAAGCGTCTGCCGCTGGTGGAGGAATTCACCCCGAGCGAGGGTGAAGACGAACTCTATGAATTGGTTTCCGGCTACTTGCGTCGCGACAACCTCCAGGCTTTGCCAGCCAGCCAGCGCACCCTGATGACGCTGGTGCTGCGCAAGCTGCTGGCATCGTCGACTTTCGCCATCGCTGGCGCGCTGACGACCATGTCAGGGCGATTGAAAGAAAAGCTGCGCCAGCATGAGCCGCTCCAGTCGCTGGAGGAAGAACTCGACCAGGACTACGAGGCACTGGACGAGACGGCCGAGGAGTGGAACGAGGACGAAGCCGACGAGCCCCTCTCGGATGCTGACCGCAAGGCCATCGAGGCGGAGATTGCCGATCTCGATGAGTTCGCCCGCCTCGCGACATCGATCGAACACAACGAGAAAGGCAAAGCGCTCCTCAAGGCGCTGGGCATCGCCTTTAAGACCGCCAAGGACATCGGCGCAGCCGAGAAGGCAATCATCTTCACGGAATCGCGGCGTACCCAGAACTATCTGCTTCGGGTTCTAGCCGGCAGCCAGTTCGCTGACGGCATCGTTCTGTTCAACGGCACCAACACCGACGACCGTTCGAAGGAAATCTATAACGCATGGAAAGCCCGGCACGAGGGCTCCGACCGGATAACGGGCTCGCGCACGGCCGATATGCGGTCGGCCCTGGTCGATTACTTCCGCGAAGAAGGGCGGATCATGATCGCCACCGAGGCCGGCGCGGAGGGCATCAATCTTCAGTTCTGTTCACTGGTGGTGAATTACGATCTGCCCTGGAATCCGCAGCGGATCGAGCAGCGCATCGGCCGTTGCCATCGTTACGGTCAGAAGCACGACGTGGTGGTGGTGAACTTCCTCAACCGCAAGAACGAGGCTGATCAGCGAGTCTTCCGGCTGCTGTCCGAGAAGTTCCAACTGTTCGAGGGCGTGTTTGGGGCCAGCGACGAGGTTCTGGGCGCCATCGAGTCCGGCGTCGATTTCGAGAAACGCATCGCCAGCATCTATCAGAAATGCAGACAGCACGACGAAATCAAGACAGCCTTCGACCAGCTCCAACTCGAACTCAGCCTGGAAATCGACCAGGCTATGACTCGCACCCGCCAACAATTGCTGGAGAATTTCGATGACGAGGTGCGGGAGAAGCTGAAGGTCCGCGACGAGGCGTCCAAGGCATATCTGAGCAAGTTCGAACAGCGCCTGATGCAATTGACCCGTCAGGAATTGGATGGCAAGGCGGAATTCCCGGACGGCTCGTCCTTCCGCATTACGACCTGCCCGTTCCCGGATCGCACCAAGGATATCCCCCTGGGTCTTTATGAATTGCCCCGCCGTTCTGGCGAGGCACACCTCTACCGCCTGGGCCATCCATTGGCCGACGCTGTCGTCGCCCACGCAAAGGGCCGCGATTTGCCGGTGGCCGAAGTCCGCTTTGATTACGAGAACCATGAAGGCAAGGTCAGTATCCTGGAGCACCTTCGCGGCCAATCGGGCTGGCTGACCTTGTCGCTGTTCACCATCGAGTCCATGGATCAGGTCGAGGATTACCTGTTGTTCGCCGGTGTGACCGATTCCGGCAGCGAGTTGAGCGAGGATGCGCTCCAGCGTCTCCTGACCGTTCCGGGCGAGGTCGAAGCCGATGCCGCCACCCCGGCGGACATCTCAACAGCGCTCGATGGTTTCGTCCAACGTCGTCAGAAGAACATTCAGCGCGACATCTCGGAGCGCAACGCCAAGTTCTTCGCGGCGGAAGCAGACAAACTCGACGGCTGGGCTGACGATCTCAAGGTGGGGTTGGAACGCGAGATCAAGGAACTCGACCGCCAGATCAAGGAGGCGAGGCGCGCCGCTACCACCGCCCTCACCCTGGAAGAGAAATTGGCTGGCCAGAAGCAAATTAAGACCCTCGAAGGTATCCGCAACCAGAAGCGCCGCAGCCTCTTCGACGCCCAGGACGAGGTGGACAAGCAGCGGGAAGAACTGATCGCCCAGATCGAGGCCAAGCTGGCGCAGAATGTCACCAGCCAGAACCTCTTCACCATCCGATGGACGCTGCAATGACGACGGATGAAAAGCCCGCGAGCCAGTTGGCGACGCTTATCGTCGATCGCCTGATCAAGGATGGCCTTCTCCGCCCTGTCAAACGCGACCAACTGATCGCGAAGGTCGCCGCCGGTGAAATGAAGGAAGGGGACTGGAACCTCGAAATCGACCTGTCGAACAAGGAGGCTGCCGAAAAATGACCTCCTCGCCTCTCAAATCGTTCTCTCTGTCCGCCTTCCGAGGGGCATCCACGCCGTTTCGGCTCGAATTCGAGAAGGGCAAGAAACTGACGCTGATCTACGGCGAAAACGGGACGGGCAAGACGACGATTTGCGATGGCTTTGAGTTCCTGGCAGATGGCCGGGTCGGATCGCTGGACGACAAGGGACTCGGCACGCAACTCGACAAATTCTGGCCGACCGTTGGGAATGGAGGCAATGCCATTTCCATCACGCTCGAAACGGCGTCAGGTGCCTGCTCGGGAACTGTCCAGGGAAAGAAGGCCAGCGTCGCTCCTGCGGAGCGTCGCCCGCGCGCGGCGATTTTGCGCCGCAACCAGATACTCAGGATCGTCGAGACGCAGCCCGCCAAGCGGTACGAGGAGATTAAGCGGTTTATCGATATCGATGCGGTCGAAACGTCCGAGAACGAACTGAAGAAGCTCATCCAGACGTTGGAGAACCGGCAGGCGCAGTCCATTACCGCCCTCACCGAGAACCTCAAGGCGCTGGAGTCGTTCCACGAGACCGCCGGCAAGCCCCCGGCCGCTTCACCACTGGCGTGGGCCCAGGCGCGATTGGCGGAGCCCCAACAGCAACTCGACGCCAACATCGGCGCCATCGGGAAATTGCGTTCGGCGTTCCAGGACCTGGAAGGCTTTCCGACCCAATACCAGGAAGCCCGAAACAGCCTGGAGACGGCCAAGGCCGACCTGGACGTGGCGACAGAGGCGGCAAACATCGCTGCCGCCCAGGCGGGCAGCGGAGCCGGCGAACTTCTGGGGCTTCTCCAGGCCGGGGCCAAGTTCCTGCATGATCACCCGGCGACGGCGACATGCCCGTTGTGCGACAGCGCGGAAAACATCGTCGGCCTTGGTGATCGGGTCCAAACGAAGCTCCAAACTCTTTCGGCGCTGGAAGAGGCCCACAAGACCGTGGCCAAGTGTCGCCAGGAGCACGAAAGGCGGCAACAAGCCCTCGCCAGCCTGACCGAACGCTTCGGGTGGCAACGGTCGGCTTTCATCGCCGCCCAAGCCGGGCACGCCTGGCCCGTGACGGTCAAGCTCCCTGCCGCACCGCCCCCAGAAGACATCGAGAGCCTGGGGGCATGGCTTGCCGCGAATGAAGGATTATCGCCCGCTTGGCAAGCTGTTGAAGGGGAATGGCAGGGAGAAAAGCGGTCTCTCGCAAACCTCAAGAAGGCGGTGGACCAGTACTCCGACAACCTAAAAACCCAGGAACAGCTTGAACTGCAAATTCCCCGGGTCAAGCAGGCGCACGCCGCAGCCATCGAAGAGCGCCAAGCATTCACGGACAGGATCATCAAGGGCATAGCCGACGATGTTGGGACGATCTACGAGGCCATTCACCCGGGCGAAGGGCTTAACAAAATAAGCCTCCAACTCGATCCGAGCCGACGCGCATCGCTCGACCTGCATTCCGAATTCTGCGATCAGGCCGCACCGCCGCAGGCCTACTTCAGCCAGTCCCATCTGGACACCCTTGGCCTGTGCGTGTTTATGGCGCTGGCGCTCCGCGACAAGCCGGGCGAAACCATCCTCGTTCTCGACGACGTGGTCGGAAGTATTGACGAACCCCATGTCGAGCGGGTGATCGAGACGATCTACGAGTACAGCCAGAAGTTCCGGCACTGCATCGTCACCACCCATTATCGTCCCTGGCGGGAAAAATTCCGCTGGGGCTGGCTCCGGAACGGCCAGTGCCAGTTCGTCGAACTCGCTGGCTGGGATTTACCGAGAGGCTTGCGGATCGCTAGCAGCCTGCCCGAAACCGAGCGGTTGAAGAAGCTGCTTGCCGAAGACCAGCCCGACCTCCAGGCGATCTGCTCCAAGGCGGGGGTGATCCTGGAAGCGGCGCTGGATTACCTGACGCAGAAATACGAATGCGCCGTGCCCAGGCGTCCAGGAAACGCCTACACCTTGGGCGACCTTCTTCCCGCCACCGGCGGAAAGCTGCGTGCGGCGCTCAAAGCGGAAATCCTGGACGCGCGGGGCGGCTCGATCGTGCGGACGGTGGCGTTGAAGCCCATCCTGGATGAAATCGAGCGCATCGCCCAGGCGCGGAACGCCTTCGGGGCGCATTTCAAGGCCATTTCCTTCGAATTGCTTGATGCCGATGCCCTCGGCTTTGCCCGTGGCGTCGTCGCTTTGATGGACGCCTTGACCCATCCCGAGGACGGCTGGCCCAGCAGCAAGAAATCCGGAACCCATTGGGCCACGAGCGGCGATCTGCGTCGGCTCCATCCGCTGATTAGGCCGAGTTGAACCATGCCGACGCCCCAGGAACAAGTTGCCCAGATTGAAGCTGCGCTCAGACGGCGGTTCTTCCCGCTGGTGCCGAAGATCACAACGCCAGAGCGCGTCAACTGGTCGGAGGAGCAGCACGACACCGACCGTCTTTCTCGGGCGCTGGGCGCTTACGCGATTGTGGGGCTGTGCGACATCGACGACGCCATGGCGGTAGGGGCGATCACCGACGGTAAGAACGACGGCGGCATTGATGCCCTGTTCTTCGATCGCGCAGGCAATCGTCTCGTCTTCGTGCAGGCAAAATTCAAGCGCGGCGGCGCGGCTCCGTCCCAGGAGGAAGTTCTCAAGACCATCAACGGGATCAAGGCGCTCCAGGAACGGCGGTTCGGAGACTTCAATCAAGCAATCCAGGGGCGCTTGGACGAAATCGAGGAGGCCCTCGACACAGCGGGTGTTCGGATCGAAGTGGTGCCCGCTTTTCTCGGCGAGACTCTTGGTCCGCATGCGATTGCCGATCTGAATGCCCTTCAGGCCGACATGAACCGCCTCAGCCCCCGCATGGCGTGGGAGGCCGCGGGTCTTTCCAGGATTCATGGCTGGCTGATCGCCGAGCAGACTCCGGTGGCCGTCGATGCCCAGGTCACGCTGGAGAACTGGTCAGGGATCACGGCGCCGCGCAAAGCGGTGTACGGCCAGATTTCGGCGGCGGCACTGGCCCAACTGGTCGAGACCCATGGCAAGGCGCTGTTCGAGCGGAACATCCGTCATTACCTCGGTTCCGTTGGCGTCAACGTGGCCATCGGAAAAACGGTTCGGGGGCGGCCAGGGGATTTCTTCTACCTCAATAACGGCCTGACGGCGGTCGCGGAGGAAATCACTCAGGCCGCGGGAACCGCCGCCCGGTGCGCCTTCGGCTTCAAGAAACTTTCGATCGTCAATGGGGCGCAGACGGCGGGAACCGTCGCCGCCGTGGGCATCATTTCCCCCGACGCCAAGGTGCTGATCACCGTCATCGAGGTGGGCGCCGGGGTTGGCGAGTTCGGCCTGGAAATCACCCGGGCGCGCAATCACCAGAACGTGGTGCGCGGCGTGGACTTCGCGGCGCTCGACCCCAACCAGGAGCGGTTGCGGCAGGAACTGGCCCTGGCGGGCATCACTTACCATTACCGGCCCTCGGCGGAAGCGCGAGCACGGCGGGAAGATGCCTTCACCCTGGAGGAAGCCGCCGTGGCGTTGTCCTGCCTGTCCTTCCCCGTCGTCCACAGCCGCGACGTTCAACCGGCGCCGCGCCGGACGCACCCGAACGCTGTCGATCTGGTGGTGACTGCGAAGAAGGAGATCGGACGGCTGTGGGAACAGGACGGCACCCATTATGGACAGATTTTCACGCCCACCCTCTCCGGCTTGCGTGTCTGTCGCGCCGTCCGTGTTTTCCGGTTCATTGACCAAATTCTCGCCGCCTCGGAGCGATCAGAAGTCGCCTATGCCCGGCGCATGTTCTTCCGCCACGGCCGTTACTTCGTGATGGCCTTCGTCGCCCACCGGGTGCGGGACGTCCTCAATCGCCCGGAGCTGGCTTTGTCGGAGGTTGACCGGACAACCCTATCGCAGAAGGTCAACGAACTGGCCGAGTTGATCTACGCCCTGTCCCAGCCATTGCTGGTCAGCAAGGGCTACCTCTCGATCTTCCGCAATCTGACCGACGCCCAGCCGCTGGCCGATAACGTTCTCACCCGGCTGGCACTGGCGGACGCCTTGACGGCACCGGTGTCCGGATCGCCGCCAACCCAACCCACAACCATCGATAACGCCTCGACGATATCATCTTCATCCGGTACGAATTGATCATGAGCAAGAAACAAAAACTCGAATTGACATGGATCGGTAAGGAGGATCGGCCAAGGCTGGAGCCGCGCATCCTGCTGGAAGACCCGGAGAAGTCGTATCACGCGGCCGCCCGCGTCACCGACGACGACATCTTCGACAACCGCCTGATCTTCGGCGACAACCTGCTCGCACTGAAGGCTCTGGAGCAGGAGTTCACCGGCAGGGTGAAGTGTGTTTACATCGATCCGCCCTACAACACCGGAAGTGCCTTCGAACATTACGACGATGGGGTCGAGCATTCGCTGTGGCTTTCACTGATGCGTGATCGCCTGATGGTTCTATCAAATTTGCTTTCAGAAGATGGCCATATTTTCTGCCAAGCCGACGACAATGAGGCTCATTATCTGAAAGTTGTTATGGATGAAGTCTTTGGGCGCCCAAATTTTATTACGAATTTCATTTGGCGAAAGGTTGATAGCCCAAACGACAACAAAGGCGCAGTTACGCCAGACCATGAATTTATTTTCTGCTACGCCAAGAATCGAGCCAAGTCTCTCCTTAAGCCGAAAGCTGATCCGGAACTTGCTCTCGCTTATGGTCAAGTTGATGAAAACGGAAGGCGCTATCGGGATCGCCTTCTAAAAAAGAATGGTGCAAGCAGTCTTCGATCTGATCGGCCGTCGATGTTTTATGGCATTCCCGATCCAGATGGAGAAGACGTGTTTCCGATCCATGATGACGGACGAGAAGCGCGTTGGTCCTTGGGGAAGGAGGCAGTTTTCAGGCTCCTTGAGGAGGGGAAGATCGTCTGGAAGCGGCGGTTCGTGTTCGATCGCGAGCGGTGGGTTCCATATACCCGTGAGTGGGCACCGGAGTCACCGACCCGTCCTTACCCAACGATGTGGGCTGATCTTCACTCAATGCGTCAGGCCAAGGCGCATCAGAAAGAGCTTTTTGGTCCAGATAACGTGTTTTCCACCCCCAAGCCTGAAAACCTTATGCAGCGCATTCTCGATCTATCAACGACCGAGGAGGATTTGGTTCTCGACTCTTTTGCCGGTTCTGGCACTACCGGCGCCGTCGCCCACAAGATGGGGCGGCGCTGGATCATGGTGGAACTGGGCGAGCACTGCCATACCCACATCATCCCCCGTCTGAAGAAGGTCATCGACGGCGAGGACAAGGGCGGCGTCACCGAGGCGGTCGGTTGGCAGGGTGGCGGCGGGTTCCGCTATTTCCACCTGGCGCCGTCGCTGCTGGAGACCGACAAGTGGGGCCGCGAGGTCATCAACAAAGCCTACAACGCCGAAATGCTGGCCGAAGCGATGTGCAAGCATGAGAACTTCACCTACGCCCCCAGCGACGCGGTCTACTGGCAGCACGGCCATTCCACCGAACGCGACTTCATCTATGTCACCACTCAGACCTTGGGGCCGGACCAGCTTCAGCAGTTGAGCGATGAGGTCGGGCCGGATCGCAGCCTGCTGGTTCTCTGCGCCGCCTTCCGGGGGGCAGCGGATCGGTGGCCGAACCTTACGGTCCGGAAGATCCCCAGCCACATCAAAAACCGCTGCGAATGGGGGCATGACGATTACAGCCTGAAGGTCGAAAACCTGCCCAAGGCGTCGCCCCGGCCCGAGCCGGCGCCGGCTCCCACGCACCAAAAGGCTGCGGGACAGCCGGACCTGTTCGGCGGCAAAGGGGGGGGCAAGTGATGAACCGTCATGTCAACGCCATCGCTGGCCGTCTCAGTCTGCGCCCGCCTCAGCGGCAGTCTCTCGAAATTCTCGACCGGATCACCGAGGTCATTCCGCCCAGGAAGGCGTCCGATGTGGCAGTGGCGCTGGAGGCCATCAAGGCCGAGTTCCCGAGCGTCACCGATTTCGAGCGCGATTTCCCCAGCCTGTGTTTTGCGCTGGCCACCGGCGTCGGCAAGACCCGTCTGATGGGCGCCTTCATCACCTATCTGCATCTGGCGCACGGCATCAACAATTTCTTCGTCCTGGCGCCGAACCTGACCATCTACAATAAGCTGATTGCCGATTTTACCCCGAACACACCCAAATACGTGTTCAAGGGCATCGCTGAATTCGCCAGCGAGGCCCCCGAGGTCATCACCGGCGACAACTACGAATCGCGCGGCATGCTGCTGAACGATCTGCTCCGCTGCAAGATCAACATCTTCAACATCTCGAAGATCAATTCCGAAGTCCGGGGCGGCAAGTCACCGCGTATCAAGCGGCTGTCGGAGTACATCGGCGAGAGCTATTTCGATTACCTCGCCAATCTGCCCGATCTTGTCCTTTTGATGGACGAATCACACCGCTATCGGGCCTCGGCCGGGGTGCGCGCCATCAACGAATTGAAGCCGGTCCTGGGCCTGGAACTGACCGCCACCCCGTTCGTGGAAACCAACAAGGGGCCGGTGGCGTTCAAGAACGTCATTCTCGATTACCCCCTGGGCCGCGCCATGGAGGATGGCTTCGTCAAGGAACCGGCGGTGGTCACCCGCAAGGACTTCAACCCGACCGGCATGTCGGTCGAGGAGATCGAGCGACTGAAGCTGGAAGACGGCGTGCGCCTGCATGAGGGGGTTAAGGTCGAACTGGAGACCTATGCTCGCGAGACCAGCAACGCCATCGTCAAGCCGTTCGTGCTGGTCATCGCCCGCGACACCACCCACGCCGGGCAGCTCATGCAGTTGATCCAGTCTGACGCTTTCTTCGAGGGGCGCTACGCCCACAAGGTGATCCAGGTCGATTCCAGCAAGACCGGGGCCGAGGAAGACGAGATGGTCGAGCGGCTGCTGAAGGTGGAACACACCGAGGAGCCGACCGAGATTGTCATCCACGTCAACATGCTGAAAGAAGGCTGGGACGTCACCAACCTTTACACCATCGTGCCCCTGCGGGCGGCCAATGCCCGCACTCTGATCGAGCAGTCCATCGGCCGGGGCCTGCGTCTGCCCTATGGCAAGCGCACCGGCGTCACCTCCGTGGATCGCCTCAATATCATCGCCCACGACAAGTTCCAGGAAATTGTCGAGGAGGCCAACCGTCCGAACTCGACCATCCGACTTCAGCAGGTGATCCTGAACCCCGAGCAGATTCAGCAGAAGACGGCCACCGTGGTTTCGCAGTCGCGGCTGGCGAACAAGCTGGGTTTCCAGCCCGAGCAGGTGACCGCCAGTACGAGCGTGGTTTCCGGCGGCGAGGCGCCAGCCTTCAATACGCCCGAGGAGCAAAAAGTCGCCCAGATTACCTATGAGGTGATCCGCAAGCTGGAGAACCAACCGGGCAAGCTCCCCAGCGTGACCTATCTTCAGAACCCGGAGGTTCAGGAAACGGTCCTGCGCGAGGTGGCAGCGCAATACCGTCCCCAGCAGTTGGAGTTGGAGGGGGTGAGCAGGTTAGACTTGGCGGCTGTCGTGGCCAAGACCACGGAACTGGTGGTCCTGCAGACCATCGACATTCCGCGCATTCTAGTGGTTCCCAAGGGTGAAGTCCGTTCGGGCTTCAGGCCGTTCACGTTGGACCTGTCCAAGATCAACTATCAGGCGCCGTCGGAGGAATTGTGGGTCCAGCACCTGCGGACCAACCACCTGGAAATCATCGGCCTTGGTCATGGCGGGATCGAGGAGAGCCGCCTGGATGATTATATCGTCGGCGGTCTGATCGACTTCGACGATATCGCCTACGACGACCATGCCGATCTTCTCTACGACCTGGCTGGCCAGGTGACGGGACATCTTCTGGGATATCTCTCGGCGGAGGACGCGCGTCGGGTGCTGCGCCTCTATCAGCGGGAGATCGCTCGTTTCGTCCACGCCCAGATGCAGGGCCACTACTGGGAGGAGGCGGTCGATTACGAAGTCGTGGTAAGCAAGGGCTTCACCGAGTTGAGGTCCAGCGCCTTCACCACTTCGGCGACCGAGCCGCCGATGGATTTCCGCACATCGCCTGCCGACAAGAGCAACATGGCTAAATACATCTTCGGTGGCTTCCAGAAGTGCCTCTACCCGGTGCAGAAGTTCCAGTCCGACGCGGAACGCAAGATGTCGGTGATCCTGGAACGGGAAGCGTTGAAATGGTTCAAGCCGACCAAGGGCCAGTTCCAGATTTTCTACAAGCGGGGCGCCGACCACCCGGAATACCAGCCGGACTTCGTCGCTGAAACTGCCGACACGATCTACATGCTGGAACCCAAGGCCGCCAACCAGATGACGGACGAGGATGTCCTGGCCAAGCGTGACGCGGCGGTCAAATGGTGCCGCCATGCTAGCGACCACGCCGAGAGCTATGGCGGAAAGCCCTGGAAATACCTGCTCATCCCGCATGATGTCATCGCCGAGAATATGACCCTTGCAGGGTTGGAGAGGCAGTTCGTTGTTCCATGACCAGTCGGAGTTCGAAGCTTGCTGGAGGAAACCGCTTGTTCAGGGGAGATGAATGGACTCAAGGACCGGCATAGCTTCGGTGGAGCATGGACGCTCTTAAAGCTTGCAGTTCTTGAGAATTATTTGTCGGCATTCACAGTTGCTCTGAAGAACCAAAACTTCCGCTTGGTCTATGTCGATGCCTTTGCAGGCACCGGGCGTTGTGACGTGAAAATGGCTGGCAGCACAACGACTGTTGATGGATCTGCGCGTATTGCGTTGCAGGTCAATCCGCCCTTCGACCACTGTTGCTTTATGGAACTTGCGCCCAAAAAGCTTGCGGCCCTTCAATCCTTGGCGACAGAGTATTCCGACCGCTCCATCGAGATCATTCATGGCGATGCCAACTCGGCATTACGTGATCTTTGCGGAAAGTTCGACTGGCGGAACACGCGCGCCGTTCTATTTCTCGACCCGTATGGGCTGCACGTTGAATGGGCGACGCTGCAAGCGATTGCCGACACGAAAGCTATCGACGTCTGGTATCTCTTTCCATACTCAGGCCTCTATCGGCAGGCCGCAAAAAAGGCCGAGAACATTGATCCCGAAAAGGAGGCGGCCATTACCCGCATTCTTGGGACTGACGACTGGCGAAAAAAGTTCTACGAACCGGAAAAGCAGCTGTCGATTTTTGGCGATGAGGGCGAGACCAGGGCCGCGAGTCACAGCCAGATGCTGAAATACGTGTCGGAACGCCTCAAGGGAGTATTCCCGGCTGTCAGCGAGCCGAAGATATTCTGTCAGTCAACCGGAGCGCCCCTTTTTGCTTTATATTTTGCTGCATCAAACCCAAGCCCGAGGGCATTTGGGCTCGCGATTAAGATAGCGAAGGGCGTCATCAACGCGCTGTAGCCGTAGCTTCCGGATAGGCGTTCCACGTCCGCCCCTTGAACACCCGCCCGTTCGCCTTCTTGTGGCGCTTGACGCCGTCGGCGCCCCAACCGCCCCACTGCTTGAAGAAGAAGGCAACGCCGGTCCTGTCGGCCTGGCGCTTGATGTTCTCGACCCAAGCCTCCTCCATCGGCCGGGCCTTGTGTCCGGACTCTCCCCCGACAATCACCCAATGAATGCCGGTGAGGTCGAAGGAACCGAGGTCTTCCAGCAATGGCTCGATCGAAAGGAACCGGACGCCTGCATCGACCTGGCGCAGATGGTCAATGCGCGGCAGCCCATAGGCGCGGTCCTCCACGGATACGCCCAGCCAGACGTTCGGCGGGCAACGGCGAGAGGAGAAATACTGAGGTAGCCGCTCCGCCCGCTTGGTCAGAATCTGGTAGGTGTGCTGGGGGGTCTGGGAGATCACCCCGAACACTTCATCCAGAAACGTGTCCGGGATGTCGTGGTGGAACAGGTCGCTCATCGAATTGACGAAATAGACTGTCGGCTTCTTGCGCGCCAGCGGCTGAGCAGTGCGCTCAGGGTGTAGGGCGAGGTTGAATCCGCTTTCGTAGCCGGCAGCGCCCATGGCGTGGAGGCGACGGGCCATCACCTCCGCATAGCAGTGCTTGCAGCCAGGCGAAATCTTGGTGCAACCCGTTGTCGGGTTCCACGTCTGCTCCGTCCACTCGATTTTAGAACTGGTGCTCACGCGCCTCTCCCGCCGACAACAGGGCGTCCAAGTTGATAGGTTATGGGGGGCTGGCTTAGAAACCGTTAACGCATGCCTTCAGGGCATTGTTGGAGCTGTCGACGTCACCGCCATCGACCACCCTGTATCATACGGTTGGCGTAGGCCATCAACGGGGAACGAGATCTGGGCTGTTGACCGCCCGATTCGACCCCAGGCTCCCCCGCCCATCAATAATAAGTGCGGAAAGATCAACGGCTTTTCGAGTTGCAAGCAATTGAAATAACGTGACTTTTAAAACCCGTACCTTTTGGGTGCAGTTAACAGCCGCTGGAGAATACGGGGCGGAGAGAAGAGAAAATTGGCCGAAGTTCGGTCGCCACAAGACTACACGGTCAACAGCCACTGGCCGCGAACGGCGCGGAACCTGGGGATTTCACCCCAGGCACTCGGCATCAGAGAATCTATTCTTTGGAATTAATGGCGGAGGACGCAGTCTGGGGCGAACCGGTCTCCGGGGTCTTTTCCCTGATCTTCAGGGAAAATGCAGGGAAATGAGAGGAGGGGACGCTGTTCATGCCAACGTACAGGTAGTTTTAGCGGCAGTTTTGGCCGTTGGCCGAGAAAATTCCCTACCAGCTGAACAGGGAATATCTGGCAGGTAAACAGGGATAGCTCGATATCATCGGTTCCCAATGACCACGTGCCGCGCCACCTCGGGCGGAATCTCCTCGGCGGTGTCGTCGAACGAAGCTGTTGGAAACCCATTCAACCTGTTGGCTGCCATATGAGCGTAGTTTGCGGAAAGAGAGCGTGGCGCAAACAGCGTGTGGGTGTCATAGGGGTAGCCGATCCCTTTCATCTGCTCCGAGTCCAGCGTTCGGGTGACGGCATGCACAGGGTCGTTGGGCGTGCCGCCGCGTAGCGGTGTGTCGGGGCCAGTCCAGACGCTTTGGGCGTCAACAGCGGTCGGCCGAAAGCTCAATCCCAGTCCCTTGACCATCGCGGCACCGATGGTGACCGTGCCGGGGAGCGCTGCCTTGGAAGCCCGGAAGAAGCGATCGATCTCGTGCCCCACGTAATCCGCGCGCCACCGGCCGATCTTCCACCAGCCCAGCGGCTCATTGTCGGCCAAGCACAGCCGGCGGGTGACATCCGCTTCTTCCACGCTGGTTGGTTCGCGGCCGTGAAAGTATCTCAGTAATTCGGGAACAGCGTCCCTAAGTGCATCGTCTCGCATGGTGCCCAAGCATGTGGCCTGATCCATCAGATCCATGAACACCTTAACCGGCGACTGGATGGGGTCGACGTTTCCGCAGTCGAAATCAGGGTTGAAGCTAGGCCCATCCTCATGCCGCGTCGCCACCAACTCGACGACCTTAGATGCCACTTGGAGGCCGGCATCGATCAGGGCGTGACCGGTCTGAGCCAGCATCGAATCCGATGGCTCGCACATGATCCAGATTTCATCGCCGATCCCCTTGACCACGAAGAATTGGGCAGGATCGATGGCGGGGTAGGCGCCGTATCGGCTCGCGGCATTCTGGTAGAACTGCCGCTCAATGCCGAAAAACGCGCGGCAAATATCTGCGTTGAGTTTATCGATCCGCGCCGAATCTTCATCTGCCACTCGCGTGGCCCGCGTCTTCGCTTCCGTCGAACCGCACAGGTCGATGGAAATCGAGAAATAACGGCTGCCAAGAGGGTGCGGCGCCTGCGGCAGCGGCAAAATCTTCGCCATTTCCGCCACCAGCATAGCCGCGAGATCGGGATGTTTGCTTCCGGACTGGGCGATGGAAGCGCATTCCCGCAAGGATGCCGCCCGCTTGTGGTCGGTGGCGACGGCATGCCAGGCGTATAAAACGGAGGCGGCGATAGTCGCTTGTTGGCGATTCCCGCGGGCGAGCGCGAGGGCAAGCTGTTGGTCGGCACCGGTGGGCGTGGGCTCCAACTGTGGGATCAACCCCGCTGGAACGCCTAGGGCGATAGCTGCGTTCCGTGCTTCTAGGGGCATCAGCTGTGCCGTCAGATAGGCCGCAGCAGCGATTTCATCGTCGAGGCTGTTGCCACCCGCCTGCAGGAAAGACATCACCGCCGAAACCACCTCGAGTGGGCGCCCGCCCACATCGGCGCCGTCCTGGCGAAGGCTGTGGGCCAATTGCAAAAGGATGGCGGGAAGATTGGGCATGATCTTTCTCACGGTAAATTTGTTGAGCCTGCTAACGTTGCCAAGCGAAAGGCTTCGACAACCACCCTATGAGAGTCTTGAGGCAGCGCTAGCATCTTGCCGATTGAGGCCGGCAGAAATGATTCCCTCAATCTCATCAAGGCACTGAGATAACATTACTCCATTAAGAGAAGAGGCTTTCGCAGCCGAGAAGCCATAATAGCACTCACTGAGCTGCGGCCCGCGTTGCACGGATTACCGCCCCGTGCGCGAGCACTCGAACAAGTCATCCTTTCCCCCCGTTGAAGATCAATCGTCCGCCGCGGATGGCGAGTTCCGGTTTCCAGTTTGGGGGGTGAATGAGCTTGAAATCCGCGGTCATCTCGCTGGCGTTGATAAGCTCGGAAAGCTTGGAAGAGCCGAGAATAGTTTTTGCCGCCCCCTCTCCGGCGTTTCCCCCTTGGATTTCACCCACCTGACCACCTGCACGTTTTTCGGCGGCTTGAGCCCGAGGATCAGTGCCGCTTCCCAATAACGCCTTGAACGCCAAGTCATCCCATACTCGTGGAAGACATGCGTCCAGTCTTTGATTTCGTGTTGCTTTAGACGGCTCCAACAGTCTTCGGTCTCTCCAGCATAGAGGACTTCGAAGCGATTCAAAGTGAGGCGTTTGCAGAGGATGTATAGGCCGTGGGCCTCACCTTTCGGGGGTAACTTTCCCTTGGCGTAGAAATCGAATTTCACGGGGCTCTCAAACACCCCGAGCGGAGTGTCAATTCTGAACTCGAAGTCCATGTGACCTGTTCCCTGAAAATGTACCCATTTTGAGGTAGAGTCAGTCCAAGCCAGGAGATGGATTTATGAAGCGCCGCAGATATTCGGAATAGCTCCTCACCCTCCCGTATTTACCCCACCAGTTGGAGCTGTGGCCGATGAGAAGTCGATGCTGACCACGGACAAGCCCTCGATATCCCATCGTCTCTGCAACAGCTCGGCAGCGCGGGCCGTGAGATCTTCCGTCAACTCGACAAATGTGAGGCGGCGGCCATCACCGGGCTTCCACCTGTGGTTTGGATCGGCGTTGGCAACGGCAAGAATGCCGTGCTTCGACTGATTGGAGCGCATGTACTGCCCGATCAGCTGTGCCTCCAGCGCAGTCAGCCATTGCGGTCGGACGCCCACTCGTCGAGGTAATCGCTGGCGGCACGAGGATAGTCCTCGCGGCCGACTTCGAACAGAAAATCATCGAGCTTTGTCGCCAGATCAGGTTGAACCATGGAACGTTGATTTGGGGTGATAAAGGCGCGATGTAGAAAACTCGCCAGCAGGACGGCATTGCTGGCTGCCAATAGACGCCAGCCGGGATGCGATTTTCGCAAAGTGGTCAGCGTGGCGTAGTCCATCCGCGTCGCCCATTAAACCGATCATCATCAAACATCGGTACATTAGAAGGCTGCAAGGGCGGGCGCAACCGCGAATGGATATTTATGGTGGTTTGACTCAGCCATTCCAAAACCCGGTCGTGAAGCGGGAACGTCGAAAAAACAATCCACCATAAGGCGCACGCGATCTGGAGTAGAACGTCTTCGCCATGTGGAATGCGAACTAACCTGGAAACGGCGAGGAACCACTCGATTCGGCGACGAGACACTCAGCCGATCTGTTCCGGCACGTAAGTGCCGATAAGGCTGAATTTTATCGGGTCATCATGGATGTCTTTGCCGCAGCTAAGCGGCAATACCGGCTCCAACTGCGACCGGACGAGATTTTGGCCGAAGCCCGATGGCCGGGGGCTTCGCCGCGTATCGAAGAACTCAACCTCGCACTGACGCAATTGACTGCCTGGGGAAATCTTGAGGCGCAGCACGATTCGGCGCGAGTACAGACGATCAACGATTTCTATCGAGCCCGGTATCTTTACCGCCTTTCCCAAGGGGGTGAGGCTATCGAGGCGGCGCTGGCAACCTTCGAGGCGACCATGCGGCGGCGGGCTGAACTTCAGGCAGTGGCATTGGAAGACATCGCCAAGGGATACCCTGGAATGGGACGCCAAGGACTTGGGGCTGCCGGTCGAGTCCGAAGTGTTGCAGGCCATCGAAAATGGCCTGATCCTGTTCAGCGACGCTTGCCACCAATTGATTCGAGTCGTCCACCTTCTGTACCATGGTGATTTCGACTGGCCCGGCATCACCATTGCCAACCAAATGATCGGCAGCTTCGGAGCGATCCCTTGGAGGTTCTGCACTGAGGACTACAACCTCGCCCTGCGGGGTGGAGCACAGTCAGGTTATCAATTGGAGGGGGAGCCGGTCACCGCCTGCTGGGATGACGGATTGGCGCCAGCACTTCGCGCCCACGGCATGGCCATTGCCGAGGAAGGAAACGTCGACGACCTGATCAATGATTTCGAGGGATTATATAGCAACTTAATGGTGCCTAATAAGGCCCCGCAGGAGTTCACGGCCAGGGCCTGCTCGGCGTCGATGCCCGTCATTTCCATCTGATAGAGGGCTTGGACCGCCGAGAGGCGGGCCGAACTGCGCCGCGCGATGGAGGGATTGACGCTCATCAGGCCAGCCCCAGCTCTTTCTTCACCGCCATCATGCGCAGGCAGGCGCGCGCCGCCTGCCCCCCCAGATTCTTGCGTGCCGGATCGGACCGCGCCAGGGCCTGGGCCTCGTTGTGCACGGTCAGCAGCCCGTTGCCCAGCGCCAGGTCATAGGCCATGGCCAGATCGGCTATCCCTCGCACGCACTCGGTGCCCACGTGGTGGTAATGGTCGGATTCGCCCCGGATGGCGCAGCCCAGGGTGACGAAGCCGTCGTAGCGGGCCTTGTTGTTACCCTGCTCGGCGGCGGTCAGCACCAGTTTCAGCGCGGCAGGCAGTTCGAAGATGCCCGGCACTACCAGCAGGTCGTGGGCCACGCCCGCCTTGTCGAGTTCGGCGCGCGCCCCGGCCAAAAGGCCGTCGGCGATGTGATCGTAGAAGCGGGCCTCGATGATGAGAACCTTCGCCATTTGAGAACTCTCCTTAACATAGCCCTCAAGCGCCGGGCGCTTCGCTTGGCTTTCGCGGCATAAGCCGCGGCGCCCCTTGGGCTTGCCTCCTCATTCCGGCCCCGCAAGACGGGGCCGGCCCTCGTCGGTACCGTTCAGCCGACCGGAATCGGCCGCTGCTCCACCACCTTCATGCCATAGCCTTCCAGGCCGACGATGGAGCGCTTGGTGTTGGACAGCAGAATCATTTCGTGCACGCCGAGATCGAGCAGGATCTGGGCGCCGACGCCGTAATCGCGCAGCGCCGGAGCCGGCGGGCGCCGCTCCAGATGGGCGCGGACCATGTCGGACAAGCTGGTGGGGCGCGGCTCGCGGATCAGCACGATCACGCCCGAACCATGGCCGGCAATCATTTCCATGGCGGAATGGAGCTCGCCGGCCTTGCCCGAGCCCTGGTCGCCCAGCACGTCGTCCAGCACGTTGACGGCGTGGACGCGGACCATCACCGGGCCTTCGGCATTCAGGTCGCCCTTGACCAGGGCGATGTGCTCGGCATAGGCCACCGTGTTGGTGTAGACCATCATCTTCCAGTCGCCGCCCCACTTGGAATGGAACGGCGCCTCCACCTCGCGCGCCACGATCTTGTCGTTGCGGCGGCGATAGGCGATCAAATCGGCGATGGTGGCGATCTTCAGGCCGTGATGCTGGGCGAACCTCACCAGATCGGGCATGCGGGCCATGGTGCCGTCGTCGTTCATGATCTCGCAGATCACGCCGGACGGGTTGAGCCCGGCCAGACGCGAGATGTCCACCGCCGCCTCGGTGTGGCCGGCGCGCACCAGAACGCCGCCGTCGCGGGCCATCAACGGAAAGACGTGGCCCGGCGTGACGATGTCGTAGCGGGTCTTGCCGGTGTCGATGGCGACTTGCACCGTCCGCGCCCGGTCGGCCGCCGAGATGCCGGTGGTGACGCCTTCCCGCGCCTCGATGGAGACGGTGAAGGCGGTTTCCATGCGGGTGCCGTTGTCGGCGCTCATGGGCTTCAGGCCCAGATGCTCGCAGCGCCCCCTCGTCAGCGACAGGCAGATCAGCCCGCGCCCGAAACGGGCCATGAAATTGATGGCGTCGGCGTTGGCCATCTCGGCGGGAATGACCAGATCGCCCTCGTTCTCGCGGTTCTCGTCATCCACCAGGATGAACATGCGGCCCTGGCGGGCCTCCTCGATGATGTCCTCGATACTGGAAAGCTGATCGCTATATTGCGTAGCCAAGATCTTATTCCCTTCCCAGCAGCCGGGCCACATAGCGCGCCAGCATGTCGATTTCCATATTCACCTCGTCGCCGGGACGATAGGTGCCGAAGGTGGTCACCGCCTGGGTATGGGGGATGACGTTGATGCCGAACCGGCGCCCATCAACCTCATTGACGGTGAGCGACACGCCGTCCAGCGCCACCGAACCCTTGGGAGCGACGAAACAGGCCAGGTCGGCGGGGGTCTCGAAGGTGAAGCGCAGGGATTCGTTCTCGGGGCGAATGTCGACGACCTTGGCGACGCCGTCCACATGGCCGGAGACGATGTGGCCGCCCAGCTCGTCGCCCACCTTCAACGCCCGCTCCAGATTGACCCTGGAGCCTTCCGTCCAGCCGCCCAGGGTGGTCTTGGACAGGGTCTCGGCCGAGGCTTCCACCGCGTGCCAGTCCGGCCCCACCTCGATGATGGTCAGGCACACGCCATTATGGGCGATGCTGGCGCCGATGGCGATGGTGCTGGTGTCGTAGCCGCTGGCGATCTCGAAGCGGGCCTCCCGCCCCTCGTCGCGAACGATGCGGCGCACCACGCCGAGATCGGTGACGATGCCGGTGAACATGGCCGTCTGCCTCCATTCCATGCCGTCCTCAAGAAAAAACGGCCTCCAATCACAGGTTGCGAATCCCCTCGAGAAATTCGGATACTTCCGCGCGCACGGTTGCAACCTCATCGCGCATGGATGCGGATGCCGTCTTGATGCCCTTGGCCCTCTCGGTCGATTGTTCCGTTTGGTCGACGAGGCCCGCCGTTCCCGATGAGATGATCCGGGTCGCGGTGGATGCTTCGTTGATGTTTTGGGCGATTTCCTGCGTCGTGGCGCCCTGTTGCTCGATGGCGATGGCAATATTGGTGGTGGTTTCACGCATATTCTGAATTACCGAACCGATGACATGCACGTCGTCCACCGCTTCCAGGGTCATGCTCTGTATCTGCTGAACCTGCGTCGTTATCTCATCCGTCGCCATGGCCGTCTGATTGGCCAACCCCTTGACCTCGCTGGCGACAACGGTGAATCCCTTACCGGACTCGCCCGCTCTCGCCGCCTCGATGGTCGCGTTCAGAGCCAGGAGATTGGTCTGCGCGGCGATCCCATGGATGAGCGAGACGATCTCTCCGATCTTGCCGCTGACCGCCGCCAATCCGCGGATGGTCACATCTGTCCGTTCCGCCTTGGCGACCGCATCGGCGGCGATTTCGGTGGATTGCGCGGCTTGCCGGCTGATTTCCCTGACGGAAGCGGAGAACTGGTCGCTAGCCGCCGCCATGCTGCCCATGGTGGCCGATACTTGTTCCGACGCGGTGGCGACCGTCCGGGATGCCCGGCACGCCTCGCTTGCGGAGGCATTCATGTCTTCTGCCGATTGATCGACGTGCGCCATGGCTTGATCAAGATCGGACAGGCCCTGCTGGACCCGTTCCTCGAACAAACGGCATGCGGCCTCAACTTGCTCCGCCCGCGCCGTCACCCGCTGTTGCTCGTGAATCCGCTGCTCCTGGAGTTCCTGGAACTTGCGGCCGTTGTCAGCCAGTTCGCGTAATGCCGCGCTCATCCGTCCCAACTCGTCGCGGGTGGAAATTTCGGTTACGGCAACGTCGTAGCGCTGGTTGGCGAACGCGACGATGGTTTGGGTGAACTGATCGAGAGGCCGACTGACGCGCCGTGCGATCAGACGGGTGCTGAACACGAAGTACCCAATGGAGGCAAAGAGACACACGGATGCGGCAAGAAGCGTATTGCGGGCCGACAAGGCGCGTTCCCTGGTGTACTCGACCACGGCCGCCATGGCTTCGATACCTACGGCGCTGATCGCGTTAAGATCGCTTCCCGCCTGGCGCGAGAAATCGAGCCCCCGCACCTTGACGTCCTCTCCTCGCGACAATGCCGCAGCTATCTGTTCATGCTGCGGCATGGCCTGCCTGAAAAAGCTGCCTTCGGCCTGGGCGATGGCGTCCGCAACTCGACGGGGGGTGCCACGGGCCTCTCCCTGACGCTTCGTGAGCGCCCAGGTAGCGGTAAACTCGCCCCGTAGCCGATGCACCACCTCCATCTGTTCACCGCTCAACAGCCGGTTTCCCGATAGGGAGCGCGAAATCAGGATGGTTTCGTTGCCGGCGCTGACCCGGGTCGCCGCCGCTGCCTGTCGGATCGACAGCAGATGGTCGATCCGCGCGTCGCTTCCCCGGTTTGCCACATCCAGCTGTGTCCCGAGTTTCTCCATGGCCTCGAGCAGCTTTCCTCCGGCGGCGCTCCATGTGCGCGACAGGTCGGGATGGCGTTCCGTCTTGATTAGCCGCGATGCGGCGACGGCCTCTGGAAAAATCCGCTCGACCAGCGCGAACCCATCGCGCACCGCCGTCATGGTCGCACCAAACTCTGATTCTTCTCCCTGCAGGGCGGCGATGGCCGCGTTGAGCGTATCCCCGATCTCGACGTGCCTGGCGGCGATCCAGCCCGCGTCATCCTGGGAAATCCTTTGATCCGCCTCCAGTACGGCATAGACGCGAGCACGGAATACCCGCGCGGATTCGTAGGACTGGATAAGGTTCCTGGCGGAAATGGCGATGGCCGATGTCCGGCGGACAGTGGCCGTCTCGGAGAGCGCCACGGAAAAAGCGTAAAGGCAGATCACGACAAGAATGGCGCCGCCAAGACATATGACGATGTTCAGCAATGTTCTCACCGAAATGCCATCAATATAGTGCTTCATGTCTTGCCTCGCCCAATTCCAACGACGGCACCGTCCCTCTTCTCGCCGCTGCCGCCTCTCTGCGCTAAAGCGGATAAGGATGGCCCCATGCAATTAAGTTATTCGCGTAAATAATGGAGGTGGCATGGAACGAAGACGTAACTCACGCCACCCCCAAGTTAGCGGCCAATAATGGTGGGAGGTGGGCCGCAGAAATGCAGAATGTTCAGAATGATATGCTGACGGCAGTCAGATGGGAGCCGGCTTCATGTCCATCTTGCCGCTCCAACGGTGGAATAAATTATGCTCGATATCGAACTGGTCGAGTGTCTTTCCAACACTTTGGTTGACTATTTCCTTGATGGTCTGCGGACCGTGATAGAATGCCGGCATGGGGGGCAGTATGGTCGCTCCCAACTCGGCGCATCGGCTCATGAGATCGAGATGTCCTTTGTGCAGTGGCGTTTCCCGCACCATCAGAACCAGCCGCCGACGCTCCTTGAGACAGACGTCGGCGGCACGCACCACCAGATTGTCGTTAAAGGAATTGGCAATTCCCGAAAGCGACTTGATCGAGCAGGGAGCCACCACCATCCCTTTGGTCTTGAACGACCCGCTGGCGACGGAGGCGCCGAGATTCCTGGTGCTGTGAACGACGTCGGCCAGGGCGGCGACATCGGCGACATCGATATCCGTCTCGATTTCGAAATTGCGGACCGCCGCCTCACTGAGGATCAGGTGCGTCGGGTGGCCGATGTCTTTCAGCGCCCGGAGAATCTCGACGCCATAGATGACACCGGTCGCACCGGTGATTGCCACAACCAGAGGTAGGGTCATCTCGATCTCCTGCGGTAACCCGGAAAGGCCGGCCCGGCGTCTCCGCCGGGCCGGGCGGCACGACTAGCCGATATGAGCCCCCTTGAAAGGCTCGAAGTTGGTGATCTTCGGCGGCTTGCCTTCAAAGCCCAACTCGGCCCAGCGGGTGCAGACCTGCTCGTACATTTCCTTCTTCAGCAGGTTGCGAGGCGAGAACACGTTCAGGTTCTTGAACTCCTTGCAGGCGTTGATCAGGCACTTGGAACCCCACGGGCGGATTTCCGGCGGGTTCAGGCTGGGATCGAGATAGGTGCTCCAGGTTTCGCGCAGAATCTCGATGGTCTGCGCCGGCCGAGACCGGGTGACCATCGCCCACACCACCTCGGACAGGTTGGTGGGGTCCACGTCGTCATCGACGACGACCACGTACTTGGTGAAATAGGCACCGCCCATGCACTGGGCCGCCAGCGCCATGACCTGGGCGGCGTGGCCGGCGTACTTCTGCTCGATGGAGACCACGGTCATGCCCCAGCCGGCCCCTTCGGGCGGGGACCACACGCCCTTGATGCCGGGCACGCCCAGCGCGTTGAGGTCGTTCCACACCTTGGCGGCCTTGGCCATCGCCCACATGGTGCCGCACTCGTTGGACGGGAAGTCCGCCATCAGGGCGCTGGTCACGATGGGGTTGTTGCGATAGCGGATCGCCTTGATTTCGATATAGGGCGTGGCACCGCCGGGCCGGCCGTAATAGCCGGTGAACTCGCCGAACGGCCCCTCCTCGAAGGTCTTGTCGGGGTAGGAAAAGCCCTCGATGATGATCTCGGCATTGGCCGGCAGGGTCAGGCCGGTGACGTCGCTCTTGAACACCTCGATGGGTGCACCGTTGATGCCGCCGGCGAACTCGTACTCGGACACATCCTTGGGAAACGAGGTGGCCGAGGTCAGGAACAGCAGCGGATCCTGGCCATAGACCGCCGCCACCGGCGCCGGCTTGCCCTGCACCCACCAAGTCTCGCGGTCCAGGACGGCATCCTTGCCGGGCGAGGCATAGAAGCCGACTTCCTTGTCGCTCTTGATCATCTGCCGGTAGGTACCCATGTTGATGCGGCCGCTGTTGGCATCCTGGGTGATCACCGAATCGGCGGTGCCGATGTACTTGCCGCCGTCCCGCGGCCACATCTTCGGCGCCGGGAACTTGTTGACGTTGACCTTGCCGTCGCGATCGATGTTCTGGTTGACCGGTGCGTCCTTGGCATCGATGAACTTCGGCGGAATACGCCGCTTCATCTTCTCCGCCAGAATCTGGACGTATTCGATCGGGCTCTTGCCCATCTCCTCGCGGATCGAAATGGCGACGCGATTGAGGCTGGTGCCATAAGGATTGAACAGCAGCCTGCCGCCCGGATACCCCTTGATGTTCTCAAACAGCAGGGTGGGACCGCCGACGGTCTTGCCGTTCATGTAGGTGATGGACCCCATTTCCAGATCCGAGTCCACCGGAGCGGTGATGCGCTTGAGCTCACCGATCGCCTCGACCTGCGCCATCCAGTCGCCCAGGCAGCTGATTTCCTTCTCGGCCGAAACCTTCCTATCGCCATCCATGGCCTTCTCCTTAAGCGTTGGCGGGCATTCTGATCGGCCCGCGCGTAGAAAACTAAGACCAAACATTGGTCTTACCTAATACCCATATACAGCAACGCCATACTCGTCAAGCCGATTCTGACGCGGTGGAGAGGTTCAGCCTCGCGGGTGGGGGGATGGCATCAGCATTTGCGCCAGGCCGGCAACCAGGCCGATCAGGACGCCAAAGCGCCAAGCCATGTCATAGGAGCCGAAGGCGTCGAAGATCATGCCTCCGCCCCAAGCACCCAGGAATGACCCAAGCTGGTGGTTGAGAAAGGCAAGGCCGGTCAACGTGGCCATGAACCGAAGTCCGAACATCTGTGCCACCAAGCCGTTGACCAGCGGCACCACCCCCAGCCACAAAAAGCCCATGGCCGAGGCGAATATCAGGGTGCTGGCGGGAGTCGGTGGAACCAGGAAATAGAGCGCCACCGCCATCGACCGGGCGATATAGACACCGCCCAGCAGCAGGTGCTTCGGATAGCGCCCCCCGAGCCAGCCGAACACGCAGGCTCCGATGACGTTGAATCCCCCCAACACCGCGATGGCCTGGGCACCGAGCATGGGGTCCTGGCCGCAGATGGACAGGTAATTGGGCAAGTGGGTGGTAATGAACACCAGTTGCAGGCCGCAAACGAAGAAGGCCAGGGCGGTCACCACGTAGCCGCGGTGCGTCGATGCCTGGATAAGCACCGGCAGCAGGGCCGCTACAGGCTGACCGGCCGACCGGCCGGAAGTACTCCGGTCCACGGCTCCCGCCATTACGGCGAATGGCAGCATCAGGAGCGCCAGAGCGGTGAAGCTCCATAACGCCGCTTTCCAGCCCTCGGACGCCATCAGCTGCTGGGCCATGGGGGCCGCCAGGAACGTTCCCAAGGACCCCAGTCCGGTTACCAGCCCGAGAACCGTGCTGCGCCGGTTTTCATGGGTCACGCGGGCGGCGATGCTCATGGCGATGCTCGACCCTGTGCATGACAGGGCCAGCCCGACCAGAACCCCTGTTCCCAGCAGCAGGGTACCGACACCCGTGGCATGGATGGTGACGATGAGACCGGCGGCATACAGCAGAGCGCCGATGATCATCACCCCCAGGGACCCGAACCGGTCGCACAACCAGCCTATGAAGGGAGCGGTCAGCCCCCAGGCCATGTTCTGAACCGCGATGGCCAAGGTGTATTCGGTCGTATTCAGCCCGATGGCCTGGGTGATGGGAGCCATGAACAGGCCAAAACTCTGACGCATCCCGATGCTGAGACTCAGCATCGCCGACACGCCACCGATGGCGACGACGATTTGTCTCGACACGAAGCCCCCCTAGCCGCCGACGGATGCAAGCTCCTTGGTGGTGAATTTCGCCTTGGTTCCAAACCCGGCGGTATTGTCGATGAAAACCGCCGTATGGGGCCTGAATCGGTAGACCCTGGCCCTGGCCATGGCGGCGGCGACGGCGACCGGGGCGCGGCTGAATTCCCGGAACAGGCTGAAGCGCCCCTTCAACGCCGACATGGCCGCCTCCACCTCGGCCGGGCTGGACACCCGTGCCGCCGTGCCGAACATCTGCAGGCCTCGGATATCTCCGAAATGCTGGTAGTCGGGCGCGACCGTCACCCCGGCCTCGGTTTCCGGCAGGGCATCGACGATGGTGGAATGCCGGGTCGCGGGGTCCGAAACCCAATAAAGGGTGAAGCCCTGGTTGGCATACATCAGCGAACAGCAATGCGGATATCCGTCCACGGCCAGGGCCAGGGCCATGACGTGGTGCGCCTCGAGGAAGGCGAGGGCGTGGCGCAAGGAGTCTGTCATGGGATCGACGCAGGAAGCATGGTGAGAATCTCGTCGGCCAGGCCGGCCAGCCACCTCTCGGAGCGGGGGGACAGAAGAAGAAGGCCGCCTCCGGCCTCGGCAAGCCGACGAACCGCGGCCTGCAGAGGCCCCGGGCCAGCGCCCAGGCTGCCGACCACATCCGCGACCCGGTCGAAGTGATGAATAATGACAAGCGGCTGACTGTCCGCCCCATCCACCCGCCCGACACGGACGGCGATGACTTCGTCGCCGCCGTCCTCCGGCCTGAACGCGAACAGACAGGAATCCTCGGCCTGGCATAGAGGAACACGGGCCGAGGTAACCAGCGTCAGTTCACCGGTCCGGGTCCACATATCCCGGACCTCGCCCCGTTGCTCGCCGACACTCGTCATTTATCCGCCTTCCACGGTATCAGCACCTGCTCCAATTCGGTCAGCAGCATGTTGAACAGATAACCGATCAGGGCAACCATGATCAGGCCGATATACATCATCTCCACCGCCAGGATTTCCCAGGCGTTCCAGATCATGAAGCCCAGTCCGCTCTTGGCTCCGATCATTTCGGCGATGGCAATCAGGATCAACCCCATTCCGACCCCCAGCTTCAGGCCGGACATGATGAAAGGCAACGCTCCGGGAAGCGCCACCGTCCGGAACGTCTGCCAGCGGGTCGCCCGAAAGTTCCGTCCGACATCCAGATAGATCTTGTTGATTTCCAGCACGCCGGCCGTTGCGTTGATACAGATCGGATAGAAGACGCCAATGGCCACCATCACGATTTTCGACGCCTCGCCCAAGCCAAAGATAAGCAGGATGAGGGGCAGGATGGCACTTTTTGGAATGGGGTAGGTCAGTGCCACCAGCGGGTCGATGGCGGCCCGCAACGGACGGAACAGCCCCATGGCGACCCCAAGCACCAACGCCGGAATGCCCCCGAGCAAGGCCCCCCAGAACAGGCGTTGCAGGCTGGCCCATGTATTGGCCCACAGAGTGCCGTCCTCCGCCATCTTGACGAAGGTACCGAAAATCTGACTGGGAGCGGGAAAGAAGCGGATGTCGATCAGGCCCGCCCGGGCCGCCCACTCCCATAGCAACATCAGTACGAAAGGCGACAGCAAGCCGATCAGGCGATCACGCTTGGCCGGTTGGATGGTGGTCAGCCTCCTCAGGGTAAGACTCCATGATTGGGCGACCCGAACCCGCCACTGCATTCTTTGAATGGTGGTCATTTGTCACTTCTCCCCATCCGCTTCGGCCCTTGCCTGCTGGACCTCCTCGCGGAGATATCCCCAAATTCTGTAGACGAGCTCGCCGTATTCCGGCGTTGAACGCAGTTCGAGAACGCTTCGCGGGCGTGCGAAGGGAACATCGATCACCGCCTTGGCTCGACCGGGATGGGCCGTCATCACCATGATCTTATCGCCAAGGGTCACCGCCTCGTCGACGCTGTGGGTGATGAAAAGAACGGTCTTCTTGTGCTCCTCCCAGATCCGGAGCAGCTCCTGCTGAAGAATGGTCTTGTTCTGCTCATCCAGCGCCGAGAACGGCTCATCCATCAGCAGCACTTCCGGATCGTTGGCGAAGGCCCGGGCGATGGAGACGCGCTGGCGCATGCCGCCGGAAAGCTGATGCGGATAGGCATGGGCGAATTTGGTCAAATGGGTCCGCTCGAGATAATGTCCCACAATATCCCTGATCTCGCCCTTGGGAACGTTGCGCAAGGTCAGCCCATAGGCGGCATTGTCCCATACCGTCATCCAGGGAAAGATCGAGTCCCCCTGGAAAACCATGGAATTGAGCGGCTTGTCCGGCTGGGACTGGCGAATGACCGCAGACCCGGAGGACGGGGCCTCCAATCCCCCCAGAATCCGCAGAAGGGTCGTCTTGCCACAACCGCTGGGGCCGACAATGACGAAGAAGGTCCCCGCGTCGATATCAACGGAAATTCCGTCAAGCGCGACAAAGGCCTTGCCCGCCTTGGCCCTGAACTCCTTGCGCAGGTCATTGATTCGGATCTTGGCCGGGGAGACGGCCGAGGCCTCGTACTCCGTTGGCCGGACATCGGCTACCAGATTCATCTGCATTCCCCCCTATTGACGCTTGTTGTGGGGCCCAAGCTCGGCCAAGGCGCCTTCGACGATGCTGGAATCGACAACCTTCTCGATGCTGACCTCTCCCTGGATCAAGCCCTGCGACCTGAAGAAATCGAGATCCTTTCTGAGACTCGCGATATTCAACCGGGCATCGGGATCATAGCCATGCGAGATCATGGCGCGTAGGATCGCCGGATCCTTGATGACACTGTATTCAGTCAATATCGAGACGATCTCCTCGGCACCGGAGCCGGCGAGTCGCCCGTCACGAAGCGCATCGTTGTAGTCCCTGACGGCGCGGATATAGGCACGAATGAAGCCTTTCGCCTCCTTCGGCCGCTTCTTGATGAAGTCAGCGGAGAAAAAAACCACCGAAAGCTGGTGGTAAGGGTAGATCTCGTCATCCCCCATCATGCGCACAGCGATACCGCGGTTGACGGCCAGCGTCGCGGTGGGTTCCACGGTCAGGGAGGCATCCACGGCGCCATTCTGAAGGGCGATCATGTGCTGAGGGTACCCCATGGTCACGGTCGAAACGTCCGTCGAGCTCAACCCGCCCTTCACGAGAGCCTCGTTAAGGGTCACCGAGGTGCTGATGCCCACGCCACCCGCGGCGATCTTCCGGCCCTTCAGGTCGGCAAGCGTCCGGACCTTGCCGCTGTCCCACAGATCCTTGCGGACCAGCAAAGGCTGATAGCCGTAACCTGGCGGAGTTTGCCCCTTATCGGCAACGATCCGCAGATCGACCCCGCGAGCGACAGCGTTGTAGAGAGCTGAGGACGGAGCGGCAGCACCAACGTCCAATTGCCCCGTGCTGAGCGGAGCGATCATCTTCGATCCCGTATCGAATGGAGTGAAGGTGACCGAGACTCCCTCCTCCTGAAAATATTTCTTCTTGTCAGCAATGAAGAACGCGACATCGCTTGACGTATTTGCCAGACCAACCCTGACGTCTGCCGCAGACGCAGGGACCATGGATAGCAACACATAGAAATAAATAAGCAGCGCCACAACACGCCCAGCCATTCGCTGGACGCCGATTGAGATAGACATGGCCCTCTCCTGATCTGGACGTTATTGGTATTTTTTATTTTTATACACAAACAAATATATTCAGACATCCCCTCGCCGATACATTTCCGCTCGGCCAGTTATCTCCTCAATACCCGATCATGCCCTCCCTTTCGTCCGGAAGCGATACCAACCTCCGCAACACCAGAGTTACAACTAACCTATATAAGGTCATACCTATTGTCAAGGCGACAGGGCCTCCCAATATGGCACCCACAGGATGACGAGAACCGCTCCGATCCTGATCCCAAAATCCATTGACGATAATGGTATTAGGTTATACCTTTTGTAAAAATCTATGAGGGTTGATCATGACCGCGCCCGAAGCCGTCATCATCGTCGACGAAGAGGACCTCCCCGTCGGCAGCATGGAAAAGCTCGCCGCGCATCGACAAGGGGCCCTGCATCGCGCATTCTCGATCATGATCGGGGATGGACGGGGCAACCTGCTGCTACAGCGGCGGCAACTTGGGAAATATCATTGTGGCGGACTGTGGGCCAACTCATGCTGCGGCCACCCACGCCCGCAGGAGAATACGCAACAGGCCGCCAAACGACGCCTCCACGAGGAATTGAACATTCACGTCGAACTGGCCTGCGTCGGCTTCTTCCGCTACCAGACGGAGGTGGGGAACGGTCTTGTCGAGAACGAGTACGTGCATCTTTTTCATGGCTACCATCAGGGCGACATAAGCCCCGATCCAATGGAGGTCATGGATCTGAAATGGGTTTCCCAGGACTACTTCAAGGATGGGGCAAATCTTGATTTCATCACGCCTTGGCTCCGGCTCTATGCCCTGGAGATGCCTTCCTTCTTCAGATTGTAGCCACGTGGATCGAGAAATGCATTCTCCCATACCGCCTCATGACTATGCCCTTACAAACCGGCAGCGGCGGAATCTGAGCACCGCCGTCGAATTCCTGCGTCGCGGTCAGCCCGTCTTGGTCCATTCCGCGGAAGCCTCGGCAACCATCCTGGCGTGCGAGACAATCCGCCACGACATGCTGGCCCGACTTCAGAGCCACGCGCCCGAAGACACCGTGCTGGCCATTTCAGGGCACCGAGGCGCCGCGGTGGGGCTGCCCCGGTCCGGCAGGGACATCATCCGGATCGCATATCCAGAGGGGCTGAATGCTCAAATCATCACATCCCTGATCGACCCGTCGGCGGACGCTTCTCCCGGACTGGTCCTGCCGAAGCTGAGAGTCCTCCCGTCCCATCCGCTTGACCAAGCCTGCATCGCTTTGACCAAGCAAGCGGGATTGCTGCCGGCGATCATACTGACACCCGCAAGCCCGCCACTTCCCGAACCGATCCCCGCGATCGCCGCATCGGATGTTTTTCCTGATCACGACTGTGCGCCACTTATCAAGCGGAAGAACGTTCCCGTGACAATTCCTGGTGTCGGCCCGGCCCGCACCATCGTTTTCCGGGCATTTGGGGGCGGGGAAGAGCACCTCGCCATCGTCATCGGTCGGATCGACACAGGCCAATCCATCCTCACTCGGATGCATTCCGAATGTTTCACCGGGGACTTGCTGGGCTCCCTGCGTTGCGATTGCGGAGAGCAGCTAAGGGGAGCCGTCGCCGAGATCGCACGGCACGGCCAGGGCGTGCTGCTCTATCTCGCCCAGGAGGGAAGAGGCATCGGGTTGACCAATAAGCTCCGGGCCTATCGGCTTCAGGACCGGGGTTTTGACACGATCGATGCCAACCTGCAATTAGGGTACGAGGAGGATGAGCGCAGCTATATTCCGGCAGCTCAAATACTTGGCCTCATGGGAGTCACGAGCATTCGGCTCATGACCAACAATCCCAAGAAGGTCGATGCGGTAAGGCGGTTCGGGATCGATGTCACCGAACGAGTTCCTCATATCTTTCCATCCAACCGGCATAACGGCGCCTATCTACAAACGAAAGCCAGCCGGAGCGGCCATCTGTTCTGACGTTCAAGAGCGGCGGTTCAACGCTCGATGCCGGAGCAGATGGTCGGTTAACGTCACCGCCATCATCGCCTCAGCCACCGGCACAGCGCGGATGGCAACACAGGGGTCGTGGCGGCCCTTGGTGGAAATATCCACCTCTTCGCCTCGAAGGTTGATGCTTTTCCTTGGCGTCAGGATGGAACTGGTCGGCTTCACCGCAAGCCGGACCACCACATCCTGCCCGGTCGAGATGCCGCCCAGGATACCGCCGGCATTATTGGAGAGGAACATGGGGCGCCCGTCGCCGCCCATGCGCATCTCGTCGGCGTTGCTCTCACCCGAAAGGCAGGCCGCCTCGAAACCGGCGCCGATCTCCACTCCCTTGACCGCGTTGATACTCATCATCGCCTTGGCCAGATCGGCATCCAATTTGTCGTAGACTGGCGCCCCCAGACCTATCGGAACGCCCGACGCCACCACCTCGATGACCCCGCCAACGGAAGACCCGGCCTTGCGGACTCCGTCCAAACAGACTTCCCATGCCTTGGCGGCTTGTGCATCCGGACACCAAAAGGGGTTTGATTCGACACGATCCCAGTCCCAGGCGTCACGGTCGATGGCATGGGCGCCCATTTGAATCATGGCGCCACGGATGAGGACATCAGGCGTCAAGACGGCCAGAATCCGGCGGGCCACCGCCCCCACCGCCACTCGCATGGCGGTTTCCCGAGAACTGGAGCGCCCGCCGCCGCGATAGTCACGGATGCCGTATTTCTGCTGATAGACCCAGTCGGCATGGCCGGGGCGAAAGCTATCCTTGATCTCGCCGTAATCCCCCGAGCGCTGGTCGATATTTTCTATAAGCAGTCCGATAGGGGTGCCGGTGGTCAGCCCCTCGAACACACCAGACAGGATTCGCACCCGATCTGGCTCTCGACGCGGGGTCGTGAAGCGATTCTGGCCAGGCTTGCGCTTATCCAGCCAAAACTGGATATCGGCTTCGTTCAGGGGAATGCGTGGAGGAACTCCATCGACAACGCACCCGATCGCCGGCCCGTGGCTTTCACCGAAGGTGGCGTAGCGGAATATATGGCCGAAGGAACTGCCGGTCATGATCTCTCCCGCTACTCGCGCACGGCTGATCCCGCTCAGCCCGCGTCAAAGGCAGCCAGCTGTCGGAGGGCCTCGGGTCCCAACTCAGCCAAACGGCGACCCGTGGCCTGAATATCTTCCTCCATCAGGGTCTTAGCCTTTCCCGACTGGCGCTTGCGCATCGCCTCGAGAATTTTGCGATGCATGTCCAGCGCTTGATGTGAGGTATCCGGACTGAGAACACCCCTGATCCGGTTACTCAGAATGGTCAGAACCGCGTCACCGATCATGCCCATGACGGGGTTTCGACAGATGCGCAGAATCGTGCGGTGGAATTCGATATTATGCGAACGCAGATCCGGAAGGCTTTCACTGGTTTTGTCGGCTTCATGCAGCAGCGCCACCAATTGGTCTAGTTCCTCGGTGGAAGCCAGCTCGGCCGCCCGTGATGCCGCGAAAGGCTCGATCAGCTGGCGCATCTCAAAAAGATTGGCCAAACTGGCGCCTCCGCCGGCCAGAAGATTGGCGATGGAGTCCGTTATCGGTCGGTCATACTGCTGGGTGACGAAAATGCCACCCCGAGGGCCCTTCTTGACCGCCAGTAATCCAGAACGCTCCAGTGTCCGGATCGCCTCCCGGACCACCATGCGGCTGACCCCGAACTGCTCCGCCAGCTCCCTTTCCGTCGGCAAGCGGTGCGAGGGCTGTAGCCGACGGGTGTGGATCAACTTGCGGATTTCGTCGCTGACTTCCTCGTAGGCCTTTTTTCTTCCCAGGGGGAGAAAGATGGGAGCGTCGATCGATCCGGTCGTGCTATCAAAATTCTCAGTCACGCTGGCGTCGCCCCTTATTAGATAAGACCTAATGCAGATCTAAGCTTAGATGTTAAGAATTGCAAGCTCAAGATTGCGGCCCAGGCAGGCTGTCGTGGCCGAGAGCCGGGCCTTGAACGAGAAGGCACGAGGGGTGGATTGGTGGAATCGTTCAGTTCGAGGACACACGACGCCCCCCTTCGCCCCAGGGCGTAGGCTTGCGAGGAGACGCCGACGAAACGGGCGTGACCCCGCCGTCTACTGAGCGAGAACGCCTCCATCGAGCACGATCATCTGTCCGCACATGAAATCGGAAGCTCGAGACGCCAGGAAAAGCGCCGCCCCTTTGATCTCCTCGGGCTTGCCGATGCGCCGGATTGGCGTGGCATCACGCAGAGCCTGCACGAACCGTGGGTCGTCATAGGCACCATCCGCCAAACGCGTACTGAAAAATCCAGGACAGATGGCGTTCACGTTGATTCCATAGGCGGCGTATTCAATCCCCATTTCCCTGGTGAGATTGACCACGGCCCCCTTCGACGCATTATAGGCTGGCAGCGGCTTGATGCCGGAGGATCCGACCAGCCCCCAAATGGAGGCGATGTTGATGATCTTGCCGCTTTTCTGCCGGATCATGATCTTGAGGGCTTCGCGCGAACAGGCGTAAACCCCCTGCAGATTCACGGCCATGACGCGATTCCAGTCGGCCGCCGAAATTTCATGGAGCCGGGCAGGGCGGCGCTGGGATATCCCGGCGTTGTTGAAAAGGATATCCAGGCGGCCCAGACGGTCGCGGGTTTGGCGGATCAGAGCCTTCACCTGGCGAGCCTTGCTCACGTCGCAGCCAAGCCCAATGACGTTTTCGCGGATCGCGCGAAGTTGCTCCACGGTCTCCGTCAGTCGCGTCACATCCTTGTCCGAGCACACGACATCCGCACCCGCCTCCAGCAGCGCCTCGCTAATGGCGCGCCCAAGACCGGTGGCGGCTCCAGTGACCAGGGCGACTTGACCGGTTAACGAGAACAAGGGGGATCCGTGCATCAGGTCCTTCCGACGTCAGAATGGATAACTCCGGATTTGATGCTGAACCGTCACCCAGTGGTCTCGGGTGAACTCGTGGATATTCCACTCCCCACCGAAACGGCCAAGCCCGCTGTTCTTTTCACCTCCGAACGGATTGTTGACCGCGGCGTTCACGGTGGTGTCGTTCAGATGAGTCATCCCAACCTCCAGGCCCGCGGCGAACCGGAGCGCTCGTTCCTCGTCGCGGCCGAAGACGGCGCTGCTCAGACCATACTCGGTGGCGTTCGCCAATCTCATCGCATCGGCTTCGTTTTCGGCCCGGATAAGGGGGGCGACCGGCCCGAACAACTCGGTCTGGGCCAAATGGGACTCATTGGGCACATCGCGGAAAACGTGGGGTGGCAGAACCAAACCTTCAGCCTCGCCATCAACCACACACCGCACCCCATCCCTTCGAGCCTGATCGATCGTCGCAACCAACCGATCGAACTGGCGCTTGTTTATCAGCGGGCCGATGATCGTATCGCTCTCCGACGGGTCGCCAACCTTCAGGCCACGCACGCGTTCGACAAATCGTGCGACGAACTCGTCATAGACTTTTCCGTCCACGATCACGCGGTTGGTGCTCATGCAGATTTGACCTTGGTGGAAGAAACGACCGAAAACCGCCGCTTTGACCGCTTGATCGAGGTCCGCGTCATCAAGAACGACCAAGGGGGCATTGCCCCCAAGTTCCAGCGCCACTTTCTTGATGCGCCCCTCCACAGCGAGGCGGGCAATCCTCCGGCCCACCAGAGTCGAGCCGGTGAAGGAGATGACGCGCGGCACAGGGTGCAGGGTGAAAGCGTCGCCGATTTCCTCGACCGCTCCCACCACGACATTCAGAAGGCCCGGAGGGAGCCCCGCCTCTTCGTAAATCTGAGCGAGGAGAAGGCCGCCGCTTACCGGGGTGTCGTCCGCCGGCTTCAGGACGACTGCGTTGCCGAGAGCCACGGCCGCCGACAGCGAGCGGTGGGATAGGGTCATCGGCCAGTTCCAGGGACTGATGACCCCAACCACGCCCACTGGCCGGCGATAGACGCGACTTTCCTTTCCCGGAACGTCGATGGGCAAGATACGTCCGTCCATACGGTGGGGCAGCGATGCCGCCTCGATGGCCTGTGCCTGAACCGAGCGCCACTCCAACTCCGCCTTGATACGGGTGCTGCCGGTTTCCTGGATCAGCCAAGAGACAATTTCGTCCTTTCGCGCCTCCAGTACAGACACCACGTTGCGAAGGATTCTGGCTCTCTCCGATGGAAGCGTACGCTCCCAAGCGGGCTGGGCCCTGGCGGCGGCCTGATACGCGTCGTCCAGATCGGTGACCGAGGCCAAGGCCAGTTCGGCCACGACGTCTCCGGAAAAGGGATCTTGATCCTCGAACACCCTTCCACTGCGACCGGGGCGCCATTCCCCTTCGATATATTGTCCAAGGAAGTTGCCGGCGCCCAAGGCCCGGCGTCGAACGGACGCGCAATCAGAACCTGCCATCTGACTCTCCCGGATCGCCCCTTTGGGTCAATGAAGAATGTGGCCGCCATCCACGTTGATGATCTGGCCGGTAATGAAATCGCTGTCCGCGGAGCACAGGAAGACGACCGTGCCGGCAAGGTCGTCGGGAGCTTGCCGGCGCCGGATTGATCGGGCGCCAACCACGACGTCGAACCGGTCTTTGGAGATGGTCTGCTCCGCCGCGGCGGTGTCGGTCAGTCCGGGAGTAATGACGTTGACGCAGATACCGAATGGGCCGACTTCACGCGCCAAAGAGCGGGTCAAGCCGATGACTCCGGCCTTTGACGCCACGTAATGGGACATGCTGGGGCCACCGCTGAACACGGTATTCGAGGAGATATTGACGATCTTACCGCTTCCGCAAGCCTTCATGCTCGGCAGGACGGCCCGCGCCATCAGGAACGTGCCCCGCAGGTTGACGGCCATGACCCGGTCCCATTCCGAGACACCGAGCTCCTCGACGGGCTTCACGGAGATGTTGGCGAACAGCGCGGCGTTGTTGACGAGAATATCGATTCCGCCGAACGCCTCGATCGCCGCTCTTGCTACGCCGAGAGTGTCCGGTTCGGAACTGACATCCGTCCGTACCGCGATGGCCTGGCCGCCGGCGGCATTGATCCGGCGTGCCGCCTCGCGACCTGCCGCCTCGTCGATCTCCGCGATGACAAGCCTTGCCCCTTCGGCGGCCAGCCTCTCGGCGTACCGCCAGCCGATGCCATTCCCGCCACCAGTGACGATGGCCACCTTCCCCGACAATCGCATGTGCACCTCCATCCCAGAAATTTCAGATGCCGAGATAGGCCTTCTGAAAGGCCTCATCCGCCGCAAGATCCTGGGGCAAGCCACAAGACACCATCCGCCCCGTCGCCATCAGGTAATAGCGGTCGGCAATAGCGACTGATTCCCATAGATTCTGCTCCACCAGCAGCACCGTGACGCCAAGGTCCCTGATCCGCTTGATCGTCTCGAACATCGTATCGACGATGGCTGGCGCCAGTCCCAAAGAGGGCTCGTCCAGCAGCAGCAATTTCGGCTCGGCCATCAATCCCCTTCCGATAGCCACCATCTGCTGTTGCCCACCGCTCAGGACCCCGGCGGGGCTGTTGCTTCGCGACTTGAGAACGGGAAACAGGTCAAAGACCGCCTCCATGTTCTGGCGCATCCGGCCTCGGACCCTGGGTGTGTAGGCGCCCAATTCCAGATTCTCCCTCACGGTCATGTGCGGGAAAACATGGCGACCTTCCGGAACGTGGGTCAAACCAAGCTCCGGCAAGGTATGGGCCGGCATCCGTGAAATCTCGTTGCCGCAAAACTGGATTCCACCTGAACGGGGTTTTACCAAACCCGATACGGCACGGAGCGTCGTCGTCTTACCGGCGCCGTTGCCTCCGAACAGGGCAACGATTTCTCCCTGCGGCACAGTCAAGGACAGGCTGTTGATGACCTGCACGTCTCCATAGGAAACGTCGATGGCATCAATCTTCAGCAGATCAGACAAAGCCGCGTCCCCCCTTCTTGCCGAAATAGGCTTCCGCCACGACGGTGTCGGTCGCGATTTCCGCCGGGGTCCCCTCGGCCAGCTTTTCCCCATGATGCAGCACGATCAAGTGCTCGCAGGTTTCCATCAGGACCTTCATGATGTGCTCGATCCAAACCACAGAGATTCCCATCTCGTCCCTTACTTTGCGGATCACATGAATGGCCGGTGCCAGGTCCATGGGATTAAGGCCCGCGAGGAGTTCATCGAGGAGAAGAACCTTGGGCCGGGTCGCCAGCACCCGCGCCAATTCAACGATCTTGCGTTCCATGAGGTTCAGTTGGGACACATGGCGGTCGCCATGGCCGTCCAGACCGACGAACCCGAGAATTCTCTGGGCTTCCCGGTGCGCATCCTTGCCGCCGAGGATCTCGCCCGGCTTGCCATAACGAAGCCCCACCAGCACATTCTCCAGTGCCGTGAGATTGGTGAAGGGCCGTCCGCTCTGGAACGTCCGACCGATGCCTGACCGACAGACCTTCCACGGCTTCAGCCCCGCCAATTGTCTGCCGCCAAAGCGGATGCTCCCGGATGTGGGCCGATAGACCCCGGAGACGAGATTGAAAAGCGTGGTCTTGCCGGCGCCATTCGGCCCCATGATGCCGATGATTCGCCCCGGTTCGATCCGGAAGCTGACATCCCGCAGTGCCATGACTCCACCGAAATTGATCGAAAGGTTCCTGACGTCCAGAACTTCGTCGGTCATCGCGCCTCCTCCTCGATTGCCTCGCGGGCACGCCGGAAACGCGCCGCCACGGTATCAACCACCTGGATCAAGCCGCCGGGACGCCAGATGATCAGTCCCAGGACCAAGACGCCAAAGACGATGGTGTGGAGATGAGGGATGCTGGTCGACAGCACCTCCTTCACGAGGCAGATGAAAACAGCCCCCAGAACCGGCCCCAGGACGGTTCCGATGCCGCCGAACACGGCCATGACCAGCATCTCGAAGGACAGCGCCAGATCAAACGCCATGAAGGGGTCGATATAACTCCAGTACCAGGCGATCATGCCGCCGCACAGGCTGATCAGCGTGCCGCTCAGGACGAACATGCCGATCTTATGCCCCGCGGTGTTCATGCCGCTGACCTCGGCGGCCACTTCGTCGGCGACGATGGCCCGCAAGCCGAGGCCCAGTGGGTGCCGCGCGATCATCGTTCCCGCCGCCACGACGAAGATGGATAGACCAAGAAGGAAGTAATAGGCGATCAGGCTGCTCGACAAGGCTGGCAGGGTTAAGCCGTATGAAGATCCGAGCGACTTAGTGTTGGCGACCAGGGTCTTGAAGATCTCGTTGAACCCGAGCATGACAATCGCGAAATACGCGACCCGAATCCGGGTGGAGAGCAACGTCAGGCCAAGGATCAGGGCCCCCAGGGCCGCGAAGACCGCCGCCATGAGAAACCCTGTGATGGGGTGAAGTCCCAGCGTTACCGTGGAAACTGCAAAGGCATACGCGCCGATCCCGAAGAAAAGACCTTGCCCTAGAGACGCGTAGCCGGTCATGCCTGAGAATAGATTCCAGCTCGACGCCATCACTATATACATAAACATATTAATTAAGAATGATATGTAATACGATGATCCCCATATTGGCAGCGAGATAATCGCAGCAATTATAATGGAAGCGACTACAAGATATTTTCCGCTCATTTTATCTCACTTCCCCGGCTGGAGGCACCTCGGTGCTTAAAGACGATGAAGGCGATCAGTAAGGCGTATCCGACCACATCCTTGTATTCGGAGCCGATCGTCACGCCCGCGAACGCTTCCAGGATCCCCAGCGACACCCCAGCGACTAATGTCCCGATTTGGCTTCCCAGGCCGCCGACCACCATCACCGTGAAGGCTTTGATGGTGAACAGCAGGCCAATCGTCGGTGTGATGACGTAGATCGTGCTGGCCAGGCCGCCGGCGGCGCCGGCGATGGCCGACCCTATTCCGAAGCCAAGCAGCCCGACCCGATCAATGTTGATGCCCATCAACTGCGACGTAGGACGATCCTGGCTGACGGCACGGATGGCCTTTCCGAACAGTGAAAATCGCATCATGGCATACATGGCTGCGGTGAGAGCGAAAGCGACCGCCGCCACTAGCAGCCGATTGCCGGCGATGGAGATGTCCCCCACCGAAACCAGCCCGGTCATATAAGTGACTATGCGATAATCCGCCGACCACATCAGCAGGGCCGTATTCTGCAAGATGAGCAGAACGCCGAAGAAGATGATAAGCGTCGCGTTCTCGAAAGCCTCATGCGACGGATTCTTCGCCTGTATCAGGGCGACCAGCCCCTTGTGGATGAAGACTCCGAACAGGAACATCACCACGGCGGCTAGGGGAACGCTTACGATCGGGCTGATTCCCCAGAGCGTGAAAAGCCAGAATGTGATGTAGGCCCCAAACATCAGCAGCTCGCCGTGCGCGATGTTGAGAATCTTCATGACGCCGTAGATCAGATTGAGGCCGGTCGCGATCAGCGCGTACAGGGCACCCCAGCTAATTCCAAACAGCAGAAGTTGAAGAAATGTACCAAGATCCACGATACGTCTTCCCCCGTGTTGGCTTTAAGCTTCGGCCAAGCCGATATTCAGCCCCGTGGACACTCCATCGAGTGTCGCGTCAACGCCGAGGCGGCCGATCAGGGATTTCGTCCCAGTCCCGGTCGGATCCGGACCTGGATTATCCCGGAGCAAGGTGGGCTTCGGGTGGACACCCACTGCTATGCCGGCTATCTGGTCCCGCCGTATTACGATTCGATGCTGGCCAAGATCATCGTTCACGCGGAGACGCGGGGGGCGGCGATCGCCCGAATGGAGACCGCCCTTGACGGCATATCCGTCGAGGGCATCCAGACCACCATTCCCTTCCTCAAGACCGTCATCCAGCAGCCTGAATTCCGCGACGGACGGACGCATGTCCGATGGATCGAGGCCTTGCTGGCCCGTGGGGCGGCTTCTCTCCCATAAACAGGCAATGTGAGGCGCATTATGACCGCCGGAACCGACATTCATTTCGTGGACACCACCTTGCGGGATGGCAACCAGTCTCTTTGGGCGCTGCTCATGTCCACCAACATGATCCTGCCAATCGCATCCCGGCTCGACGAGGCGGGCTATTCCGCCATAGAGATCATGGCGCCAGCTCACTTCAAGACCATCGTTCGCGATGTGCGCGATGATCCCTGGGAACGCATCCGCCAAGCATCGCGGCTGATCACCAAGACTCCCCTGGCGGTGATGCAGCAATGCAGCATCACCGGTTTCGGAATTGTGCCGCAGTGCCTCGTCAAGCTCTGGATGGAGCGATTGGCCGCCAATGGTGTTCGGCGGCTGCATCTCATGGAGGCTTCGAATGATTACAGCCTCCGCGTCCCGGATTACATTAAGTTCGCCAAGGCTGCCGGAATCGAGGTCAATCTGGCCTTGATCTATTCCATCTCGCCAAAGCACACCGAGGCATACTACGCGACCAAAGCCGCAGAGGCCGCCGCCAGCGGGGCGGATTCCGTTTTTCTGAAGGATCCCGGTGGCCTACTTACCCCGGAACGGACCCGCGCCTTGGTCCCAGTGATTTTGAGCCATATCGGCGACAGTCCCATCGAATTCCATTCGCATTGCACCACCGGCCTGGCCCCGCTGTGTTACCTCGAAGCCGCCCGGCTTGGCATCCGGACCCTCCACACCGCCATTCCGCCACTGGCCAACGGAGCCGGCCAACCTTCCGTCTTCAATATCGCCAGCAACCTCCGCCATTTGGGGTTCGAGCCCCATATGGACGAATCCCCACTCGCGGCGGTCACCGACCACTTCGAATTCATTGCCCGACGGGAAGGCCGCCCCATCGGCTCGCCGCTGGAATACGATCACTATCAATACATTCACCAGATCCCGGGGGGCGTGATCAGCAATCTTCGGCGTCAGTTGGCGCAGTTGAAACTGCTTGATCGTTTGCCTCAGGTGATCGACGAATGCATTCGAGTCCGGAAGGATTTCGGCTATCCGATCATGGTCACGCCGTTCTCGCAATTCGTGGCCACGCAGGCCTCCATCAACGTCGTCGTGGGCGAGCGCTACAAGCAGGTGGTTGACGACCTGATTTATTACGCCCTGGGCTTCTGGGGCCAGGATGCCGCCTCTTCCATCGATCCGGAGGTCATGGACACAATCATGTCCCTGCCGAGGACCAAGGAACTCAGGGATTGGGAGCCGCCAGAGCCTTCGCTGGATCAGGTGCGGGCCCAATTCGGCGGAACCGGCTTATCGGATGACGAGCTCCTGCTGCGTTACATTATCGGCAGCGATGAGGATATCCGAATGATGAGGGGCGTTGGCCTCGACGCCAAGCCTCAGTACACCTCTCCCGGTTCCCCCCTTGTGACCCTTATCTCCGAAGCCCTTAAAGTGAGCGGCACACGGTATTTCTCCGTGAATACGAAGGGGATTCATATCGAAGTGGGGCACTGATCAGGCCAAGCCGTCTCAGTTGGCGACCGCCCCGTTCTCATGCTTGGCATGGGACCAGAAGGCCGGGATTCCCGCCCAGGCGACGCGTCAGGGCGCTGGCCTCGTCTAAAATTGCCACCTCCATCAGCGCGACGGCGGTGTCGGTGAAGCGCGCCTCCGGGCCGGACAGGATCAGTGCCCCGATCGGCTTCTGATCCCCCCCGATGACCGGGCAGACGACGGCGGCGACACCGGGCACCCGCCGGCTGGGCCGAGCGACCAGCACGACCCTGCGCCGGATGGCGTCATAGTCTGCCCCCCCCGCGCCTCCAAAGGCGGAAATTACTTGCGAACAAGCGCTGTCGTCGATGGGGAACCGGTCCCCCTCGGCCAGGCCGGCGTCGCGCACCGGATTGGCCGAAGGCACGCGGTGAAGGCAAACCTCGTTATCGCCATCGCGAACGTAGAGCGAGGCGGTCTCGCCCGTCCGTGTCATCAGGCTGCGCAGCACGGGCTCGACCACCTCCCGCAAATTGAAGGCCCCCTGATAAATGCGCCCCAAATGAAAGGCGGCGGCCCCCAGCCGATAGCGCCCGTCATCCAGCCGCTGGACATAGCCGCGACGGAGCAAGGACGTGAGAAGACGCAGGATCGTGCTTTTGTAGAGCCCCGTCGCCTGCGCCAGTTCGGCCAAACTGAGAATCGCCCGCCCGCTGGTGAAGGCGTCGAGAATCGCCAAGCCGCGCTCCAGCGCCGCCACGCCGCCTTGCCCGCTGGTTTCGACTTGCGGTCGATTGCTTTTCCCCTGCACGTCCATTCAGCCCATCGCTCCCTGATGCGACAAACATTTTGACTCGTTCATCGAGCCGATGCTAACGTCATTTTATAAATTAGAACGTCGTTCTGTCAAGCAGAACATTTTGTGGGTAGCTTCCCTCTTTCGCAGCCTAGTGACTGGAGATACGGGCAATGACGTCTTCGACACCGAAAACCATGCGTACCTGGATTGCCGACCTTGAGGCGGCGGGTGAATTGATCCGAGTCGACAAGCCGGTGGATCCGCTGACCCAGATGGGTTCCCTGCTGTTTCAGTCACGGGAAAAAGCGGTCCTCTTCGAGAACCTGCCCCATGGGTGGCGGTCTCTCGGCCAGGCCCCCGCCAACGTCCGCCACGCCGCCCTGGCCTTCGGTGCCACCGAGGAAACCGTGGTGCGCAAGGTGGCCGAGGGCATGGGAAAGCTGATCAAGCCCGAGATGATCACCGACGCGCCGGTTCAGGAGAAGGTGTTTCACAAAGGTGAGTTCGACTTGACTCACCTGCCGGTCCATATCGCCGGACAGCGCGATGGAGGTCCGGTCATCGGCTCGGGACTGGTGATCAGCAAGGATCCCGACACCGGGCAGCGCAACGTCAGCTTCCACCGTCTGCAGATCAAGGGACCGGATAAATCGGGCATCCTTCTCTATCCGCGCCATACCTGGAAAAACTACGTCAAGTACCAGGAGCGCAACGAGCCCATGCCGGTGGCCATCTTCATCGGCCACCATCCGGCCTACTATGCCGCCGCCGCCACCACCGCCGCCTACGGCCTCGACGAATTCGAGATCGCCGGCGGCTACCTGAACGAAGCGGTCCGCATGGTCAAGTGCAAGACGGTGGATCTAGAGGTGCCGGCGGATGCCGAGCTGGTCCTGGAAGGCCATATCCCTCCCCACTACCGCGAGGAGGAAGGCCCGTTCTCGGAGTTCCAGGACTACTACGTGACCGGCACCGGCAAAAATCCGGTCGTCGAATACCAGTGCTTGACCCATCGCAAGGACGCCATCTTCAAGAACCTGCAGAACGGCTCCGAGATGGAAGGCTGCGTCTTCCACAAGATTCCCATGAGCGCGACCATCTATCGGCGTCTCAAGGACATCGGCGGCGGCCCCATCTTGCACAACGTCATGGTTCTGCCCGGTGTGTTCGGTGTCGTTGTCCAAATGACCCAGCGCGCCTACGGCGAGGCGAAGAATCTGATGCTGAGCGCCCTGTCGTCGGAGTACCAGCACCCGAAAGTGGTGATCGCCGTGGATGAGGATGTGGACATCTTCAATCCGGCGGAACTGATGTGGGCGCTGACCACGCGCGTTAACCCGGCCGAGGACGTGGTGATCATTCCCGGCACCCACAATCACGCCATGGACGCCAGCTTGCCGGAACTGGGCGCTCCCGGCACCGCTCTGTGGCAGCGGAAGGGCTCGAAGATGCTGATCGACGCCACCATCCCGCCACCCTGCGACGCCAAGGCAAGGGCGGAGTTCGAACGCATCCGCCCCGTCAATCCGCAACTGCGGCTGAAGGACTTTGCCGCCGCCGGCTCGCTCGACATCGTGCGGTCACTGGCGCCCCGTTTCTTCGGCTCCAAGATGCTGGAGTAACGGGACGGCTCTCTCCGCCGGCGGTTGTGGATAGCCGGCGGAGAGACTTCGCGTTTCAGCCAAGGCCGGACAAACCGGCATCGACTGCCCTGAAAATGGGGTGAACTAGGGAGTGGACCATGAACGTCAGGACAATGATTCTGATGGCGGCGTTGGCCGTCATGTTTATGTCGGCGTTAGCACCGTCTCGGGCCGACGCGCAATCCATAGAGCTGAAGGTGTCGACCTTCCAGCCCCTCAACAACCACAATACCCAATGGCTGCAGAAGTGGGTCGATTCCCTGCAGCGGCAATCGGGCAATCGGCTGACGGGAACCGTCTACCCCTCCGGGCAGCTTGGCGCCATGCCGCGTCAATACGATCTTGCCCGGACCGGCATCGCCGACGTGGCCGTTGCCATGCACGGCGGAACACCCGGTCGCTTTCCGTTGTCGGAGCTATCCCACATCCCGTTCATCGTCCCCAACGCTGCCGCCGCCTCGGCGGCGCTGACCGAACTTCTTCCTGACTATCTGGGAGAGGAGCACAAGGGAGTCAAAGTGTTGGCGCTAACCGCCGGGACACCCCTTGCCCTGCTGACCAACAAGGTCGCGGCCCGCAAGCCCGAGGATCTGAAGGGGCTGCGCATCCGCCACCCGGACTCCGTCGCCGCCGCGACCCTGGCCGCCCTCGGCGCGGTACCGGTCTACACTGAAACCGCCCAGATCGCCGATGCCATGAGCAAGGGCACCATCGACGGGGCCCTGCTGGCGTGGGAGGCCCTGGAGTCCTTCCAGGTCAGCGCCAAATACGCCATCGACTGGGACGGCAATGTCACGACCTTCGCCATGGTGATGAATCCGGCCACCTATGCCCGTCTGTCTCCCGAGCTGAAGGCCGTCATCGACAACAACAGCGGTCCATCCGTCGCCTGGACCATCGGAAAAATTGCCGATGACTCCGCCGTGGAAGGCAAGGAGTGGGCGCGAAAGAACGGCATGGATGTCATCGAACTCACCGCCGACGAGCGCAAGGCGTTCGAAGCCGCCACCCGAAGCGCAATGGCGGAACTGATTGCCGACAAGCAGAAGAAGGGGATGAAGGCCGAACAGATGGTCTCGGCTTTCAAGGACCGCATGGCTTCGACCAAGGGCAAGGCCCAATGAAGCCGCCGGTCTCCGGGGGAGGTCCCGCTGGTGTTCCCACCAGCGCCTCCCGCGTGGTTGGATGGCTGGAAGGAATCTCCTCGTCCGCGCTGATCATCATGATGCTGATCACGGTGGTCGATGTCTTCATGCGCAACGCCTACAACCAACCCATCGTCGGCGCGATCGAACTGGTCAAGATCGTTATGGCCTATCTGGTCTCGCTGGCGATACCGCAGACGTTTTTCCATCGCCGGCATGTCCAGGTGGATGTGATCGATCATCTGGTGGGCGAGCGACCGCTCCTCTGGATGGAGATGCTGGGGGAAGTCTGCGGGCTGGGCCTACTCGCGGTGATGCTCTGGGTCATGTGGGGCGAAGCCTGGGACGCCCATGAACTGGGCGACGTCACTTCGGATCTGATGATCCCACTCGCTGTCTTGTGGATCCCGCTCCTGGTCGGGACCGTTTGCTCGCTCATGGCCGTGACGACATTGATCTGGTCGGACGCTAGAAAACTACTCCAGTCGAGGGAAATGTCATGACTCCACAAATGATCGGCGTCATCGGCATGCTTGTGCTGTTGGTGCTCATATTCATCCGCGTCCCGGTGGCCGTGGCCCTGGCTGTCGTCGGCATGGTCGGTTACGCCGCCATCGAGGGCTGGGGGAAGGCCTTGCTCATCGTCGGCACCACCCCGTTCGAGGTCGCTTCGGGTTATGCCCTGTCGGTGCTCCCTCTGTTCATTCTGATGGGACAGGTCACCTCCAAGGCGGGCATGTCCACCAAGATGTTCAAGGCATCCAAATCGATCTTCAACGGGTTCCGAGGGGCCGAGGCGATGGCCACCATCGGCGCCTGCGCCGGTTTCGGGGCCATTTGTGGGTCGTCGCTGGCCACCGCCGCAACCATGAGCCAGGTCGCCATCCCTGAAATGCGCAAATACGGCTATGACGACCGTCTGTCAGCCGGCGTCGTGGCGGCGGGAGGAACCCTGGGCATCCTGGTTCCTCCGTCGATCATCTTTGTCATCTATGCCGTCGTTGCTCAACAATCGCTGTTGAAGCTGTTTGCCGCCGGCCTGACCCCCGCGCTGGTTCTGACCGCGCTTTATCTCCTGACCGTCCTGCTGGTGATCAAGGCCTTTCCGACCTGGGCGCGCGGAGACGACCTGTTGAACTGGCGCGAGCGCCTTGGTCATCTGGCTGCCCTCTGGGAAATCGCCTTCCTGTTCGGCCTGTCCATCGGCGGAATGTATATCGGCTGGTTCAGCCCCACCGAAGGCGCGGCCATCGGCGCCTTCACCGCCATCGTGCTCGCCATGGCCACCGGACGTCTGACCCCGGCGGGACTGTGGGAATGTGCCACGAAAGCAGTGCAGACCACGGCCATGCTGATATTCATTATCATCGGCGCCTATGTGTTCTCCTACTTCACCGTTCTGACCCAGGTCCCGGTCGGCTTGGCCACCTGGGTCAGGGACATGGGCCTGTCCCCCCTGGCGGTGATGACCACCCTGGTGATGATCTATATCGTTCTGGGCTGTTTTCTCGACGGTATCGGGATGATCCTGGTGACCGTTCCCATCTTCTACCCCCTGGTCGTGGAGAACGGCTTTGATCCGGTTTGGTTCGGTGTCTTGCTGGTGGTGGTGATCGAGGTCGGATTGATCCATCCGCCGTTGGGGATGAATCTGTTCGTCATCCGGTCGCAGATCGCCGATATAAGCCTCAAGGCCATCTACTTGGGGACCCTGCCGTTCCTGGTGGCGCAAGGAGCGCTGATCGTCCTTCTGCTGCTGTTTCCTCAAATTGCCATGTGGCTGCCGGACATCCTCTACAGCCGATGAGGAGCCCCTATCGCCGCGAGGGTAGCTTGAGTTCCTGTGTTTCTGGGCTTTTCCTTATTTTCCGGAGCGGCTGGCTATGCCGGGGCATAGCCAGCCAAGACACGCGCATTGACGGGATGTAAGGCCCGACCGCACCATGCATCACTTCCCGGTGGTGAATTTGGTATCGCTGATTACCCAACCCCCATTCCGCACCTCGACCATATGGTAGGCACGCCCATCAAGGCCGCTATGATTGTCGGGCGACATCGTGAACGTGCCGCAATTGGCGACGAAATTCCGTGTCTTCTCGATTTCCTCACGCACTTTGGCCCTATCGGTCCCCCCGGCCCTTTTGATCGCTTCGACCCCCATCATAAGGGAGTCCCAACCATTGCCGGCCAGGGTGCTGACCTCTTGCTTGGCGCGATCCTCGTACATTTGCTTGAAGGCCTGGACGACCGGTTTTTGCGGATCTCCCGCGGGTAATTGCCCGGCCAGGGGCAGCGCCCCCAAAGGCAAGCGCATACCATCGGCGGCGTTTCCCACCAATTTCAGGAAATCACGCGACCCGACGCCCGGCGATTGATAAAGGGGCAATGATAGCCCCATTTCCTTGATCGCTTTCGTGGCCACCACCGGACCACTGCCCGTTCCAAACACGAACAGGGCCTGCACGGCGGGATTGGATCGAATTCGGGTCAGCTGCGCCTTAACGTCAGGATCTTTCGGCGAGTAGGTTTCATCGGCAATGATCTCGATGCCGTATTTAGGCGCCAGGGCCAATGTTTGGTCATGGCCGGATTTCCCATAGCCGCCGCTTTCCGAGAGCATGGCGAGCCGGGTCAATCCTCGGGCCTTGAGTTCCTCGAGGATGCGGTCCGCCGCGACCTTGTCGGAGGGGGGAATCTTGAACACCCACTTGCGCACCGGCTCGACGATGGCATTGCCTCCACCCAAGGAGATATAGGGAATCTCCGCCCGCTCGATCAAATTGATCACCGCCAGGCTGGTTGGGGTTCCGGATCCGCCGATGATCAAATCCACGTTGTCCTGCTCGATCAGACGCTTCACGAAGGTTCGCGCCTTTTCAGGCTCGGAGGCATCGTCATAGGAGATCAAGCTTATCTTACGGCCAAGGGCTCCGCCCTCGGCGTTAATTTTCTCGGCCATCATGTCCAGAGCGGCCCGTTCTGGGCCGCCCATTGGGGACATCACCCCGGTTTCCGACAAAAAAACACCGATCTTGATGTCCTCGGCGGCGCTAGCCAGACCGGGGCCGGCGAAATACATGGTCAGAGCCAAGGTGGCTCCGGCAAGTTGCGGCACTCTCATGGCGTCGTTCCTCCTGTCTTTGACGCGGCGCCCGGGCTTTGTCCGCGCCGGACGCATCGGTTTCGAGACCTCCGCCGTATCTCCATGAGATCAATGATAGTCGTGCGTAATGCGCACTTATTTTTGTATATCTGCAGTTCTCACATATTTTACGCGATATACAATGATATACAATGATAATTGTGTGTGCGTTATTCGCACATATCTCATTCTTGGCATCTTCGCCCTACACAGAACGCTGCTCGACCACCTTCAGGCCATAGCCATCCAGACCGATGATGGAGCGTTTGGTGTTGGACAGCAGGATCATCTCGTGGATGCCGAGATCCAGCAGGATCTGGGCGCCGACACCGTAATCGCGCAACTCGGGCGCCGCCGGGCGGTTCTCCAGCTGGGCGCGGACCCGGTCCGACAGGCTGGTGGGGCGCGGCTCGCGCACCAGGACGATCACGCCGGTACCATGCTCGGCAATCATCTCCATGGCTGAATGAAGCTGGCCGGCCTTGCCCGAACCCTGGTCGCCCAGCACGTCGTCCAGGATATTGACGGCGTGGACGCGCACCATCACCGGGGCGCCGGCGGCGGGGTCGCCCTTCACCAGGGCGATGTGCTCGGCATAGGAGACGGTGTTGACATAGACCATCATCGTCCAGTCGCCGCCCCATTGGGAATGGAACGGCGCCTCCAGCTCGCGCGCCACGATCTTGTCGTTGCGGCGGCGATAGGCGATGAGATCGGCGATGGTGGCGATCTTCAGGCCGTGATGCTGGGCGAACTTCACCAGATCCGGCATGCGGGCCATGGTGCCGTCGTCGTTCATGATCTCGCAGATGACGCCCGCCGGGTTCAGGCCCGCCAGCCGGGAAATGTCCACCGCCGCCTCGGTATGGCCGGCGCGCACCAGTACGCCGCCTTCCCGCGCCACCAGGGGGAAGACATGGCCCGGCGTGACGATATCGTAGCGGCCCTTGCCGGGATCGATGGCCACCTGGATGGTCCGCGCCCGGTCGGCGGCGGAGATGCCGGTGGTCACCCCTTCGCAGGCCTCAATGGAGACGGTGAAGGCGGTCTGCATGCGGGTGCCGTTGTCCGAGCTCATGGGCCTCAGGCCCAGTTCCTCGCTGCGTCCCCGTGTCATGGACAGGCAGATCAGACCACGCCCATAGCGGGCCATGAAGTTGACCGCCTCGGCGTCGGCATGCACGGCGGGAATGACCAGATCGCCCTCGTTCTCGCGATCCTCGTCATCCACCAGGATGAACATGCGGCCCTGGCGGGCTTCCTCGATGATCTCCTCGATGGAAGACAGGGTAAAGCAGGGGGCGCCCGTCCCAGCCTTCATCATTCGCCACCCTTACGCAAGTCGTCGGAGGCAAGCTCCTGTGGGCCGAAGATCGTCTTGTTGCCGAAGCCAAGGGTGTTGTCGATAAAGACCGCCCGGTCCGGCACGAAGCGATAGATCCTGGATTTCAGCATCGCTGCGGCGAGGGCCACGGGCCGGTCGCGGAGATCGGACAGGAAATGATAGCGTCGAGCAAGCAGCCCCATGGCCCCGGCCATTTCAGCCGCCCCATCGACCCTCGAGGCTATGCCGGACAGTTGAAGTCCCTGGATTTGCGCGAACTCATCATAATCGGGGGCAATGGTCGCGGCGGCTCGCCGACCCGCCCTGGCGTCGATGATTTGCGAATGCGTTGAGCTCGGGTCCGAGACCCAGAACAGTTCGAATCCCCGGTGCGCATACATCAGCGAGCAGGCCGACGGGGTATCGTCGCGGCAGAGCGCCAAGGAGACGACGTGATTGCGGGCGAGGAAGCCGTATGCGGCATTGAGTCTGTCATTCATGCTTTCGTGTCCCTATGGGGCTCACCCGGCCTGGCTCCAGGGGCGCGAGAAATTTGGGCTGGGCGATGGAAAGGTGACGCAGTATCGCCGATACGATCCCTGCTGCCTTGTCCCCGTTGACCGCCAGGTACAACAATACGCCCCCTCCGAGAGCCGCCAGCCTGGCGACGGCCTGGCGAAGCGGGCCAAGACCCGGCTCCAGGCTGGCGACCAGATCGCCGGCCACATTCTGAAAATGAACGATGACCGGAATTTCGCCATGAAAGGAGGGCGAGCCGACGATCAGGGCGAGACTTTCCAGGCCTCCGTCATCGGGCCGAAACGCCAGGAGCTGGGTGGACTCCGCCTGATCGAGGGGCATGGGAACGCGGACGAGACACTTGAGTAGATGCCCTTCACCCCCCGCGTCAGAAGCCACATGAGACGAAGCCATTTCGCCGGGTACCGGCATTGCGTCTCACTCCCCGTGTTCGGTGCCCATGGATATCCGTCATCCAGCTTCCTTCCAGCGACGGAACAGATTGTGGTCGATGTGAAGCTGGTCGAGGGCCTTTCCGACGCTGTGATTGACGATGTCGTCCAGCGTCTGGGGGCGGTTGTAGAACGCCGGCACGGGCGGCAGCAGTACGGCGCCATAGCGCGCCGCTTGGGCCAGCAATTCCAGGTGCCCGAGATGAAGCGGCGTCTCGCGGATCATCAGGATCAAGGGGCGCCGTTCCTTCAGGCAAACATCGGCGGCTCGGGTCAGAAGATTGTCGTTATAGGACTGGACGATCCCCGAGAGCGACTTGATCGAACACGGAGCCACGATCATGCCGGCGGTGCGGAAGGACCCACTGGCCACCGCCGCGCCGATGTCGCCATGCGGATAGACGACGTCGGCCAGAGAGCGAACATACTCCAGCTTGTAGTCGGTCTCCTCCGCCACCGTCCGGCCCGCCGAGGGGGACAAGATGAGGTGGGTTTCCACCCCTTCGATCGCCTTCAGAGCCTCCAGCAAGCGAATGCCATAGATGGCGCCAGAAGCCCCCGACATGCCGATGATGATCTTTTTCATGTTAACCTCACGCCTCCAGAGCCAAAAAACTCGCTAACAAATGCGGCGGCGACACGACGGATCGCGGGCATCCCCCGCGCCGTCATATCAGCCTGACGATCTCCCGCCGACCGGCCTCCAATTCCGGAAGAAGCCGTTCGATCATGTCCGAAACACCCATCCGACCGGCCTGCAGGCTGACGCTCATGGCGGCCACCACCTGCCCCCGCGAATTGGTGATCGGGACGGCTATGGACCGCAAACCGATCTCGATCTCCTCGTCACTGATCGAGTAGCCGTCGGCTCGCACCTTCCTGATCTCCTGCAAAAGATCCTGGCGGCTGGTCATTGTCTTGACCGTCAGCTTCCGGATCTCCGAGGCCTCCAGAAATTCCTCGATCTTGACGTCATCCAGATGGGCCAGCATGACCCGGCCCATGGCCGTGCAGAACGCGGGAACACGCACCCCGATCTGTGTGTTGGCGGCGAGAATTCCCCGCCGAAGGGAATGGGCCAGGAAGACGATGTCGTTGGCCTCGAGGATGGCGATGGAGGCGGTTTCCCGCGTGCGCTCGCCAATTCGGTCAAGGACAGGCTGCGCCAATTTAGGCAGCGGCGCCGCGATGATGTAGCCGCTCCCCAGCCGCAAGACGCGAGGCGCCAGCCAGAACAGCTTTCCGTTGCTTTCCGCGTATCCCAGCTCGACCAGGGTCAGCAGGTGGCGCCGCGCTGCCGCGCGGGTAATGCCGATTCGGCGCGCGACGCCGCTCAAGGTGAGCTTGGGGGTGCCAGCCCCCAAGGCCTCGATGACCAGCAGGCCCTTTTCCAAGGCGCCCACGAAGTCTCGACCAACGTCCCGCATCGCATCTTCAGATTTTGTACGCATTACGCACGCTTTAAAATATCCTGATTGACAGGAGTTATCACGCTTTCTAGCCTCATTCAACACATTAATGTGCGCACTGCGTACTTGCGGCCGCCGCTAAAGGCTCCGTGAATTTTGACCCGGCGGACATCCAACCGCCCAACACACGAGGACGATATGACTGCACCAAATGATTTGCGGGCGTTTCTCAAGGCCATCGAACAGTCCGGGGACTTGGTCACCGTTAATGGTCAGGTGGACTGGGACGAGGAACTCGCCGGTCTGGGCCGCCTGAGTTGCGAGCGCCAGGGCCCGGCTTTCATGTTCAACAATGTGAAGGATTATGGCGGATGGCGGGTAACCACCAACCCCATCGCCACATGGCGCCGCATGGCGGTTGCCCTGGGACTACCGGCCGATACGTCGGTGCGCCGCCTTTACGAGATCTATGCCGAGCGGGAACAGAAGACCATCCCCCCGGTGGTGGTCAAGGATGCCCCCTGCAAGGAGGTCATCATCGAGGGAGACAAGGTGGACCTGTTCGACCTTCCCACGCCCATGGTCCACGAAGGCGACGGCGGTCGCTATCTCGGAACCTGGGACATCGTGGTGTCCAAGGACCACGACAGCGACTGGGTCAACTGGGGCATGTATCGCTTCATGGTGCATAACGAGAAGTACCTGACCGGCTATCCGCGTCCGACCAGCCATCTGGGCAAGATGCTGCTCGACGGCTACGTGCCCAAGGGCAAGCCCATGCCCATCGCCATCGTTATCGGCGCCGACGTCAACAGCCACTTCGCCGCCGCCGCGACGTTCCGCTTGAATGGTGATGAAGCCGAACTCGCCGGGGGCTTGGCGGGGCGTCCCGTGGAACTGATCAAGTGCCACAGCAACGACCTGATGGTTCCCGCCAACGCCGAGATCGTGATCGAGGCCGAGGTTCTCCCCGACGGGATCGCCCAGGAAGGCCCCTATGGTGAATATCCCGGCTATCGCAGCGGCGAGATGGGCGATGCCCTCTGCTGCCGGGTGACCGCTATCACCCATCGCAAGGACCCCATCCTCACCCTGGACACCACCGGGTTCATGGATTCCAGCGCGACCACCACCTCCATTTCCGGCGCCATCGCCATCAAACGGCGCCTGGAGAAGCACGGCGTTCCCGTGGTCGACGTCTATGTCCCCCCCGAGGGCGGCGTGCATCTGGCCATCGTCTCCGTCCGTCGCGGCGGCGCCGCCGTCGCCAAGCAGGTGGTGGAGGTGCTCACCCAGCGCCGCGCCCTGATTTCAAAGGTCATCGTGGTCGACGACGATTGCGATGTCTTCAACATCCCGGCCGTTCTTCATGCCTTTGCGACCAAGTGCCACCCGGAGCGCGGCACCCACATTCACACCTACACCGGTCGCGCCAATGCCCTCACCCCGGCCTACAGCCAGGAAGAACGCGCCAAACGCCTGGGTGCCAGCGTCGCGTTCGACGTGACTTGGCCGCCGGAATGGCCGGTCGGGACGACTCCGATCCGCGCCACCTTGGATCAGATGTACTCCCCCGCGATGCAAGAACAGGTTCTCCGCCGTTGGCAGGCGATGGGACTGAAGTAAGGAGAAGATGAAAATGAGCAAGGTGTATGAAAGCTTCGTCCGCGATGTTTCCCGGCTGCTGAACGGTCGCGAAATCGTGATGTGCCTCAGGGACCTGACCCCTGGGCGCAAGAAATACAAGGGTATCAATGTTCGTGCCGTCGTGTCGCAACCCCCGCGTCAAGGCGAGGATATGCTTTGGGTCCGTTCGGTCTGCGGCGTCAAATTTCCCGACCCTTTCAGCGTAAGGATCGTCGAGAACATGCCCGATGTGTTCAAGGGCGCCCCGTATACCGACTACTTCGACGCCATGGAGCGTGCCGAGAGATAGAACTCTACGCACCATCACTGTGAAGGATTGGCCTGCCCTGTGGTGACGCAGGGCAGGCCAATCAAAATCATAATAATACAGGAAGGGTTGGCCGCGCTCTACGGAACAATATTCATAAATAGTAGTTGGCCGATTCCCTGAGCCCAGAGGAAATGGACGATGAATGCCCTTGGTGATGCAGCGAAGCCACTGCAAATTTCTCCGGAAGTGCTTCTGACGAAAGATCAGATTCGCCCCTATCAGGACCGTGCTTTGCCCCAGGCAATCGCGCGCGCATGGCATCACGTGGAATTCTACCACCGCCTGTGGAGCGCGCACGGCATTGACCCAGGCAGCATCCGTTGCGTGTCGGACCTTCGGAAACTCCCCATTGTCCGCAAGCAGGACCTGGAAGCCGATCTGATCGCCCATCCCCCCTTCGGATCGCTGCAAGGCGATTTTCCGGTGATCCGCCTTCAGGGGAGTTCCGGAAGCACCGGCAAGCCGAAACCCATCCTGCACACTCGCAATGACTGGGAAAATATCACCAATCTGTGGGCACGCCGCCTCGCAGCTCAAGGCGTGACGGCGCAAGACCGGGTTCAGGTCGCCTTCAATTTCGCACTGTTCATCCCCGGTTTCACGTCACTCGAAGGAGCGATGAAACTCGGCGCCCTGGTGATCCCGACCGGCAGTGGCGCCGTCACGCCGTCGACCCGTCAGTTGGAATTGGCCAGAGACTGGGGCGTCACCGTCATGGGAACCACTGGCGGTTATGCCCTCCATCTTGCCAACGTGGCCGAAGAAAACGGCTTTGACCTCAAGCGCGATTTCAATATCCGGGTGATGTATCACACCGGAGAACCTCTGGTGGAAGAGACCCGGAAACGGATCGAGGAACTCTGGGGCTGCAAGTCCTACAACAACTACGGCAGCGTCGAAACCGGCGCCCCCGCCTGGGAATGCAGCCATCAGAACGGCATGCACTTTAATGAAGACGCCTATGTGTTTGAAATCGTCGATCCGGAAACGTTTCAGCCCTTGCCGGATGGGCAGGAGGGCGCGGTGGTGATGACCTCGCTGTTCAAGGAAGCTTCCCCGATCATTCGCTACATGATCGGAGACATTGCATCCATCCGGTCGGAGCCTTGCGCTTGTGGTAGCCCCTTCCGCCGCCTGAGCCCGATCCGGGGCCGAATCGACGATATGCTGAAGATCCGAGGCGCCGTCGTCTACCCTACTGCCATCGAAGGCGCCCTGCGGACATTTCCCGAACTGAGTTCGGAATTTCGTATCATCGTCGACCGCGACTCGCATGGCGTCGACTCGCTGGAAGTGCGCGTCGAATGCGACCTAGGCGCAGCCTCGGACAGGGAGGCGATGTCCAAGCGGATTGTCCGCGCCGTCAAGGAAAAGGCCGGATGCTCAGCCGATGTCACCCTGCACCCCGTGGGCAGCCTGACCTTGCCCGAGCAGATCGCCGCACGAACCAAGAATAGATATGTCACGGACCTACGTAAAAAATAAGAACATGCGCCAAGATAATCATGAAATCAAATGAAAAACCACAGGAGGAGGACGTCTATGGCCACTACATTCAATGCAGGAGCGTCACCTGGAGACAGTGCGCTGACCAATAAAACCACCATCCTCAATATCACGAGCGTCATCGACTCTCGAAAACTGGGTATCTATCAGATTTTCACGATTTCATTGTGCGGCTTCGTCATGCTGCTCGATGGCTTCGACATGATGATCATTGGCTATATTGGGCCCCTGGTCGCCAAGGAATGGGGAATCGCCAAGACTGCCCTGGGCCCGGTGTTCTCGCTGGGTCTTGCGGGCCTGATGGTCGGATTTCTGATCTTCGCCCCACTTTCCGACAAACTGGGGCACAAGCGTATCCTGGTCGGGTGCACCCTGGTCTTTTCCGTGTTCACTTTCATGACAACCCTGGCATCCGACGTTACTCAGTTGGGTTGGTTCCGTTTCCTGACCGGCATCGGGCTAGGCGGCGTGACACCGAGCGCGGTGGCCTTGACCAGTGAGTACAGCCCGAAGCGGATCCGCGCCACCTCGGTCCTCGTCATCTATTGCGGCTTCTCACTGGGGTTTGTCATTGCCGGCCTCGTGGCAGCACAATTGGCGCCAGCTTTCGGATGGAAATCCCTGCTGTGGGTTGGCGGCGGAATGCCGTTATTGCTGAGCTTCCTTCTTCTACTGTTTTTGCCAGATTCCCTCAGTTTCATGGTTGCGAAGCACCATCCGGAAAAGGTCATTCGGAAAATCGTCCACAGGCTCTTCCCCCAATTGGAGATCAAGGCCGGGACGGTCTTCGTAAGTGAAACGGAAAAGGCCACAAAAGCACCGATCTTCGTGATTTTCGAGCGCAACCGCGTGCTCGGAACCCTGCTGATCTGGGTGGCCTTCTTCATGAACCTTGGGGTGTTCTACGCACTCCAGAGCTGGCTTCCCACGGTTCTCACCAATGCCGGCCATTCCATCGGCAACATCGCCATTGTCACCGGCCTGTCCACCACCGGAGGCATCGTCGCGGTGCTGTTCGTGGGCCCCCTGATGGATCGCACCAACCCCTATATGACCGTGGCGGGATTGTTTTTTGCCGGGTGCATCCTGGTAGGAGGCCTCGGTCAGGCGTTGGGATGGTCTCTCCCCCTGCTGATGCTGACCTCGTTCCTCGCCGGCTTCTGCGTCAGCGGCGGCCAAAAGAGCGGCATCGCCCTTTCCGCCTTGTACTACCCGCTTTCCATCCGCTCCACCGGGGTCGGGTGGGCACTCGGAATGAGCCGCCTGGGAGGCATTTTCGGCCCTCTGATTTTTGGCTGGCTGCTGGAAAGGGGCTGGCATCCAACGGAAGTCTTCATGGCCTGCGGCGCCCCCCTGTTCATCGCGGGTCTCGCCATCTTCACCATGGGCCGAATCTACCATCTCAACATGCACACATCGCCGGCCACGCACGACGAACCCGCCGAGACGATGATGGTCGAACTCCCCCCAAAGACCGGTGCGTGACAAGCCCCTTTTTATCGACGGGTACACAATGCCGAAGCTTTTCAGGACTGAGATCACGGAACGGCTCAATCTCCGACTGCCAATCTTGGCGGGAGGGCTGCAGTGGCTGGCGGATGCCCATTATGTCGCCGCCGCCGCACGGGCCGGCATCATGGGATTCATCACGGCGGCAAGCTTCGAGGATGACCAGGCCTTGCGCCGGGAAATTCGCGAATGCCGGAGGCTCTGCGATGGCAAGCCTTTCGGGGTCAATATCTCCATGCTCCCGAAAGGGGCTTCCGACAGCCGTATTGAGTCGATGGTGAATGTGGTCGCCGACGAAGGGGTATCCATGGTGGAAACCTCCGGGCGGAACCCGGAGGCCTATCTCGATCGCCTCCATGCCTCTGGGGCGCTGGTGATGCATAAGGTGCCTGGACTCAAATACGCCCTGAAGGCACAGGAGATCGGTGTCGATTTGGTCGCCATCGTCGGTAGCGAATGCGGCGGGCACCCGGGAGAGGCGGCGGGCACCTTCGTCCAAGCCTGTCTCGCGGCGCATCAGCTAAGGATTCCCTATCTGGTGGGAGGAGGAGTCGGGACGGGGGCCCAACTGGTCGCGGCATTGGCCATGGGCGCCGATGGAGTTCTGGTTGGCACGCGCTTTCTGGCTGCCGAGGAGATCGGGGCGCATCCTGATTACAAGGCGCGCCTCGTCGCCGCGACGGAATCGGACACCACGACGATTCTGTCCTCCCTGCGGAATACCATGCGGGTCTTGAGCAATGAGACATCCGCGCGAATTCAGGCGCTTGAGCGATCCCACGCCGGATTGGACGAGATTCTGCCGTTGGCGGCGGGACGTATTGCCAGACAAGCCTACCAAGATGGCGACTTCAACCATGGGGCCCTTTCCGTGGGGCAGGCAGTGGCCTTCATCGATCGAGTCCAACCCCTGAATGCCATCGTCGACACCATGGAGCGGGAGGCGCGGGAGGCAGTGTCGCGCCTTGCTCGCCTGGGCTCTCCTTTCACGGCATCGATCGGAACGGAATAGCGGCATGGTCATACCTTGCGATGTGGAGCTTCGTGTCCGCCTGCTCGACGTGGCGCAGGAAAAATCGGCACCCGATACCCTGATCCTGGGAGCCTCGGTCTGGAATGCCTTCACCGGGGAAAGCCCGGCAGCCGACATCGCCATATGCGGGGACCGGATCGCCAGGGTCGGCAATTGGTCCGGTCCTGTGGGCGATACCACGACAATCATCGACGCAACGGGTCGTGTCGCGGTTCCTGGATACATAGAACCCCATACGCATCCATGGCCTTTCTGCAATCCGCTCAGCCTCGGAGAGGCCGCGGTTTGCCAGGGGACAACCACCCTTCTCTACGACGATCTGTTTCTGCATCTCGCCATGGGAGCCGAACAACTGGGGCGGCTGACCGCCGCCCTGTCCCTGGCATCCTTGCCCCATGTATTCTGGCTGCCCCGTGTGGCGTCCCAGTCCCGTTTCCGGGATGAGCCCTCCAGTTTCTCACCCGCCGTGTTGAGGGCGCTCCTGGCGAAAGAGCATGTCCTTGGCACGGGCGAAATGACCCGGTGGAGCGATCTCCTTAACGGTGAACGTTCCCGTGCTCTCCTTGGTCACTTCGAAAATGCGCGGCGCATGGGACGGTATAATGACGGCCACACGGCGGGGGCGGGGGCAAGACGGCTTGCCGCCCTTGCCGCCGCAGGCATCCACACCTGCCACGAAGCAACCACGGTCGAAGAGGCCCTGGAGCGGTTGCGGCTGGGTTTCTGGGTGCTGCTGCGCAACTCCAGCCTAAGGGAGGACCTCACGGCCCTGCTGGGCAGCGTCAAGTCATCGGCGTTCACGGATCGCTTCGCCCTCACGTCCGATGGAGCCGCCGAATCCCATGTCGCGCGAAAGGGCTTCATTGATTATCTCATCCGCCTGTCCCTGGACAACGGCCTCACCCCCAATCAGGCCTATCGGATGGCGACATTGAACCCCGCCAATTGCATCGGCATGGGCCAGGACCTGGGAGCTGTGGCGCCCGGACGGATCGCCGATATCAACATCCTTTCCGATTTCCAGCAGCCGACACCGGTGATGGTGATCTGCCGGGGCCAGGTGGTGGCGGAACATGGGCGGCTGTCTGTTCCCGCCCCAAGCACCCTGTTCGATTGGGATCATCACTACGCCGGCACCCAGCACGTCATTCCGGAATGGTCCGCGGATACGTTCATCCTTCCCGCCACGGCGCCCAATCCATTTCCGGCCGGATCGATGGCCAATGCCGTCATTTCCCGGGAAACTCCGGTAAAGCTGAAACCCCTGGGGACGGGATTGTGGCCCGATGACGAAAACACCCTCGTCGTCGCAGCCACCAACAGAACGGGGGAATGGATCACGCGCGGGGTTGTCATGAACCTTGCCCCCGACCTGCTGGGGCTCGCCACCACGTACACCACCAATGCCGGGATCCTTGTCCTGGGGCGGACGCCGGGAGCCATGGCCCAGGCTCTTGCCAGGCTGAAACGCATGGGCGGCGGCATCGTCGTGTCCTCAACCAGGGGAGAGTGGCATCCGTTCCCCCTGCCCATGGCCGGCATTCATCGCACCGGCGGTTTCGCCGAGGCGGTGGCGGCATCGGAGGCGTTCCAACGCGCCATGACGGAGTGCGGATATTCCCATGCCGATCCCAAGTACTCGCTGCTGTTCATGACCTGTGACGTCTTGCCGGAGGTCAGGGCCACGGAAGCGGGGTGGGTAAGGGTCAAGACCGAAGAGGTTCTGCTTGGCTCGGAATGGTTGGCGGGGGAACCCCCACCGCCATGACACGGAACTCGCCCCTGTCCGTACCAAGTCTCAAATCCGCGTGCCCCGGAGGCGCCATGCGGTCTCGATTTCATTTCGGAATCCACAGGGGCGTCTCAAACCCACCTTTGGATCAGGGGGCTCTCCCAGCCTGCTCCAAAGCCATGAGACGCTCCAAACTTGGGGCCAGGCGGCGTTTTCCAGTTCCATGCCTGGCCCCCTTTTCTTTCCAAAGGCCGCTCCATGGCGCCGTATGGTCAAGAAAGAGTAAGCGTCATGACGGATGAAATCCTGCCACTGCTGTTGGAAACCGTGCGCCGATTCGTTCGCCACGATCTGCTTCCGGCGGAAGCGGAGATGGAGGAAACCGGAAACGTTCCCATCAGGATCGTGGCAAAGCTAAAGGAGCTCGGTTTCTTCGGCATGACGACACCCCAGCGCTATGGCGGTCTGGGCTTGTCAATGGCCGAGGAAGTGGCCGTCGTCTTCGAGCTCGGCTATGCCGCGCCGGCCTTTCGCTCCTACTTCGGGACGAGCAACGGTGTCGGAACCCTTGGCTTGCTGAGCCACGGGACCGAGGAACAGAGAGAGCGTTATTTGCCCCGCATCGCGACCGGCGAGTTGATCGCGGCATTCTGCCTGACCGAGCCCGAAGCCGGCTCCGATGCCATATCCATCCGGACCCGGGCCACCCGTGACGGAAATCACTACGTCATCAATGGAACCAAGCGGTTCGTGACCAATGCCGACCGGGCCGGCCTCTACACCGTATTCGCGCGGACGGAGGGGCACGAGAGAGAAATTTCGGCATTTCTTGTCGAGCGTCGCTCTCCAGGAATAACGGTCGCCCCTCCCGACCGGATGATGGGGTTTCGGGGCGCTCAATGCGCGGATGTGATTTTCGAAGACTGTGTGATCCCAAGCGAGTCACTGATCGGAGGCAAGCCGGGCGGGGGGATGAAGATGGCCTTGGGCGCCCTCGACCATGCCAGATTGCATATGTCGGCCCTGGCTGCAGGGCTCAGCCGCCGCCTTGTGGATGAGGGGGGACGCTATGCCGCCACCCGGGTCCAGTTCGGCCAGCCTATCGGCCATTTCCAACTCATCCAGGGAATGCTGGCGGACTGCCAAGCCGAACTGCTGGCATCGCGCGCCATGGTCGAGAAGGTCGCGGCCATGAAGGATCACGGCGAGACCGTGACCATGGAGACCGCCTGCTGCAAGTATTTCACGACGGAGGCCCTGGGCCGGATCGCCGATCGGATCCTGCAAATTCATGGCGGTTATGGGTACGTCAAGGATTACCCGGTCGAGCGGCTCTATCGGGATGCCCGTCTTTTCCGCCTGTATGAGGGAACGAGCCAGATACAGCAGCTGGTGATCGCGCGGGAGCTGATGGCCCGGTTCGAGGCGTGATCCTGTCCATGGCGCCCCTTTTTCGTCCGGGCGGGGTCACAGCATGGACATCAGCTTTTTTCGTCCTTCCTGCAAGTGGGGAAGAACGTTCGTTACCATTTGGCCAATCGTCATGCGCCCAGCATGCATGCTCACGGTAATGGACAGATTGACCTGCTCTTGCGCGTTCGGGATCGGAGTGCTCATGGAGAGCAAGCCGATTTCCAATTCCTCGTTGCTGATGGCATAGCCATTGGCCCGAATTTTCATCATCTCGTCCCAAAGCTCGTCGTACGTCGTCTTGGTGTTGGGGGTGAGCTTGGGAAACGACCCGGTCGTCAGGACATCCCGGATGTCGTCATCGGACATGCTCGCCATGATCGCCTTTCCGGCGGCGGAACAGTACATGGGGATGCGCATGCCGATTCCGGCCTGCGCCGAAACGAGGCGGTGACTGGTGGTATGGGCGATAAACATCACGTTATGCCCTTCCCGGACGGCCAGGGAGGCGACTTCGCCCGTACGATTGCTAATTTCATCCAAGATCGGCTGTGCCAATTTTGGAAACGGGATCGACGCCAGCAGGGCATAGCCCAGGGAAAGCACTTTTGGAACCAGCCAGAAAAGCTTGCCATCGCTCTCCGCATACCCCAACCGGACCAATGTCAGGAGATAGCGCCGTGCCGCCGCGCGGGTCATCCCAGTATGGCGAGCGACCTCACTCAGCGTTTGTTTCGCATGGGATCGGTCGAAAGACTCAATGACCAGGAGCCCCTTTTCCAAAGCCGCAACAAAATCACGATCATTTTCCGTCATGCGGGTATGCCCCAAAAATCAGTGCTGAACACATTGGCCATATCGTAGAAACGACGAACGCAGGAGCGCCTAAGATGAGAGAGCTCGGCCCAGGCTCGGACAGTGTAGCCGAGGGGGGGAGCATGCGCACGCGATTGCGTCGCTTTCAAGCCCCCGCCAGCGGAAGAGCCCGACGGCGTAACAGGCGACGCCGCCCTAGGTACAAGACTCAATCAGACCCACCAGATGACGATGGCCGCCAGCGCAACGGCTGCGGCGAAGTTGGCGGCCAGCTTGTCATAGCGGGTAGCGATGCGGCGGAAGTCCTTGAGTCGACAGAACATGCGCTCGATGAGATTGCGCTGCCTGTAGGCGATAGGATCGAAGGGGTGGAAGCGTTTCCGCGTCGGATTGTTCGGGATTACCGGCAAAGTGCCGCGCTCGACCAGAAACTGACGCAGGCCATTGCTGTCGTAGGCGGTATCGGCGGCACACAGCCGTCCCGGCGGCAGCGGCGCCAAGAGAGCCGCCGCCGCTCGGACGTCTCCGAGTTGCCCTGCCGTTATTTCGAAAGCGATGGGGCGTCCGCGGCCATCGACGACGGCACGGATTTTGGTGGTGCGTCCGCCCCGCGACCGACCAATCGCCTGCGCCGCCGCCCCCCTTTTCCGCCACCGGCAGAGCGGCGCACCTTGGCGGTGGTGCTGTCGATCATCTGCACGTCGTCGGGCGTGACGACGACGAGCGCCTGAAACAAGCGCTGCCACAGTCCTCGACCGGACCAGCGATGGAACCCGTTATAGATGGTTGTCGGGGGACCGTAGGCCGCTGGGCAATCTTGCCAACGGCACCCGGATTTCAGGACGTGGATGATCCCGCTCAGCACCCGACGATCATCAACCCGACGTGCTCCGGGCCGATTGCGGGGAAGGTGTGGTTCAATCGCAGACCATTGCTGATCGCTTAGAGCATTTTGCTATTAGGTTGACGCATATCCGGCATTCAGCAGGTAGTTTGCGCATTCGTCTCGCCTGAACTCGTCGAGGAGATCGCCGATACGGCGCCAAGTCGCCTGGACGGTTCGCTCTGCCGCCTTGCGCAGCAGGCCCTTGAGCTTGGAGAAAACCTGCTCGATGGGATTGAGGTCGGGGCTATAGGGCGGCAAGAAGAACAGCTTGGCACCTGCGCCCCGGATCGCCTTGCGGACGGCGGGGCTCTTGTGGGAGCCGAGGTTGTCCAGAACGACGATGTCGCCGGGGGCAAGGGTGGGGACCAGAAACTGCTCGACATAGGCGAGGAATCGCTCGCCGTTGATGGGGCCATCGAAGATGCACGGTGCGTCGATCCGGTCATGGCTTAACGCTGCCAAGAAGGTCAGGGTCTTCCAATGGCCGTAGGGCGCCTTGCTGCGCAGCCGAGTTCCCTTGGCGCAACGACCGTGGGTCCAGACCATGTTGGTCTTGGCCCAGGTTTCGTCGATAAAGACCAGGCGGGTCGGATCAATCCGGCCTTGATACTTTTTCCACTGCTCCCGGCATCGAGCGATGTCCGGCCTATCCTGCTCGCTCGGCAGCACGCTTTTTTTGAAGCTGATATTCGCGGACTGAAAAAATCGCGACAGCATGCTGGTGTCCGCCGTCACGCCACGTTCGGAAAAGAACCGAACCGAAAGGGCCTCAAGCGTGATCCCGGGGTCGGTGGCAATCACCGCCAATAGCCAGTCCCGCTCCGGCTTCGTCTTCGACCGGCGATGCCCGCCCGTTCCGAGCGGACAAAGGCGGTTCTCCCGCTCATAGGCCTGGAGCCACTTGACCGCCGAAGACTCGCTCACGTCAAACCGTTTCGCCGCCGCCCGCCGGCTCATCCGCTCTTACGTGACGGCCTTGATCACCCGTTCCCGCAAATCCTGTGAGTACGATTTCGCCATACCATGCTGGCCTCCTGTCCCAGCTGACATGTTGAATCAGATTTTCGCTCCCAGAGGAATCCTCTTTTCGATTCAACCTATTCGCAGAACGCTCTAGCTAAAACTCGCCTGCCATGATCCAAGCTCCAATGTTCGGAATCTTGAATCACGGCAGACACGCCAAATCAATATGTTAATTGGGTTTTGATCCTAATGCGACATTGGCGCGGCCATTCGAGAGATCAAACGTCCAGGTCTGGATTTCGGCGTAGACTGATCCCATCACCGTTCCGCCATGGCGCTCGATATCAAAGCTCAAGGCCGGCGGCTGCCACTGCATGCGCTCTGTCCGTGTCAAAACTTTGTCGGCGGTCATACCTCCCTGGGCTGTGCCTGTGAAACAGCCCCAGAACCTGAGCAATTGGCTCTCGATCCCACCAGTGTGGTCGGTGGGAACCATTCCGGCGGGGCCTCCCTCCATCGCCTTGCGAAATTCATCCAATTGATTGATTGCTATTGACTTGCTTCCCGTCCTGATGCCCGGCAGGGCCTGCATGCCATGCTGAGAGGCTGTGGGTCTCTCCCTACGGTTGGTAATGGGCGTCGCGGCGAAAGGCCAACCTCCGTCCCGTGAGGCCGAAGGCCGCCACCAGACATGCACGGAATCGCGGAGCGGAAATGCGGGGGTCGAGGTAAATGACAAAGCCTTTCGAGACAGTGTCGTAGACCACCCGGCCGCGGGGATGTGCCTCGTATTCGCTGGAGGCGATGAGGGTGGGAAAGCCGTTGGCCTTGAGCCAGGACTGCCCTTTGCCCGCCAACTCGGTCCATAGGTCGTAATGGCCGCCGGGATGGGTGCGACAATCACCATAGGGTTCGGCCTCAGCCAACGGGATACGATCGGCGACCAGATGCCAGACCCCGGTTTCCGGGACGAACCAGAAGAACCCAACATGGGGTTCAGTATCAGCCTTCGGATTTTCGATCTCGGTGACGGATAGAACCAAAGCTCCCCCATATCCAGTCTGGGTAGTTCGGTTCACAGACAGCTTCGTAGCCGCAGGAAGTCCACAAAAAATTTCGCAATGCGTCCGTTATGAACGCATTGAAATGTCAGTAAATCTACCGCAATGGCGCAAATTGCAGCTAAAGGCAGAAAATCAAAGTGTTATTCAACTTATATCTCAGCATATAGCCGCTTTTTCTGTGTGACCTGCCGGAGAAGTTTAAAAAAGTCCCATCAAGGCGGTTGGGGCCAAGAGATCTCCTGACCAGGCCCCACCTTCCTGTGTGAGGCGAACATGCTGCCAAATACCCTCGAGATTACCTACAACAAAATTACGGACCTCAAGCCCTACACCAACTCCGCCCGTGTCCACGACCGGGCTCAACGCCAGAAAGCACGCAAACTTCTGGAGCGCTTCGGCCAGGTGGTGCCCATCATCATCGACCCGGACGGCGTCATCGTCGACGGCCATCTCATCGTCGAAGAATTGCAGAAACTCGGCTACGACGAGGTGGCGACCGTCACCGTCCGCAACCGCGATACCGCCGAGATCAGGGCGCTACGTCTGGCGCTCAACCGCCTCCCGCAGGAGGCGAAGTGGGACGATGAAAGGTTGAAGGTCGAGTTCACCGAACTCCTGGAGATCGGGTTCGATCTCAGTTTCACCGCGTTCGACCAGGTGGAAATTGATATGACCCTTTCCCTCGACGAGCCAGGCAGTGCGGTGGTCGAGGATGCCCCGCCGATCGTTGATCCAATGGCAATTTCCGTCAGTCGCCCTGGTGACCTCTGGGTTTTGGGCCGCCACCGCGTGATCTGCGGCGATGCCAGGGACCGGGCAGTGATCGCCAAGTTGATGGGCACCGAGGCCGCCCAGATGATGTTCACCGATCCGCCCTATAACGTCCGGATCGACGGACATGTCTCCGGATTGGGCAGCCAGCGGCACCGCGAGTTCGCCATGGCGTCCGGCGAAATGTCGCGGGAGCAATTCACAGCCTTCCTTACGGGCTTCCTGACGGCGGCCCTTCCCGTGATGGCCGACGGGGCGGTGTTGTTCGCCTGCATGGATTGGAAACACCTGCCGGAACTGTTCTCGGCGGTGGATCAGGCCGAATTGACCCCGTTGAACCTCTGTGTCTGGGCCAAGACCAACGCCGGTATGGGGACGTTCTATAGGTCGCAACACGAGATGGTTCTGGCGGTGAAGAAGGGCTCTGCCCCTCACATCAACAATTTTGAACTCGGAAAGAAGGGACGCTCGCGTTCCAATCTGTGGACCTACCGAGGGATGAATGTGGTCGGCCGGGAGCGTGACGACCTGCTCAAACTTCACCCCACCGTCAAGCCGGTGGCCCTGGTGACCGATGCCGTCAAGGACGTGTCGCACCGTGGTGGCATCGTCCTCGACCCGTTCCTGGGCTCCGGCACGACGCTGATCGCCGCCGAGAGTACCGGCCGCCGATGCTGTGGCGTCGAGTTCGATCCTCTCTATTGCGACCTGATCGTCCGCCGCTGGATGGACCATACCGGTGGCACCGCGGTTCTGGAGGCCACCGGCGAGAGCTTCGAGCAGCGGGAGGCGCAAGCCCTGGCTGAGGCTGCAGCTACCACGCCAGCCACCTCTCCAAGCGAGGAGGGCTGAGCCATGACAAAGAAGAAAGATTACGAGGTCGGCTATGGCAAGCCGCCGACCCATAGCCGTTTCCAGCCCGGCCAGTCCGGAAACCCCAAGGGGAGGACCAAGGGGACGCCCAATCTCAAGACTGACCTCGAGGAGGAGCTGGGCGAACGGATTCGAGTTCGCGAGGGCGATCGAGAACGTTCGATCCCCAAGCAAAGGGCCATGCTCAAGGCCTTGATGGCCAAGGCACTGAAGGGGGATGTCCGTGCTGTCGCCCTGCTCATCACTCTGGTGGACAAGCACATAACACCGGAAATCACCCAAACGGACAGCAAGCCATTATCGCAAACCGAGGAAGCCATTCTGGACGAATTCCTCCAGATGCACGGTGTCACCACCATCTTGGACAAGGAGACCGGCCATGACTGACCCCAACTATCGCGTTCTGGCGGCCATCCTGCGGCGGCAGTTGTACTCCTTCGTCCAGTTGGCCTTCGAGCGGCTGGAACCCTCGGAGGTGTTTCGTCAGACCCAGGCCACCCGCCTGATCTGCGCGACCCTGGAAGAGGTAGCCGCGGGACGGGTTCGCCGCCAGGTGATCAACCAGCCGCCGCGGACATTGAAGTCGTTTATCTCGTCGGTCTGCTTTCCGGCGTGGCTGTTGGCCAATGACCCCGGTATCCGGATTGCCTTGGTCTGCCACGACCTGCGCCTGGTCCAGGATCTGGCCGACCGCTGCCGCCAGATTCTGCGATCGGACTGGTTTCAGGAAATGTTTCCGTCCACCCGGCTGCGTATCGATGCGGCGGAAAAGATGCAGTTCAAGACCACGGAAGGGGGCGGCGTCTTCGCCGCCTCCATGACCAGTGGCCTGACCGGACATGGCGCAGATGTCATCATCATCGATGACCCCATCGATGCCGGTGACGTCCACTCCGAAGTGGAGCGCTCAAAAGTGAATAATTTGTTCGATGGCAAGATCGCCTCACGGCTCAACAGCCAGGCCGAGGGGCGAATTGTCATCGTCGCGCAGCGCCTCCACTGGGACGATCTCTGTGGCCACCTGAAGGAGCGATCGGGGTTTCAGCATCTTGTCGTTCCCTTGGTGGCCGAGGGCAACATCATCTACGACGTCGGCACCTTCGAATGGCAGCGGCCGGAGGGCGACATCATTGATCCTGGCTCCTATCCTCCCGAGCAGGTGGAGCGACTGAAGCAGGATCTGCCGGCCCATGTCTTCCAGGCGCAATACCAACAAGCGCCCGTCAGGCTGGATGGCGGCATCGTCAAAGCGGAGTGGTTTCAGCGTTACGGCCAGATTCCGCATGCCGCACACCGGGTGATCATCTCGTGCGATTGCGGACAAACGGTCGGCGAGACCTCCAGCTTTTCCTCTGCCCTGGTGTTTCGGACCGACGGCGCCAATCACTACCTGATCGACATCCTGCGCAAACGGGCTGGGATCATCGAGTTGCGCGAGGACATGCTCCGCCTATGCGCACAACACCACCCGGCCAGCATCCTGGTGGAGGATGCCGCCTTGGGATCGTCGCTGATCGAGATCCTTCGTGAAAAGCGCCTGCCGGTGGTGGCGATTCCGCGGCCAACTCGGAGCAAGGTGGAAAGGCTGGAGGCAGTCCTCTTTATGATCAGCAGCGGAATGGTACTGCTGCCGGACTCCTCCAGGGGCTGGATGGACGCTTTTCTGTCCGAGCTCTGCGCCTTTCCTGGAGGCAGCCACGATGATCAGGTTGATGCCCTGACTCAATACCTGGGCTGGGTGGCAGCCCCGGATCGGCCACGCCACCCGCCGATGTTGGCGTCTGGCCTTGCCCCGACGGTCAGCGGCCGTCCTGGCATGGGGAGGCCGTGGACACCGCATCCCATGCGGAATCCTCAAGGGCCGCCTCGGATGCCGCCAATTCGGCGGCGGTGATGATCTGCGCGTCTAAAGATCGAAGAAAGAGAGCGACTCGTCGGCACAGGGCGAGTCGCTCTCCACTCACCGACCGAGGTTGCCAGAAGCCGTGGCCGCAGGGAGCAAAGCCGTATTGGCGGCCCAGATCGTCACCTCTGCCCCTGGCATAGCGAATGGAGCGGGCGACCCAGTGCCTTTGGCGGATACGCAAATAGGCCTCGGCATCCCGTTGCGCCCAGACCTGAAGCGCCGATCTCAGCATGGAAGGCCTGGAGTCATAGGACCAGCGACGTAGCATCGTGCAATCTCCGAAGATTGGGGAATACGGTGGCCGCCTCGCCATCCCAGGCGGTGCCGTGAATGGGGATGATGGCCTTGGCCGCCATGCTGGTGGCGAAGCGATGGAGATCGGCGGGTGAGGCGTGACCGCTGGAATGGATGTGGGTGGCGGGACATCCGGCTTCCTCGAACCACGCCCGCACCGTGCGACCGTCCTCGTTATCGAGATAGCCGTGCCACAGCGACCAGCACCAGGAATCCTCAGGCGTGGGGACCACGCCCTTGCGCTTGTAATCGTGCATCAGCGAGGGCCGGGTCATGATCACCCAACGCGACGGTTCATCCGCCAGCCCGTCGGCAGCGATGCCGTGCCGGGCCATGCGGCTGACAAAATCCTCGCGGCCGGTCTTCCGGTACATGCGGGCGAAGGCGCTGGTGATCACGACCGTGAGGTTGCGCCAGCCTGGTCTCGGCAGACGACCGAACCCGGCCAGCCTGTCCATCACCTCGGCGGTGTAGAGATCGACCACCAGGGTCCGCCCGGCCTTGAGGCAGGCGCGGTACAAGGTGACGGTGCGGTCGATGTTCTGGGCCGACCAGGCGACGAAGACCCGGCCGGGGGTACGGTGGAACAACTGGACGAATCGCGTCTCCAACTCGTCCTCGGTGACGCAGGGCTTGTTAGTGCCCAGATTGGTCCCTTCCATGATCAGGGCGTCGATGCCGACGGGTGGCCTCGCCATCAGTGCCCGCACCAGCTTGCCTTTGCGACCGTGCAGCCGGAAGTCGCCGGTATAGAGCAGCCTTCGCCCCGCCACCTCGATCAGCAGCATATGGGCATCGAAGGCAGAATGGTCGGTGAGCAGTGGCGTCACGCTGAATGGGCCGATTTGGAAAGCTGCCCCGCTCGTCCAGGGGTGGAAGGGCTGGACCGGTGGGGTGCCGAAAATACCGGCGGTGAGCTTGACCAGCGTCTCACAGGCCGGGCCGCAATGGACCGGCCAGTCAGCCGGCAATTCGTTCAACAGGCCGTAATGGTCCTGGTGGGGGTGGGACAGCAGGATGCCGTCCACCGGTTGGGCGATGTCCAGACTGTGCGGCAGCAGGCCGGTGGACTGACCCTCGGGGGCATCCAGCGGACGCCCCGCATCCAGAATCAGGCGATGCCCGTCCTTGGTGGCCAGTTCGAGGCAATTGCCGCCGATCTGGTGGGCAGAGCGATGGATGGTGAGGCGAAGGCTGCTCATGATACCTGTTTCTCGGGAGCGATGCCGATATCGGCCAGCCTGACCATCCGGAAATGTACCGGGATGTCGTCTCCCGCCATGGCTCCACTAAGCAGGCCGATGATGCGGTCCTGGGCCAGCAACGGGTGGAAATTGGGGGCCAGGAAGCAAGCTTCGATCCGCTCGCAGGCCAGCACATCCTGGGGGCCGATGGCGGCACGGTTCCCCGCTTCCGGCTGGGCAAAGGCAAAACGCCGCCGTACTGCGTCCTGCATCACCAAGGCGTAGAACAGCAGTTCCGAGACGATTCCCAGTCCCTCATTGCGTCCGGCCTTCAATTCGAACAGCCATAGGCGGCGTTGCCCATCGACGCCGATGAGGTCGATGGCGCTTTTGCCGCCACTGAACACTTCGCTGCCCCGGGCGACCGTGCCGTTGAACAGGCCCACCGGGAACTGACGATCGAGTCGAGTGAGGCCGAAGGCGGCCCGGAAAACTTCTGAGCCGAGTAGATGCCTCTCCAGCGCCGCCTCGGAGTTTGGTGGCGGCGAGCCGAGGTCGGCGGTCTTGCCGGCCACGTTGAGGACCAGAGAGTCGCAGCGCAGAATCCGCGACACGGCCAGTTGCTCCTGGGGGATGACCCGAAACCAGTCGGGAAACAGGGTGGCGAAGCGTTGCGCCCGATAGAGGAAACGCTGGTAATGCCGCCACGAGGGTGTATCCGCTGGTGGCGGGGCATGCCAATCCACGGCGATCGTCCGCACGCCGCACCATGCCTTGAGCGCCAAAGCCCAAGCCTCGAAAGCAGCGCTGTCACTCTGCATGTTGGCGGTAACGGCGGTCAGAGACAGTGACAGGGTCACCCCTTCGACGTCGCCCTCGACGCTGATATGGCGGTCGGACGGCAGGCGGACATTGCGCTTGGCCCCGGTCGCTTCGGCATAATTGCGCGCCAGAATGGCGCTCCAGTCCTGGCTGCTCATGGGCGTACTCCATTGTTGGCAGGCCAGTAACGCTTGCCGTCCGGGCACCAGTCAACGACGAATGTGACTCATCGTCTGTAGACCGATCGTCATCATCGGCGTTGCCTTCGAGCCATGGATATCCGGAGGCAACTCGGTTTGAACGTGCAACGCCTGCGCCGGCAAAAAGGCTGGTCGCAGGAAGCATTGGCGTTCGAGAGCGGCCTCCACCGCACCTATATCAGCGGTATTGAGCGCGGGGTGCGGAACCCTACCATCGAGATCGTCGCCCAATTGGCCGAGACCCTGGCCGTTCCCGCCAGCGACCTTCTCGCCGATCTCTGAAAAGAGACAAGATCAGCGGCCAATCCGTTCTTTCCGACTGGACTTACCGGCCCAAGCAAGCATTGCTTGGTGGTGAGGACGGGCTGCGATTCCCGTCTCGCCCCGACCGGGCTACCGGCGGGGCCTTGGGTGGTGGGGCCCCGCGAGCGTCGCGGGGCATGACACCGACAGGAGCCCAATCATGTCCACCACCGCCGAGACCTCTGCGCCGAGCGCCACTGGCACCAGCGCCCCCGCCACCGAGCAGACTGGGCCGAAGCCCCGCAAGCCGCGTGCCCCCAAGCCTCCCGCCGCACCGAAGACCAAGCAGGCCCAGCTGGTCGCCCTGATGCTGCGTCGCCAGGGCGCCACCATCCATGAGATGACCTCGGCCACCGGCTGGCAGCCGCACTCGGTGCGCGGCGCCATCAGCGGTACCCTGAAGAAGAAGCTGGGCTTGGGCGTGACCAGCGAGACGGTGACTGGGCGGGGGCGAGTCTATCGCCTGCAGACCGGCGCTTGACCATGGTCCGGCGGACCACTGACCGGGAGGGGCTCGCCAGACAACTGGCGGGCCTGCCCACTCTCCCCAGGGATGCTTTGAAGCAGCTCTGGCAGGAGCTCTTCGGCCAGGTTCCGCCGCACAAGCTGGGGCGCAAGCTGATGATGCTGGCCATCGCCTACAAGCTGCAGGAGCGAGCTATCGGGGGCCTCAAGCCCTCGGTGGTCCGGCAATTCACCCGTGCCGCCGAATGCGTTACCGCCGGCAAGCCGCTGGCCGCCCCGACCATCGTCAAGCCGGGCACCCGGCTGCTGCGGGAATGGCAGGGCACTACCCACGAGGTGATCGTCCTCGACAATGGCGTCCGCTACCAGGGCAAGATTTGGCGCTCGCTCTCCGAGGTGGCGAGGGCCATCACCGGGGCGCGCTGGTCGGGGCCGCGCTTCTTCGGATTGAAGGAACATAGGGCATGAAACCCCAACTTCGCCGCTGCGCCGTCTATACCCGCAAATCTTCGGAGGAAGGGTTGGAACAGGATTTCAATTCGCTGCACGCCCAGCGGGAATCCTGCGAGGCGTTCATCCGGAGCCAGAAGGGCGAGGGTTGGAAACTGATCGAGACCGCCTATGACGATGGTGGCATCTCCGGTGGCACCATGGAACGTCCGGCCCTGCAGCGTTTGCTGGCCGACATCGCCATGCGCAAGATCGACGTGGTGGTGGTTTACAAGGTCGACCGCCTGACCCGATCCCTCGCCGATTTCGCCAAGATGGTCGAGGTGTTCGACGCCCACGGAGTCTCCTTCGTGGCGGTGACCCAGCAGTTCAACACCACATCGTCCATGGGGCGTCTGACGCTGAACATCTTGCTATCCTTCGCCCAGTTCGAACGCGAGGTCACTGGCGAACGCATCCGCGACAAGATCGCCGCCTCCAAGAAGAAGGGCATGTGGATGGGCGGCAATGTGCCACTGGGCTATGACGTCACCGACCGCAAGCTGGTGGTCAACGAGCCTGAGGCCGAAACGGTACGGACCATCTATCGCCGCTACCTTGAGGCGGGTTGCGTCCGGACGCTGAAGGAACGGCTGGATCGGGACGGCATCCGCTCGAAGACCGGTAACCCCTTCGCGCGCGGCGCGCTTTACGCCCTGCTCGCCAATCCCCTCTATATCGGCGAAATCCGCCACAAGGACGCCCGCCACCTTGGTCAGCACCAAGCCATCGTCGATCGCCCCTTGTGGGATACGGTGCAGCAACGTCTGGCCGACAATGGTCCCGAGCGGCAGGCCAATCGCAAGGTCGAGGCAAGTCCGCTGGTGGGCAAGCTGTTCGACGAGGTAGGCGAACGCCTCACACCCAGCCACACTGTCAAGAATGGTCGACGCTATCGCTATTACATCTCGCGCCCCCTGGTCACTGGCATCGCCGAGACGGCGCCCTCGGGATGGCGGCTGCCGGCGCACGAGATCGAGCGGGTGGTTGCCGACGGGGTCCGGACTCTGCTTGTCGATCCAGCAGCCATCACCAATGCCGCCCGCGATGCCGATCTTCCCCCTGAGCGCATCCCCGCGCTTCTCGATACCCTCGCCGGACAGGGCGGCGATCCGTTGGATCTGGTCCGACGGGTCGAGCTTGGCCCCGAGGCACTGACCTTGACGGTAGCCCTGGCCGAAGACCTCTCCATCACCCGCCAGATCGGCATGAGCATCAAGCGCCGCGGCGTCGAGATGCGCCTAGTCATCCCCGGCGCCAATACCGCGGCATCGAAGGCCGATCCCGCCCTGCTCAAGGCCATCGCCCGCGCCAGGGGATGGTTCGATGAGTTGATCACCGGCCGCGCCATCTCGATGGTGGAGATCGCTCAACGGGAAGGAATCAGCGACCGCTACGTCAGCAGCCTCCTGCCCCTGGCCTTCCTCGCCCCCGACATCGTCGAGGCCATCGCCGCCGGCCGCCAACCGGCCGACCTCACCGCCGAGACCCTGATCCGGCACATTGACCTGCCCCTCGACTGGAATGACCAGCGGGTGCTGCTGAACGTCGCCTGACAACCCCATCGACCGATCCATCCAGCGGTCCGGGCACCCCGCCCGGGCCGCTGCCGTTTCACAGCAGAAAGACCAAACCGAACCGCCCTACTGGCCAACGGAGAAAAGGGGAGAATACGGCGCCCCAAGACCTCGGAATCCAGTCTCTCCGGTTCGGAAAGGAAGGCGACAACCCCCGGAACCCCGCGCCTTGTGGCGCAGGATCACGGAGAATGGGTTGTCTTGGAAATGAAGTGGCGGAGGGGGCGGGATTCGAACCCGCGCAGGGATTTAGGTCCCTGGACGATTTAGCAAACCGTTGGTTTCAGCCACTCACCCACCCCTCCGCAGAGGCGGTTGCTTGCCGCCGTGGCCGGAGCGACGTTTCTAACCAAACCCTGGGCGGGCGTCAACGCTTCCTTTCCGGTGATCGGCAAAGGAATCGCGAAGAGAGGCATTCAACAGCCAGACCCCGGGTTGCGGCAAAGGCGAGGCCGTCGTAAGGTGGCGATTGTTCGGGGAGCCGGCCGCTCCAATGGGGAGGAGGAATGCGCAGTACGTGGCCGTTCATCGCGGGAGCGATCGTTGCCGGTCTGGTGACGCTTTTTACCATGCCGATTCTGGTGGCGACCGGTCTCATCATGATGGCCGCGGGGTCGTTCGGCCGCAATGAAGCCACCCTGTCGGGCGGCTCGGCCTTTTCCATGCGCGACGAGCGCGGGCGCATCACCTCGAAACTGATCAACACCACCTACACCGTCGTCTCGGTGCCCATCACCGGCGAACCCCGGCCGCGCCGCACCCTGCTGCGCCAGCGCGTCACCGTGGGCGACGACGGCGTCGGACGGGCCACCTTGTCGGCCTGGCTGGTGGGGGCGCCGTCGGAACTGCGCAAGCCGCCGCTGTACCACGTCAGCGTGGCGGCCCATTCGGCCAGCCTGGGCGACGATTTCCTGTTCTGGACCGAGACGGGCGGGCGGCGCACCGCCTATTCCCTGGCCAATGGCGACTGGCTGTTCGATGCCGACCTGCCGCTGGTCACCTTCAGCTTCGAGCCCGAGGTGCGGCGCATGGCCGCCCTGTCGCAGGCCGACGAGGAATACGCCTCCAAGGGCGGCGTGGCGGTGTTCACCTATGCCGCTCCCGGCCGCGTGCTGCGCCGCATGGTGCTGGTGGTCGATGATTCCATGCGGGCCGGCATGCTGCGCGCCACCCTGTCGGCCACCAAGCTGGTGACCTATACCGACGAGGTCCTGGGCGGAAGGGTGGTGGAACTGCCCCTGGGCTCGGGCGCGGTGCGCATTCCCGTCACGCCCAATGACATGGATATGGGCCGGGCGCTTTTGCCCCCCGGCATGCGGCTGGTTCCCATCCAGCTTTGGGGGTAATCCCCATTGGGGAGCCGAGGGGCTCGCAGCGATGGGGGGCTTGCTAGCCCACCATCCGCCACCAGCGCCGCGCTTCCCGCACCGCCCATTCCGGACCGTGGCCCGAGAACAGCATGGCGTCGTCGTCCAGCAGGCCGAGCAGCCGGTTGATGGAGGCCCACAACTGCTGCTCGCTGCCGCCCGGCAGGTCGGTGCGGCCGACGCCGTTGCGGAACAGGGTGTCGCCGGTCAGCACGAAGCCGCCGAAATCCAGGCAGATGCCGCCGGGGGTGTGGCCGGGGGTGTGAACCACCCGCACCGAGGCGCCGCCCAGGTTTTCGGTGGGCTCGCCGCTGAAGGTCTGCAGGCTGCCCGGGCCCTTCTGCGGCTGGCCGGTGAAGGTGCGGTTGAGCTCGCTGGAGGCGGAGATCACCTGGGTTTCATCGGCATGGGCGCGGGTGGGGATGCCCAGCGCGGTCTCGAGCTGATGGGCGGCGCCCAGATGGTCGGGATGCCCGTGGGTCAGCCAGATCACCTCGGCCTTGGCGCCGGTGGCGGCCACCGCTTCCAAGATGCGCTCGCCGTCGCCGCCGGGATCGACGATCGCCAGGGTGTTGGTCGGCTTGTGAACCACCAGATAGCAGTTCTCGTACCAGGGCGGGCTGGTCACCAGGACCGACAGGGAAAAATCGCCGAAATCGCCGAACTGCTGCTGGGTCATGACTTTGAGTCTCATACACCGTAGGGTTCCACCCCCTATAGCGAAGGCGAGCGCGCTTTCCAAGCAATGCTTTCGCCTTTACGCCATGGTAACGGTGCATGGCGGACACTGAACCTTGGTCATAGGATGGGTTGAGGAGTTCTTGTTTCATGCGAAAGCCGCCCCGCAAGCGCGGACCGTTCGCCTCGGCCCGGCGCGAGGTTTCCGAGACCGGAGAGCCGGGCGGCTCGTCGGCCCAGACGGCCTCGCCCTCCTATCGTCTGGCTTTCGAGGACGTGGACTTCCTGCTGCGCCAGGATCTGCGCCCGGTGCGCCTGCAACTGGAATTGCTGAAGCCCGAACTGCTGCAGCAGCAGCACGGCATCAAGTCGACGGTGGCGGTGTTCGGTTCGGCCCGCATTCCCTCGCCCGAACGCGCCCAGTCCGTGCTGGGGCTGGCCGAGGAAGAGGCCCGCCAGCACCCCAAGGACCGCCAGGCGGCGCGGCGGCTGGCGGTGGCCCGGCGCATGGTGGCCAACAGCCGCTATTACGAGGAGGCGCGGCGCTTCGCCCGCATCGTCACCGGTACCTGCGTCGGCGAGCATGTCTGCGACTTCGTGGTCAAGACCGGCGGCGGGCCGGGCATCATGGAGGCGGCCAATCGCGGCGCCGACGACATCGGCGGCAAGTCCATCGGGCTGAACATCGTGCTGCCCATGGAGCAGGAGCCCAATTCCTACATCACGCCGGACCTGTGCTTCCGCTTTCACTACTTCGCCATCCGCAAGATGCACTTCCTGACGCGCTCCAAGGCGCTGGTGGTGTTTCCCGGCGGCTTCGGCACCCTGGACGAACTGTTCGAGGCCGCCACCCTGATCCAGACCGGCAAGATCGATCCCATTCCCATCCTGCTGTTCGGCCGCGAGTACTGGGAACGGGTGATCAACATCGACGCCATGATCAACGAAGGCATGGTCGCCCCCGAGGACAAGGACATCTTCACCTTCGTCGAGACCGCCGAGGAGGCATGGAACTGCATCGCCGATTTCTATCGGCTGCCTAAATAGGGTCGGGACCCGATTTACAAATACATACGTAGGAATACCATGGGTCCGCGGTTCGCTGATCCCTGGGGAGGGATGGGCCGCCCCTCGATCCGCCGCCCTTGCCGGCCGGCGGATCGAGGTGGCGATACTCAGCGTTCCAGCGCTTCCTCGAAATAGTGCAGGGTCCGCAGGCGCAGGGTGTTGACCAGCCCCTCGTCCTCGCGCCCGCCGAATTCCCCGTACAGGTCGCCGGCCATGGAGAAGAACAGGTCGAGCAGGGCCGGGTCGAAGTGGCTGCCCCGTCCGGCGGCCATGATGGCCGTGGCCTGGGCGGGGGGCATGGGCTCCTTGTAGGGGCGCTTGGAGGTCAGGGCGTCGAAGACGTCGGCGATGGCGAAGATGCGGGCCGCCAGGGGAATGCGCTCGCCGGCCAGCCCGGCCATGTAGCCGCTGCCGTCGTATTTTTCGTGATGATGGCCGACCACGTCGGCGGCGTCCTTCAGCCAGGCGAAGCGCTCGACCAGATCGAGGCCGTGGGTGATGTGGGTCTTCATCACGGCGAATTCGGCGTCGTCCAGCTTGCCGGGCTTGAGCAGGATGGAATCGGGAATGGCCAGCTTGCCCACGTCGTGCAGGAACGCGCCCTTGAGCAGCGAGCGGATTCCGGCGCCGTCCAGGCCCGCCCCTTCGGCCAGGCGGAGCGCATAGAGGGAGACGCGGTAGTTATGGCTGTTGGTGTCGCTGTCGCGCTTGGCGATGGCGCTGCCCAGCATCTCGATGGCGCCCAGATTGGCGTAGAGCAGGGCCCTGGAGCGCTCCACCAGCGAGCGGTTGAGCCGGGTGATGATGGGATAGAGCAGGGCCGAGGTGGCCAGGACCGACAGGATCACCAGGATCGAGGTGCGCAGCCCCATGCGGCTGGCCACGGCGACGCGGGCGCGGGACACATGGTAGATGCCCTCGAAATAGCCGCCATCGGGACGGTCGGACAGGCCGGTCATGACCAGCAGGTACAGCTCGCCGCCGACGATGTGCTTGGTGTACCAGCTTTCGCCGGGATCGGGAAAGTCGTGCCGCGAGCGATCGACCGCCTGGGCGAGCATGCCGTTGTCGTCGGCCATGGCCTCGGCCAGGGAGGTGCGGTCGGCGGCGTAGATTTCCGCCCCGGCGAAATGGGAGGCGCCGCTGCGGCGTTCGCGCAGGAAGGTTTCCAGCCGGGCCTGGACCTGGGGTCTGGCCGCCTTGTCCAGGCGCGGGGGAAGCTGCGGCGACAGGGAGCGGGCCTGCTCCACCGCTTCTTCGACGAAGGCGTCGTCGATGCGTTCCATCTCATAGCCGAAGACCGCGCCGCCCAGGGCGGTGGCGATCACCATTCCGCCGATGCAGAGGCGGAGCGCCAGTTGCCGGTTCAGCGAGGTTCCGAGCGCCATGGCCCTATGCCTTGCGGCCCAGATCGGGCAGGAAGCCGCTCATGGTGTTGTTGG
>JAVBXM010000045.1 GCA_030824585.1 Phaeospirillum sp. | reverse complement strand
CTGCCCGCCCTCGATCCCCGGGTGCTGGACGGAGTGTGGCGTCTGGACGCCCCCACCCCGCGCGAGGAGGCCGGGGCCATCGCCCTGATGATGCGGCGCGAGCTGGACCGTCCCGGCCACACCGCCGCCCTGGTCACTCCCGATCGTGGGCTGGCCCGGCGGGTGGCGGGGGAACTGGAGCGCTGGGGCATCCGCATCGACGATTCCGCCGGCCGGTCGCTGGGGCTGAGCGAGCCGGGCGCCTTCCTGCGGCTGGTCGCCGAGATGGTGGCCGACGACTTCGCCCCCCACGCGCTGCTGGCCTGCCTCAAGCATCCCCTGGCGGCCGGCGGCATGGAAACCGGCGCCTTCCGCGCCCTGGTCCGCCGGCTGGAGCGCCTTGCCCTGCGCGGCCCCCGTCCGGCTCCCGGCGTGGCGGGGTTGCGCCAGGCGGTGAGGGAGCTGCGCCTGTCCTCCTGGCTGGCCGACCTGGAGACCATGGCGGCGGCGCTGGGCGATCGCCTGAAGGCCGCCGAGACCAGTCTGGCCGAGCTGTTGCGCGCCCATATGGAATTCGCCGAATGGCTGGCCGGCGACGACCAGTTGCCCGGCCCGGCCCGGCTGTGGCGGGGCGAGGCGGGCGAGGCCGCCGCCCGCTTCGCCGCCGATCTGGCCGCCGCCGCCCCCGCCCTGGGCGGCATGGCGGGGCGCTGCTATCCCGCCCTGTTCGACGAGGTGATGGCCGGGGTGGCGGTGCGCTCGGCCTGGGACCACCATCCCCGCCTGTTCATCTGGGGGCCGCTGGAGGCCCGCCTGCAGCACGCCGATTTGCTGATCCTGGGCGGGCTCAACGAAGGGACGTGGCCGGCCCCGCCCGAGGCCGATCCGTGGATGAGCCGCCCCATGCGCGCCGCCTTCGGCCTGGAACCGCCCGAGCGCCGCATCGGCCTGGCCGCCCACGACTTCGCGCAAGGCTTCGCGGCGCCCCGCGTGGTGCTGAGCCGTTCGGCGCGGGTGGATGGCACGCCCACCGTGCCGTCGCGCTGGCTGATGCGCCTGGACGCCGTGATGAAGGGCAGCGGCCTGGCCTTCGACCAGGATGCCGGCCAGTGGCTGGACTGGCACGCCCTGCTCGATCGCCCGGACAACTGGAGGCGCCCGGAAATCCCGGCGCCCACTCCGCCGGTCGAGGCCCGGCCCCGGCGGCTGTCGGTCACCGAGATCGAGACCTGGATGCGCGACCCCTATGCCATCTATGCCAAGCACGTGCTGCGCCTCAAGGCCCTGGACCCCATCGACGCCGATCCGGGGGCGGCGGAATACGGCAGCATGGTGCACGAGGCGCTGGAACTGTTCCTCAAGGCCTGGCCGCGCGACCTTCCCCCCGATCCCGAGGGCGAGTTGCTGCGCATCGGCCGCGGGGTGTTCGAGGCCAAGGTGGTTTCTCCCGCCCTGTGGGCCTTCTGGTGGCCGCGCTTCGAATCCGTCGCCCGCTGGGTGGCGGCCAGGGAGCGGGGGCGCCGCCCCGCCCTGCGCGCCGTCCATGCCGAGGCGGGGGGCGCCCTGGAGATCGGGGCGCCGGCCGGGCCCTTCACCCTCACCGCCAAGGCCGACCGCATCGACGAGATGGTGGACGGCACCCTGGCACTGATCGATTACAAGACCGGCACGCCGCCCCGCGCCCGCGAGGTGGCCGCCGGCTTCGCGCCGCAATTGCCGCTGGAGGCGGTGATCGCCCGCCACGGCGGATTCGGCGGCGTCAAGGCCGGTGACGTGTCGGAACTGCTGTACTGGCACCTCAGGGGTGGCGCGGCGGGCGGCGAGGAGCGTTCGGCGGGCGGCGACGCCGCCACCCTGGCCGACGAGGCGCTGGAGGGGCTGCATGCCCTGGTGGCGGTGTTCGACGATCCCGCCACTCCCTATGCCGCCCGGCCCCACCCCGAGCATGCTCCCAAATACTCCGATTACCTGCACCTGGCCCGGGTGCGGGAATGGGCCAGCGGCGGCGACGCGGAGGAATAGGGCCGAAGTTGCCTCCGGGCTCGGGGCCGACCTTTATGCCGCGCTTCTACGAAAGGAAGCGGGGGCGGCGGCCGGTCGGCGTTCCCCTCTGAAAATTATCCTTTGTCACCACCCCGTCCGACGTTGGCGGCGGGGATATCGGTCCTATATCGGACCAACTGCCTCGGAAGCATAGAGGCTGCATGGATTTTGAATAATCGCAATTCTACCTATGATTATGCAAAAGACCTCCCATCCGGATATATCCAGAGCCATAGGTGTCATCCAATGTTCTCTACATGGGAGAGCTGTTCTGGAAGGAACGCACATGAAGATCGGCAGTAGATTGATTATGGGGTTCGGGGCTATCTGCGGATTGTTGACTGTGATTGTCGGTGTATCAACATTCAAGGCAAGTCGACTTAATTCTACTGTAGAGAGAGTGACGTCGTTCCGTACGCCGGTTTCTGAGACGAGCTCCGGCATCGGAAAGGAACTCTACGTTTCTCTTGCCGCGCTGCGCGGTTTCCTGCTGGCCAATAGCGAGACCTTCAAGGCGGACCGGGCCAGGGCCTGGGATGAGATCGGCCGCCTCAGCGCCGCCATGGACACGCTGGCGGTCCGGTTCACCGAGCCGAAGAACCAGGAGCTGTGGGCGCGGGCCAAGCAGAACCTCGCCGAATTGCGGGCCGTCCAGGACAAGGCGGAGCAGGCCGGCTCGGGCGAGGCCGCGTTGAGGATTCTTGTCGAGGAAGCCGTTCCTCGGGTCCGCCTCCTCGAGGCCGTTCTCTACGGCGAGGTCGGGACGGACGGGATGCGCTCCGGCGGCATGATCGGCAACCAGAAGATCATGCTCGACCAGGATGCGCGGCAGGCGGTGGCCGATGCCGATATTCTGAAGATGGTCTCCCTTTTGGGCCTTTTCATCGGGCTGGGGGTGGCCGCCGCCACGGCCATCCTGACCCGCCGGTCCATCGTTCCGCCGCTGGTGGAGATCACCGGCGTCATGGGGACGCTGGCCCGGGGCGATCTGGCCGTTTCGGTGCCCAGCCGCGAGCGCAAGGACGAGATCGGCGAAATGGCCGCCGCGCTCGAGGTGTTCCGCGCCGGGCTGATGCGCCAGCGGGAACTCGAGGCTCGGCAGAGGCAGGAGGACGAGGCGCGGGCCCGGCGGGCCGCCACCATCGCCGACCTGACCGCGCGGTTCGACGAAAGCGCCGCCAAGACCGTCCATACCGTCGCATCCGCGGCGCACCAACTGCAGGGAACCGCCCAGGGGCTGAGTTCCACCGCCGCCCAGACCAGCCAGCAGGCCACGGCGGTCGCCGCCGCCGCCGAGCAGGCCTCGGTCAACGTCCAGACCGTGGCATCGGCGGCCGAGCAGCTTTCCGGCTCCATCAACGAGATCAGCCGGCAGGTGGCCCATTCCTCGATGATTTCCAGTACCGCCGTGTCCGAGGCGGTCCTGGCCGAGGCGGTGGTCGGCGAATTGTCGGACGCGGTCCAGAAGATCGGCGACGTGGTCAGCCTGATCAACGACATCGCCAACCAGACCAATCTGCTGGCGCTCAACGCCACCATCGAGGCGGCCAGGGCGGGCGAGACGGGAAAGGGCTTCGCCGTGGTGGCCGGCGAGGTCAAGAACCTCGCCAACCAGACGGGCAAGGCCACCGGTGAGATCGGCCAGCAGATCGCCTCGGTGCAGGAGCAGACCGGCCGGGTCGTCTCGACCATCCAGGGCATCGTCCGGATCATCGAGGAAATCGGCCAGATTTCCGGCGGCATCGCCGCCGCCGTCGAGGAACAGAGCGCGGCGACCAGCGAAATCGCCCGCAACGTGGAGCAGGCGGCGGCCGGCACCTCCGAGGTGAGCAACAACGTCGTCGGGGTGCAGGCCGCCGCCAGCCAGACCGGCGGCGCATCGGGCGAGGTCCTGACCGCCTCCGGCGATCTGGCGGCCCAGGCCAACGAACTGCGGCGGATGATCGAAGGCTTCCTGGCGGACGTGAGGAGCGCGTGAGCGGTTGCCAAGCCGGCCTGGCCCCGCGGCGGAGCCGCCGTGGGGTCAGGCCGGCAGTTCCTCCAGCACCGCCGCCCGCACCGTCTTGGGAAAGCGCAGGGTGAAGGTGGTGCCGCGCCCCGGCTGGCTGGCCACGCTGATCTGGCCGTTCAGCGAACTGGTGACCACGTTGAACACGATGTGCAGGCCCAGGCCCGACCCGCCGTTGCTGCGCTTCGTGGTGAAGAAGGGATCGAAGATGCGCGGCAGATTCTCGGCCGGAATGCCCCTGCCGTCGTCGGAGAAGGTCAGGACCACCTCATCGCCCAGATCCTTGACGGCGATGGTCAGGGTGCCGCTCTGGGCCTCCTCGTAGGCGTGGGCCAGGGCATTCATCACCAGATTGGTCAGGACCTGCGACAGGATGCCGGGGTAGGAATCCATGGCGATGCCGTCGGGACACGTCACCTCCACCGCCAGCCGGCGCTTCTTGATGGTGGGGTTGAGGCTGTTGAGGATTTCCTCGATATAGGTCCCGAGGTCGAAGCGCCGGCGTTCGGCGCTGGTCTGGTCCACCGCCACCTGCTTGAAGCTGTGGATCAGCTCGGCGGCGCGGTTCATGTTGGCCAGCAGCAGCCGTGCCGTCTCGGCGGCGATGCCGAGATAGTCGAGGAAGTCGTCCTCGGTCATGGCCTGCTCGCCATAGAGCTTGCGCAGCCGCTCGGTCTCCGAGGCCAGGGTCGAGGCTCCGGTCAGGCCGATGCCCACCGGGGTGTTGATCTCGTGGGCCACCCCGGCCACCAGGCCGCCCAGGGACGCCATCTTCTCCGCCTGGATCAGGCTCTGCTGCGCCTGCTGCAGTTCGGCCAGGGTGGCCTCGGCGCGATTCTTGGCGCCCAGCAATTCCTGCTCCATGCGCTTGCGTTCGGAGATGGGGATGATGGTGGTCAGCAGGGCCTTCTCCCCCTGGTAGACCAGCAGGCGGGCCGACATCAGGGCCCAGAACGGACTATCCTCCGGGCCCATGACCTGGGCCTCGAACTCGTTGACGGCGCCATGCAGGCTGAGTTGCTGGAACAGCCGTTCGCGGTCCTCGGGCGACAGATGATCCTCGGTGGTGTCGTATTCGCCGTGCAGGCCCAGCAACCGCGAGGCCGGCTGGTTGACGTGCAGCAGGGAATGGTCGGACAGGCGCGACACGGTCAACGGCGTGGGGATGGCTTCCAGCAGGTCGCGCTGGGCCTCGGCGGCGCGGGTCTGGGCCGCCAGTTCCTCGCGGCGCAGACCCTCGGCCTGCAGCCGTTCCAGCATGGTGTTGAAGGCGCCCACCAGCCGGCCGATCTCGTCGCCGCTGTCCCACTTGGCGCGGCGGTTGTAGTCGTTGGTCTGGCGCACCGTCTCGGCCACCTCGGCCAGATGGCCGATGGGGATGGCGATCCGCCGCGCCACCAGCAGCACCAGGATCAGGATCACCGACAGCAGGACGCCGGCCAGGGCGAAATGCTCGAACATGCGGCGGAAGAAGCCGTCGATGCGCGCGTCCAGCAGCCGGTTCAGCTCGCCGCTGGTCTGGGCCCAGATGACCTTGGTGGCGCGCAGCGAGGCGTCGATGGTCCGGTTGACCGGCGCGGCGTCGATGGTGCCCGACTGGTCGATGATGCTGGCGCGCAGCGAGGCCAGCAATTGCGACAGCTCGGCGTCCAGCACGGCGAAGCCGGGGGTCAGGGCGCGTTCCAGGGTATGATCGGCATTGCCGTTGTAGCCGGCCTGCTGGTCGCCCTCGATTCCCCGGATCACCGTGGTCAGGCGACCTTCCAGGATCAGGAAGTTGGTCCGGTGGTCGGCGGTGATGCCGCCGTCATGGATGGCGTGGGCGGCCAGGGCGCGGATCTGCGCCAGCAGGTCGACCAGCTCGGGAAAGCGCAGCAGGACCAGCGACATGGAGTAATAGGAATCCAGGTCGGGATCGAGAATCAGGTTGGACTGGTCGCCCACCCGGGAAATCAGGGCGCGGGCCTTGTTCACCGCCTTCAGGGCGGTTTCCTCGGCTCGGTCCGGCTGCGCCGTCGCCAGGGCGCGGCCGGCCTCCAGCAGGGCGTCCAGCTCGGCGCGGCTGGCCATCTCCGTTCCGTAGGTCGCCTCGGCCCGTTCCAGGGCGGCAAGGTGCGGCAGCGTCAGGGTTCCGTGCTCGGCGATGGTGAACAGGGCATCGCGGGCGGCATCGATATAGGCGTTGCCGGCCACTTCCTTGCGGGCGAAATTGATGGAGATGTACTTCTCCTCGGCCAGGGAAAAGCCGAGGAAGATCACGGCGATCATGTCCAGCGCATAGATCAGCAGCAGCTTTCCCGAAACGCTGATGCGCGAGATCATGGCCGGCTCCCGCCTTCGGCGTCGAACTGCCGCTGTCCGATGGCGGCATCGGCACTGGGGAACAGGCGCCGCAATTCCGCCACCGTCTCGTCCAGGCGATCGGGCAGCTCGGCCAGCAGGTGCAGGGTGTCGCCCCAGCGGTCGTCCCGGCAGGCCAACTCCACGGCTTCGGCCAGGTTGCGCAGCGACATCAGGCCGAAATTGGCCGAGGCTTCCTTCAATCCATGGGCCTCGGCCTGGACCCGGACCCGGTCGCCGGCGGCGGCCCAGCGGGCGAAATCGGCCCGCTTGGCCCGGGCGTCCACCACGTAATCGGCCAGCAATCCCGCCACCTGGTCCGGATTGAAGCGGTCCTGGAGGTCGTGCAGCACCGCCCGGTCGATCAGCGGCGTGCGCGGGACCGATGGCGGGCGGCGGGCGGCGCCGGGGGCCTTTTCGGCCAGGACACGGGCGATCTCTCCCGACAGCAGCTCGATCTGGAACGGCTTGGTGACGAAGCCGTCCATGCCCGCCGCCATGCAGCGCTCGAACTCGGCGGCCAGGGCGTTGGCGGTCAGGGCCAGGATGGGAATCTGGGCCACCGGGGTGTCCAGGGCGCGGATGCGGCGGGTGGATTCCAGTCCGTCCATCTCGGGCATCTGCATGTCCATCAGCACGATGTCGTACTCGGCCTCCTGCACCGCGCGCAGCGCCTGGGCGCCGTTGCTGACCCCGGTGACCTTGTGGCCCGAGCGTTCCAGGATCAGGATCGCCACCTTCTGGTTGACGGGATTGTCCTCGGCCAGCAGCACCTTGAGCGGCCGCAGCGTCCTGGCCGGGGCGGGGGCGGCCGGCCGGCCCTCGTCCAGGGTCTCGGCCACCGGCAGGCGCACCACGAACCAGAAGGTGCTGCCCTGGCCCGGCACGCTGTCCACCCCGATCTCGCCGTTCATCAGGCGGACCAGGTTCTGGCAGATGGCCAGGCCGAGGCCGGTGCCGCCGAAGCGCCGGGTGATGGAGGCGTCGGCCTGGGCGAAATTGCCGAACAGGCGGGTGCGGGCCTCGGGGGCGATGCCGATGCCGGTGTCCTTGACCTCGACGCGCAGGGCGGCGATGCCGTCGGGCTGCATCTCTGCCGACAGGTGCAGCGAGACCTCGCCTTGCTCGGTGAACTTGATGGCGTTGCTGAGCAGGTTCAGCAGGACCTGGCGCAGGCGGGTGGGGTCGCCGGTCAGGCGCGGCGGAACCCCGCCGGCCGTCCAGCTGCGCAGGGCCAGGGCCTTTTCCCTGGCACGGGGCGTCATGAGATGGACGATGCTGTCGACCACCTTGGGCAGGTCGAAGGCGATGCGCTCCAGTTCCAGCTTGCCGGCCTCGATGCGCGACAGGTCGAGGATGTCGTTGAGGATGCTGAGCAGCACCTCGCCCGAGGACAGCACGGTCTCGGCATAGTCGCGCTGGGTATCGTCCAGCGGGCTGTCCAGCAGCAGCCGGATCATGCCCAGGATGGCGTTCATGGGGGTGCGGATCTCGTGGCTCATCACCGCCAGGAATTCCGATTTGGCGACGCTGGCCGCCTCGGCGGCGGCCGAGCGCAGCCGCTCCTGCTCGTAGCGCTTGCGGTCGGTGATGTCGCCCAGCGATCCCACCAGCCGGGTGGGCGCGCCGTCCGGACCGTAGCTGACGGCGCCGCGCATGCGGACCCACAGGGTCTGGCCCGAGACGTGGCGCATGCGGAACTGCAGGTCCAGGGTATCGCTGCGGCGATCGCAGGCCTCGTCCAGCCCGGCCTGCAGCAGGGCGCGGTCCTCGGGGTGGACGTGCTGGCGCCAGGTCTGGGGCGAGCCGTTGAGGCTGCCGGTCGCCACCCCCAGGATTTCCTCCATGCGGGGGCTGAAATAGATGCTCTGGGCGACGGGCATCCAGTCCCACAGCGCCTCGTTGGCTCCCTTGGCCGCCAGGGCGTAGCGCTCCTCCGAGCGCTTCAGGTGCTGGAGGCGGTCTTCCAGCGCCTCGATCAGGTGAACGTTGTCGTAGCCCAGCGCCACCTTGCTGCCGAACACCTCGATCAACTGGCGCTCCACCTCGGACAGCGGGCGGGTGGTGGCGAGGTAGATGGCGAGATGGCGGTGGTTGGGGCTGTGCAGGTACAGGCAGAGGTGGTCGCCCACATAGTGCGAATGCCGCTCCGCCAGGGCGGCGGCGATGGTGGCGGGCAAGGCGTGCTCGCTGAAATCCCGCAGGGTGCGGCCGGCTCCATCCTCGAAACGGCCCGATCCGGCCAGGATGGTGATGTGGTCGGCGGTGACCTCGGGGGCGTCGTCGTTCACCGCGCAGATCAAGCCATCCTCGCGGCAGCCCACCAGGGCCGACAACTGGGTCAGGACGCCGGCCGAGAACAGTTGCAGCGAGCGCAACTGGAACAGCAGCGCCGAGCCGTCGAGGATCTTCTCCAGCCCCCGCCGGTTCATCTCCAGCGCCATGATGTCCTCGTAGGCGCGCAGCGCCGCCACCACGGTGGTGTAAAGGCGCTCCTGGGTCAGCTCGGTCTTGGCCTTGTAGTCGTTGATGTCGTAGGCGACGATCACGTCCTTTTCCGGCGCCTGGCCGGGCTGGCCGGTGCGCAGCACGATGCGGATGCGCCGGTTCTTCAGGGATTTGCGGATGTATTCCACCAGACGCAGGCCGGCATCGTCGGTCTCCATGACCACATCGAGCAGCACCAGGGCGATCTGGTTCTCCGCCGACAGGATGCGCTCGGCCTCGGCGGCGGAATGGGCGTCGAGGAACTGGGCCGGCCGGTCGGCGAAGGTGAAGTTGCGCAGCGCCAGCTTGGTGATGGCGTGCACCTCGGGATCGTCGTCGACGATCAGGATCGTCCAGGGCGGCGGTGCCGTCGTCGTGGTGAATTCCGGGCTCGACACCCGCTTCTCGGCAAAGACAAGTCCCTTGGACATGGCGTGACGCCCCCAACAGCCCGGCGTGGCCGGCCTAAAAAATAGGCTTTAAATCGTACATGCCTATTTTTATGGCCGATTGGCGCCTGTGGCAAGCGACCCCGTGCGCTATCCCACGGGGCTAAGCTTCCGTATGGGTTGCGATCAGCCGGCGTCGAAGATGATTGGCGGCAGGTTGCGCATGATGAGGTCGTGGAACAGCCGGTACTCGGTGCTGCGGGCGCTGGTGCGGCGCCAGACCAGGTCGATGGAGCGCGAGGGGGGCGGGTCGGCGAAGCGGCGGACCACCACCTGCTCGTCGGCCCGTGCCTCGGCATCCACGTAAAGGGCGGGCAGGCAGGTGGCGCCCAGGCCGGTGGCGACCATTTGGCGCAGGGAATCCAGGCTGGTGGCGCGGAAGTCCGGATGCTCGCGGCTGCCGGCGGCATGGCACAGGGACAGCACCGCCTCGCGCAGGCCGTCGCCGACCTCCAGCACGATCAGCAACTCGCCGGCCAGATCGGCGGGGGCCAGGCTGTCCTTGGCGGCCAGGGAATGGCCCAGCGGCAGCACCGCCCACAGGGGCTCGCGGAACAGCGGCACCACGGTCAGGTGCTGGTCGGTGGCCGGCGCCGACGACATCAGGATCAGGTCGAACTGCCCGGCGGCCAGATCGGCCAGCAGGCGGTCGGCGGATTCCTCGCGCAGGTAGAGCTTGAGATCGGGATAGCGGCGGCGCATCTCGGGCAGGAAATGGGGCAGCAGATACGGCCCCAGGGTCGGCAGAACCCCCAGCCGCAGGATGCCGCTCAGCGGCGTGCGGGACCCCTGGGCGAATTCCTCCAGGTCGCTGACGCTGCGCAGGATGGCGTTGGCGCGTTCGGCCAGCTCCCGGCCGATGGGGGTCGGCAATACCCGGCGGCGGGTGCGCTCGAACAGCAGGACCCCCAGCATTTCCTCCAACTGGGAAACCTGGGCCGACAGGGCCGGCTGGCTGATGTTGATCTGCTCGGCCGCCTTGCGGAAATGCAGGTTTTCGGCGACGGCGGCGAAGCATTGCAGGTGGCGCAGGGTGATCATGGCGGGAATGATAGGCTCTCCCTATTACTCCCACAAGCAATGCCTATTGGACGGCCGGGCCGATGCTTCCCATGGTCAGGACTCATTCCCACCACAGGACACCCCGGCCATGAGCAAGCTTGCCGCCAATCTGCACTATTTCAAGGGGTCGATCCTGTTCACCCTGGCCTGCCTGGCCCTGGCCTGGTTCGTCGGGCTGGAATACGGCAAGACCACCTCGGCGGCGCTGTCGACCCTGTTCATCGTGGCGGTGCTGGCGGTGCTCGAGGTTTCGCTGTCTTTCGACAACGCGGTGGTCAACGCCAAGGTGCTGCGGACCATGAGCCCGGTGTGGCAGCGCCGCTTCATCACCTGGGGCATCCTGATCGCCGTGTTCGGCATGCGCATCGTGTTCCCCCTGCTGATCGTCGGAATCATGGCCGATATCTCGCCCTGGCAGGCCCTGATCCTGGCGTCGAGCCAGCCGGAGGAATACGCCCGGGTGATGGGCGCCGCCCATGTCTCCATCGCCGCCTTCGGCGGCACCTTCCTGGCCATGGTCGGGCTGAAGTTCTTCTTCGACGTCCACAAGGACGTTCACTGGGTGCGGGTGGTGGAGGAGCCGCTGACCAAGCTGGGCAAGATCGAGGCGGTGGAAATCGCCCTGGTGCTGGGCATGCTCTACGGCGTGTCGCGCCTGCTGCCCGAGGCGGCGGTGCTGCCGTTCATCCTGTCGGGCATGCTCGGCGTCATCACCTTCGTGCTGGTGGAAGGCGTCAGCGCCATGATGGGAGCCGACGGCGAAGGAACCGAACTGGTGGCCAAGTCGGGCTTCGCCTCGTTCCTCTATCTCGAGGTGCTGGACGCCAGCTTCTCCTTCGACGGCGTCATCGGCGCCTTCGCGCTGACCAACAACCTGTTCGTCATCGCCCTGGGCCTGGGCATCGGCGCCATGTTCGTCCGCTCGCTGACCATCATGCTGGTCGACAAGGGGACACTGACCGCCTACCGCTACCTGGAGCACGGCGCCTTCTGGGCGATCCTGGCCCTGGCCGCCCTGATGCTGGTCGGCAGCGTCACCCATATTCCCGAGGTGGTCACCGGCCTGATCGGCGCGGTGCTGATCATCCTGTCCTTCGCCAGTTCGGTGCGCCAGAACCGACGGGATGGGATTGATAGCTAACGGTTATCATATCGACACGAAACATCGATTGGACCTATCTGTTGGCGGCCGGCTAGTCTGGAGTCCGGTCAAGACAGCAAACGCAGGTCCGTCATGAGCATTCCCTCCACCCCCAAAGTCCCGGCCGAGCGGCATGACGACATGCTCTCGGCCCAGGAGGAACTGACCCTGGCCCGCGCCTGGCGCCACTCGGCCGACCGGGCGGCCCGTGACCGGCTGATCGCCAGCCACCTTCCCCTGGTGATGCGCATGGCCACCCGCCTGCGCGGATACCGGCTGTCGCTGGACGACCTGGTCGCCGAAGGCAATGTCGGGCTGATCCGCGCGGTGGAAAGCTTCGATCCGGATCGTGGCGCGCGCTTCGCCACCTATGCCCAGTGGTGGGTGCGGGCGTCCATGTACGAGTACGTGCTGAAATTCTCCACGCCGGTCAGCTTTCCCATCACCGCCGACCGGCGGCGGATCTTCTTCAAGCTGAAGGGGCTGAGGGCGCGATTGATGGGGCCCAACGGCGGCCATCTCACCGCCGAGCAACGGGAATGGGTGGCTGGCGAGCTTAAGGTCAGCCCCCGCACCGTGGCCGAGATGGAAAACCTGATCTGCCTGACTCCGCGCTCGCTGGACGCTCCGGTGACCATGGACGGGACGGTGAGCCTGGGCGAATTGCTGCCCGACGACCGCCCCGACGCCGCGACGGAGCTGGGCGAGCGCCAGGGGGCGGCACTGCGGCGCCGCGCCCTGGCCCAGAGCTGGCCGGCCCTGAGCGAGCGCGAGCAGAGCATCCTGACCGGGCGGACCCTGCGGGAGCCTCCCCTGCGCCTGGACGATCTGGCCAAGCAATACGCCATCTCGCGGGAGCGGGTGCGGCAGATTGAGGGCGAGGCCCTGCGCAAGCTGCGGCGCCTGATGTCGCCGCCGGCCGCCAATTTCGCCAGTTGACTCCATAAGCCTGAAGCCGATCGGGAGAGCCCGCCATGCCCTTGCTCGTGTGCCCCAACTGCAATGTGGGAATGACCAATATCCAGCGTTCCGGCATCGAGATCGATGTCTGCCCCCAGTGCCGGGGCGTGTGGCTCGACCGTGGCGAACTGGAGAAGCTGTTGCAGCCCCTGCGGGA
>JAVBXM010000213.1 GCA_030824585.1 Phaeospirillum sp. | reverse complement strand
AGGCGGTCGAGGATATCAACGCCAAGGGCGGCGTGCTGGGCCAGAAGCTGGCGCTGGCCATGGGCGACGACGCCTGCGACCCCAAGCAGGCGGTGGCCGTCGCCAACGAGATGGCATCCAAGAAGGTTCCCTTCGTCGCCGGGCATTTCTGCTCGGGCTCGTCCATCCCGGCGTCGGAAGTCTATGCCGAGACCGGCATCCTGCAGATCTCGCCGGCCTCGACCAACCCCAAGTTCACCGAGCGCGGCCTGCCCAACGTCTTCCGCACCTGCGGCCGCGACGACCAGCAGGGCGTCATCGCCGCCGAATTCATCGCCAAGCACATGAAGGGCAAGGTGGTGGCCATCGTCCACGACAAGTCGGCCTACGGCAAGGGACTGGCCGACCAGACCCGCGACGCGCTGGGCAAGGCGGGCATGAAGGAGGCGGTGTACGAGGCCGTCTCGGCCGGCGAGAAGGACTATTCCGCCCTGGTCACCAAGCTGAAGGCCGCCAAGGTCGACCTGCTGTATTTCGGCGGCTACAAGACCGAGGCCGGCCTGATCGTGCGGCAGTTGCGCGACCAGGGAATGCAGACCCGCCTGATGGGCGGCGATGCCCTGGTGACCGAGGAATACTGGGCGATCACCGGCGCCGCCGGCGAGGGCACCATGATGACCTTCAGCCCCGACCCGCGCAAGAACCCGGCCAACGCCGATCTGGTCAAGTACTACCGTGCCCAGAAATACGAGCCCGAGGCCTATACGCTGTACACCTACGGCACCATCCAGGCCTGGGCCCAGGCCGCCGAGAAGGCCAAGTCCACCGACTGGAAGAAGGTGGGCGCCGTGCTGAAAGCCGAGAAGTTCGACACCGCCATCGGCAGGATCGGCTTCGACGCCAAGGGCGACGTCGCCGCCCCCGGCTACGTCATGTATGTTTGGAAGGGCGGCAAGTACGATTACGCGGATTGACGCTTCAATCCGCCGGGTCTACCAAGAATATGGGCCGGACCCGTCCGGCCCATGTCCCCGCCGAGCCCTCGACCGGGCTTCCGGTCAAGGGGGAGGAGGCAAGCGCGGTGCGCGCCGCGGCCTATGCCGCGAAAGCCAAGCGAAGCGCCCGGCGACTGAGGGATTCCAGGCTCGCCGGCGAGCCGTAACGAGGGGAGAAACGACATGCCTTTGTCCGACACCATCGAAGCCTGTGAACTGGCCCACCGGGCCTGCACCGAATCCGTCATCCACGGCATGCAGCAGGGCGGAGCCTCCGCCGAGTGGGAACTGATCCAGTTGCTGCTGGACTGCGCCGACATCAACGAAACCGCCGCCGACTTCATGCTGCGCTCATCGCGCCTGCACCATCTCACCTGCCAGGTGGCCGCCGAGGTCAGCGACAAGTGCGCCAGCGCCTGCGAGAAGCTGTCCAAGGAGGACGTGCGGCTCAAGGAATGCGCCGAAGCCTGCCGCCGGGCCGCCACGGCCTGCCGCAAGACCATCAAGAACTGATACCGCCGAGCCGATGAACTGACATTTCAGTTCATCGGGGAGAAGGCAAGGGCAAGGCCCGCCGCGGCTTATGCCGCGAAAGCCAAGCAGAGCGCCCGGCGACTGAGGGACCTACGGTGAGCCGATTCTCGGCTCACCGGTACAAAATGAACTGGAGAATCAGGTGAAGGACGAAACCCGCATCGTTGGCAATCTGCCCAACCTTCGCATGGAGATCGTCCATCGCCAGGACCCGGATGGCGCCGCCGAGCACATGAGCATTCATCTCTCGGCCACGCCGTCCTTCCAGGCCGCCGAGGCGCTGCTGCTGGGCGGCCTGTCGCCCGAGACATGGGCCAATCCCTTCGCCCTGTGGACCAGCATGACCCAGGCGTGGCTTGCCCCCTGGACCCGGGCGCTGGGCGGCGGCAATCCCTGGCTCGACGCCCTGACCCATCGCGATTGCAAGTAGATGAACCCCGAGCGCACCTCTTGGCCCGCCGTCCTCATGGCGGTGGGGGCGGGTGTCGCCGCCGCCTTCCAGGTGGGCAAGGCCCCCATCGCCCTGCCGTTCATCCGCGAAGAGATGGGCCTCGACCTGTCCCATGCCGCCTGGATTCTCTCCATCTTCGCCCTGATGGGCGCGGCGGTCGGCGCCGGCATGGGCACCATGGTCACCCGCCTGGGGTCACGCCGCCTGCTGCCCATAGGGCTGCTCATTCTGGCCGCCGGCAGTCTGGCGGGCGGCCTGGTTCCGGGGTTCACCGGCCTGTTGGCCAGCCGGGTGATCGAGGGAATCGGCTATATGGTGGTGGTCATCTCCGCCCCCATGCAGATCACCTTGCAGACCACCACGACCCAGCGCCAGATGGCCTTCGGCCTGTGGGGAGCCTTCATGCCGTTCGGCATGGCGGTGTCCATGACCGCCGCCCCCGCCTTGCCGCTGCTGGGCTGGCGCGGGCTGTGGCTGGGCATGGCCGCCCTGCTGGTTCTCTACGCCCTGCTGGTGCATTTCCGCATGCCCCGGCCGCCGCGGCCGCCGCGCCCCATGGACAGCCACGTCCTGGTCGATGTGATCGACACCCTGCGGGCACCGGGGCCGCTGCTGCTGGCCGGAGCCTTCATCCCCTATTCCGCCGCCTATGCCGCCCTGACCGGGTTCCTGCCCACCTTGCTGATCGAGCGCATGGGCGTCACTCCCGGGACCGCCGGCCTGATGGCCGCCCTGGTGGCGGGCGTCAACATCATCGGCAACCTCGCTTCCGGCCCCGCCCTGCGCATGGGCATCCCCCGGCGCAAGGTCATGGCCGCCGCCTTCGGGGTGATGGCGCTGGGCTGTCTCGGCATCTTCCAGTCGTGGACGCCGCCCGGCGTGGCCTATGGCCTGTGCCTGCTGGTCACCGGCTGCGCCGGGCTGCTGCCCGGCTGCATCCTGGGCTCGGCCTCGATCTACGCGCCCCGCCTGCCCCTGGTTCCGGTCACCCTGGGCCTGTTCATGCAGGGCAGCAATTGGGGGCAATTGCTGGGGCCGGTGGTCGTCGGCGCCGCCGTCTCGGCCTGGGGCTGGCCCGCCGCCTCCCTGGTCCTGGGGGCGGCCACCCTGAGCGGCATCGGCATGGCGCTGGCCTTGCGCCGGGCGGGTAAGGAACCCTGACTTCGTCCTCGAACGCCGGGCGCGCGCCTCCGCACGCTTGGCTTCCGCCGCATAAGCGGCGTGGCCCCTTGGGCCTGACCAAAACTCCATGAACTCCGCTCATGGAGTTTTGGTATACTCCAACCGGTCCTACCACAAAGGCCCGTCTCCATGCCTCTTCCCGCCGACCTCCTCGCCGATCTCGCCAGCCGTTTTGGCGAGCGTTTTTCCACCGCCCAGGCCGTGCGCGAACAGCATGGCAAGGACGAATCCCATTTCGCGGCCTGCCCGCCCGAGGCGGTGGTCTTCGCCCAGTCCACCGAGGAGGTGGCGGCCGCGGTCAAGGCCTGCGCCGCCCGCGGGGTCCCGGTCATCGCCTTCGGCACCGGCACCTCGCTGGAAGGCCATGTGGCGGCGCTCTCGGGCGGGGTGTGCATCGACGTCGCCGGCATGAACCGCGTTCTGGAGGTCAGGCCCGAGGATCTGGACGTCACCGTCCAGCCCGGCGTCACCCGCAAGCAATTGAACGAGTATCTGCGCGATACCGGCCTGTTCTTCCCCATCGATCCCGGCGCCGACGCCTCGCTGGGCGGCATGGCGGCCACAAGGGCATCGGGAACCAACGCGGTGCGCTACGGCACCATGCGCGAGAACGTGCTGTCGCTCCAGGTGGTGCTGCCCGACGGGCGGGTGATCCGCACATCCAAGCGAGCCCGCAAGTCCGCCGCCGGCTATGACCTGACCCGGCTGTTCGTGGGCTCCGAGGGCACGCTGGGCATCATCACCGAGCTGACGCTGCGGCTGCACGGCATCCCCGAGGCCATCTCGGCGGCGGTGTGCCCGTTCTCCTCCATCGAGGCGGCGGTCAACACGGTGATCCTCACCATCCAGTCGGGCGTGCCGGTGGCGCGCATCGAATTCCTGGACAAGGTGATGATCGACGCGGTCAACCGCCATTCCAAGACCGACCACCGGGTGGCCCCCACCCTGTTCTTCGAATTCCACGGCAGCCCGGCCTCGGTCCAGGAGCAGGCCGAGAAGGTGGAAGCCATCGCCGCCGAATTCGGGGCCGAGGGCTTCCGGTGGGCCACCGGCGCCGAGGAGCGCACCAAGCTGTGGGCGGCGCGCCACAACGCCTATTACGCCGGCGTGGCACTGCGCCCCGGCTGCCGCGCCTGGACCACCGACGCCTGCGTGCCCATCTCGCGCCTGGCCGAGTGCCTGCTGGAAACCGAGGAGGATTTGAAGTCCACGCCGCTGACCTCGGCCATCGTCGGCCATGTGGGCGACGGCAACTTCCATGTCATGCTGCTGGTCGACCCCGCCAAGCCCGAGGAAATCGCCGAGGCCGAACGCATCAATCACCGCATCGTGCGCCGAGCCCTGGCCATGGACGGCACCTGCTCGGGCGAGCACGGCATCGGCCACGGCAAGATGGCCTTCCTGGAAGAGGAATACGGGGAAGCGCTGGACGTGATGCGCGCCATCAAGCGCGCCATCGACCCGGCCGGCATCATGAATCCCGGCAAGATCGTCATTCCCTGAGGCACTCTGGTCTTCTGTATATGCGAAAAAGCTCTGCTTTTTCAGCGCTCAAGCGCCGCCCGGGCTTAAGAGTTTTTCGACTTTCCGATTGGGCTTAAGCGCGAAAAACTCTAGGCGGCGGCGGAGCCCAGGTCGGCGATGAAGGGGTAAAGCTGATCGACGATCAGATGGACGGTGCCGGCGTCCAGGGTCGGCATCATGGCGGCCAGCAGGGTGGCGGCGGCGCCGCGCTGCGCGACCGCGTCCAGCCCTCCCTTGCGGGCATCAATCACCGCGTGGGCGATGATCTCTCTGAGCGATGGGTCCATGGTCGGCCTACACACGAAAAAGGTTGCAGCATTACGACTGCAACCTTGCCCTGTCTACATACGTAGGTCTACCAACGAACGGGAAGGAGTTGTAAGGGCGTGTGACGCCGGGAAACGACGGCCGGTCAACGCCGCCCCATAACATCGCGATAGGCGTGCCAGCTCGCATGGCCGATTACCGGCAGCGCCACGATCATGCCGACGAAAGCGGTGGCCATGCCGAAGAAGGTCACCACCGCGATAGTGGCGGCCCAGCCGATCATGGTGCGCCAGTTGACCCGCACGGCATGCACGCTGAATTCCATGGCCTCGACGACGCCCACGTCGCGGTCCAGCAGCATGGGCATGGCGAAGACGCTGATGGAGAAGGCGATCGCCGCCAGCACTCCCCCCACCACGGCCCCCACCGCCAGGAAGCGGAAGGATTCGGGGCGCAGCACCACGTCGGTGATGAAATTGTCCAGCGGCAGCGGCATGCCCGGCGGATAGAACAGGGCGAACACCACCAGGCCGGCCAGCAGCCAGGCCATCAGCAGGATGGACAACACCAGCCCCATGTTGCCGATCTGGTCCAGGCGGGACGTGACGCCGCCGATCACCTGGCCGAGGCCGACCGGCTGATTGGTTTCGTGCCGTCGGCTGATCTCGTAGAGGAACACCGCCGCCAGCGGCCCCACCAGCATGAAGCCGGCCGCCAGGGGGAACAGCAGCGAGCCCATCTCCAGGGCGTTGAGCACCAGGAACAGCGCCATGCCGATTCCGGCATAGACGGCGCCGAAGCCCAGGCTGAGGACGGGATTGCGCCAGACGTCGCGCCAACCGGCGTTCAGCCATTCCGAGGCCTGGGCCGGGGTTACCAGCCGGGCGTCGGGGTGATGGGAGTGGATGGCCATGGAAATCATTTCGCCCCCTTCGTGAAGGAGTGTCCCGCCCCCGCGTCATGGCGCGGGGCACTGCCATCCTGTATGTGGAAATCATGGCGGAGTTAAACAAGAGCACCCTCCGTATTCCCCTGGCGACAAGCAGCCGCCCGATGATGGAAAGGTCTCGGCGGCCACCCGGCAGACGACGCCGGCATCCATTGTTTTTGCGGCATGAAATGGAAAGTTCCCCGACATTTCCTCTCAGCGGAATGGCCGGCGCCCCATAGACCAATGCAGCAAATTCACCTATTGCAGTTGTGTGGCGGACGCAAAACCAATACACACTTGGGCCAGCAATTGTCGAAAGAGGCTGATTTGGCGACCACGCGAACCAGAAAGACCGCCCCCGGCAAGGCGTCGGCCAAGACTCTGCCGTCGCCTCCCAATGCGCTGTCGGGCATGGAACTGGACATTCTGGACGACATCGTCGGCTACCGCCTGCGCCGCGCCCAGGTGGTGGTCTACCAGGATTACGTCCGCACCGTCGGCTCGCTGGACATCCGGCCGTCGCAATTCGCCGCCATGACCATCATCGGCGCCAATCCCGGCCTGTCGCAGACCACCCTGGCCGCCACCATGGGCATCGACCGCTCCGGGGCGGTGATCCTGATCGACGCGCTCGAGGGCAAGGGACTGGCCAGCCGCGTCCCCTCGCCCGTCGACCGCCGCACCTATGCCATCATGCTCACCGAGGCCGGGCAGAAGACCCTGGCCGAGCTGAAGCGGCTGGTGGCCGAGCACGACCTGCGCATCACCGCCAAGCTCTCGGATGCCGAGCGGACGGTGCTGCGCGACCTGCTGCACCGCCTCTACACCCCCGCGTCATAGCCTGAAACCCGCAACAATGCTGGGGGAGCCTCCATCGCGCCCATATTGTTTACCAGGTCAACTGTTGTGTAGAGCAAATATTTACCTTTACCGCATTTCCGAAGCCGGCTAGAGTGGTGGCAATCCGGGAGTTACCCGCGTCACCGCGCTCATGCGCGGCATAAAGATCATTAGGGAGTGCGTCATGTCCTATAATGTCGAGATCCCCTACGGCTGCTATTGGTCCACGCCGTTCGCACGCTGGCAGGGCGCCTACGCCAACCTGCATTCCATGGAATTCGCCGCCCACGTGGCCAAGGCCGAACTGGCCAAGCGCCAGATTCCCGCCTCGGTGTTCGACGCGGCGGTGATGGGCATTTCGGTGCCGCAGAAGCACTCGTTCTTCGGCACTCCGTGGCTGACCGCCATGCTGGGCGCCGGCCATGTGGGCGGCCCGACCCTTTCCCAGGCCTGCGCCACCGGCGTGCGCTGCCTGCAGGCGGCCACCCAGGAAGTCAACGACGGCATCGCCGGCGTGTCGCTGGTGATGACCTGCGACCGCACCTCCAACGGCCCGCACGTGTTCTACCCCAACCCGGCGGCGCCGGGCGGCACCGGCGTGTCCGAGAACTGGGTGATGGACAATTTCGGCTACGATCCCGTCACCACCAAGTCCATGCTGGTCACCGCCGAGAACGTCGCCAGGGAGTACGGCCTGAACACCGCCGAGCAGCACGATCTGGTGCTGTATCGCCAGGAGCAGTACGCCGCCGCCACCGCCAATGACAGCGCCTTCCTCAAGCGTTTCATGACCCTGCCCTTCGACGTGCCGACCCCCAACTTCAAGAAGGTCGCCACCACCCTTTCCGGCGACGAGGGCGTCACCATCTCCACCGCCGAGGGCCTTGCCAAACTGAAGCCGGTGATGCCCGACGGCACCATCACCTTCGGCTGCCAGACCCACCCGGCCGACGGCAACGCCGCCATCATCGTCGCCAATCCCGACCGGGCGCGCGAGCTGTCGAAGAACAAGGCCATCCGCGTCCGCGTGCTGGGCTTCGGCCAAAAGCGGGTCGAGCCCGCCTACATGCCCAAGGCCCCGGCTCCGGCCGCCCAGATGGCCCTGGCCCAGGCCGGCATCAGCCTGTCGCAGGTCAGCGTGATCAAGCTGCACAATCCCTTCACCGCCAATGATTTCGCCTTCGCCCGCGCGCTGGAAATCGACGTGAAAAGCTTCAACAATTTCGGTTCGTCGCTGCTGTGGGGCCACCCGCAATCGCCCATGGGCACCCGCGGCATCATCGAGGTGATCGAGGAACTGGCCCTGAAGGGCGGCGGCTACGGCCTGTTCAGCGGCTGCGCCGCCGGCGACAGCGCCATGGCCGTGGTGCTCCAGGTCACCGACGCCTGATCCACTGGCGCCTGATTTCGAACCGAACCGCATTCTTCCAAGGAACCGACATCATGAGCGACGTCGTCACTCTTTCCGTCACCGATCGCATCGCCACCGTCACCATCGATTCGCCCCCGGTGAACGCCGCCGACTATCCGGTGCGCGCCGGCCTGCAGAAGGTCTTCACCGATCTGGCCAGCCGTTCCGACTTCGACGTGGCGATCGTGACCTGTGCCGGGCGCACCTTCATGGCCGGCGCCGATATCGGCGAGTTCGATACCGGCATCAAGGCCCCCCACCACCAGGACCTGTTCAACCTGGTGGAAAGCTGCCCCAAGCCGGTGGTCGCGGCGCTCCACGGCACCGCGCTGGGCGCCGGCACCGAGCTGGCCATCGCCTGCCACTACCGCATCGCCGACAAGGGCGCCCGCATCGGCCTGCCCGAGCTGTCGCTGGGCATCATCCCCGGCGCCGGCGGCACCCAGCGCATGCCGCGCCTGATCGGCCTGGAAGCCGCCATCGACCTGGTGTTGTCGGGCAAGCCGCTGCCGGCCCCCAAGGCCGCCGAGCTGGGCCTGGTGGACGAGATCGCCTCGGGCGACCTGAACGCCGCCGCGCTGGCGTTTGCCAAGAAGCTGGTGGCCGAGGGCGCCAAGCCGCGGCGCACCAGCCAGTTGGGGATCAAGGACGCCGACAAGGCCGGTGAACTGATCGCCGCCAAGCGCACCCAGGTGGGCAAGACCATGCGCAACCGCACGTCGCCCCTGAAGCTGCTGGAAGCCATGGCCGCCGCCGCCACCCTGCCCTTCGACCAGGGCCTGAAGGTGGAAACCGACATCTCCAAGCAGTTGGAGCACGCCGTCGAGGCCCGGGCGCTCCGGCACCTGTTCTTCGCCGACCGCGAAGTGCGCAAGATTCCCGGCATCACCAAGGACATCAAGGCCCGGCCCATCCGCAAGGTCGGCATCATCGGCGCCGGCACCATGGGCGGCGGCATCGCCATGTGCTTCGCCAATATCGGCGTGCCGGTGACCATCATCGACGTCTCGGACGAGAACCTGCAGCGTGGCCTGGGGGTCATCCGCAAGAACTACGAGCGTTCGGTGTCGCGCGGCTCGCTGACCCAGGAGCAGCTCGAGAGCCGCATGGGCCTGCTCTCGGCCAGCACCGACTATGCCTCGCTGTCCGACGCCGACCTCGCCATCGAGGCGGTGTTCGAGAAGATGGAGCTGAAGAAGGACATCTTCACCAAGCTGGACGCCGTGCTGCCCCAGGGCGCCATCCTGGGCACCAACACCTCCACGCTGGACATCGACGAGATCGCGGCCATCACCAAGCGTCCGGCCGACGTCATCGGCCTGCACTTCTTCAGCCCGGCCAACGTCATGCCGCTCTTGGAGATCGTCCAGGGCGCCAAGACCGCCATGGACGTGCTGCTGACCGCTCTCGACATGGCCAAGCTGATCAAGAAGACCGGCGTGGTCTCCAAGGTCTGCTACGGCTTCATCGGCAACCGCATGATGGACCCCTACGGCCGCGAGGCCGAGCGCATGGTGCTGGAAGGCGCCACGCCCTCCGACGTGGACGGCGCGCTGGAGGAATGGGGCATGGCCATGGGCATCCTGGCCGTGTACGACATGGCCGGCGTCGAGGTGGGCGACAACACCCGCATCGCCAACCCGCACATGGTCCCCGAGGACCCCAGCTTCTACCGCTGCTCCACCTTGCTGGTGGCCAACAAGTGGCTGGGCCAGAAGACCGGGCGCGGCTATTACCGCTACGACTCCCCCGACCGCAAGCGCGCGTCGTGCCCCGAGGTCATCGAGATGATGCACGCCGAGGGCAAGCGCCTGAACGTGCCCGATCGCAAGCCGGGCAAGGACGAGATCCTCGAGCGTTGCCTCTATTCCATGATCAACGAAGGCGCCAAGCTGCTGGAGGAAGGCATCGCGTTGCGCGCCTCCGACATCGACGTGGTCTACACCGCCGGCTACGGCTTCCCGCGTTATCGCGGCGGCCCGATGTTCTATGCCGACACCGTCGGCCTGAAGAAGATCTACGACAAGATCGTCGAGTTCGGCAAGACCCTGGACCCGCAGTACTGGACCCCGGCCCCGCTGCTGGAAAAGCTGGCCAAGGCCGGTTCGACCTTCGCGGAATGGGACGCGTCCAACCGCAAGTAAATCATCCTCCCGGATGAACACTGGGACCCGCCGGCTTCGGCCGCGGGTCCCTCTTTTTATGGGGCCGGAGCACCGGGCGGCATCCGCAGCGTCAGGACCACCCGGGTGCCCCGTCCCACCTCGCTCTCCACCGCCACCGAGCCGCCGTGCAGGTCGGCAATGGCCTTGACGATGGCCAGTCCCAGGCCGATATGGCCGCCGCCGGTCTCCCGCGCCCGATCCAGGCGGAAAAAGCGGTCGAACAGCCGGGGAATGTGCTCGGCGGGAATGCCGTGCCCGGTGTCGCTGACCGAAAGCCGCACCACGTCGCCCTGGCGCCCGGCCTCCATGACGATCCGCCCGCCGGGAGGCGTGTAGCGGACGGCATTGGCCACCAGATTGACCACGGCGCGGCGCAGCAGCACGCGGTCGCCCAGGGCGTCCAGCCGGGACCGGGGCGCCGCCACGGCCAGGGTGATCCCCGCCTCGGCGGCCAGGGGGTCGTAGAACTCCCGCACCGCCTCCAGCTCGGCGATGATGTCCAGGGGATCGCGGCTGACGGGGACCGACTGGTTCTCGACGCGCGACAGGAACAGCAGGCGCTGGACCATGTCCGACAGGGTGGACAACTCCTCGCGCACCGATTCCAGCACCTCGCGGTACTCCCCGGCCGGCCGCTCGGCGTTGAGCGCCACGTCGATCTGGCCGGTCATGACGCCCAGCGGCGTCCGCAGTTCGTGGGCGATGTCGTCGGTGACCTGCGCCACCCGGTCGAAGGAAAGCTGCAGGCGGTCGAGCATGGCGTTGAAGCTGCCGCCCAGGGGCCGCAATTCCTGCGGCAGGCTGTCGGATTCGATACGGCGGCCCAGGGTGGAGCCGCCGATGGCCCTCACCGTCTCGGCCAGATTCTGCAGGGGCCGAATGCCGTGCCGGACGATCTGGTAGCCGGCGACGCCGCTGAGGATCAGCGCGACGACGGAGGCCAGCCACAACCGTCCCCCGGTGGGGGCCAGCAGCCGAAACTCAAAGGCTTCCGAAGCCACCTGAACGGTCAGCGGAGCCTCGCCGCGCCCGGCGTTCCGGCTGGCGGCCCAATACTGCCGGCCCGAAACGCCGCGGACCAGGATGGGCCGGCCGCCGGCCGCGATCTCCAGGGCCGGCAACTCGGCGCTCATGCCGTGCAATTCGGCCAGCACCGCGCCGCCACGGTCCAGGACACGGATGAAGCCGGTCATGTCGGCGGGCAGCAGCGCGCCGGGGCTGGGCGTCTCGCCCTGGCGGAGGGCCGTATCCACCTTCAGCGCCAGCAGCTCCGCCGTGGCGATGGCATATTGCTCCTCCTGGGCGGACAGCACCGGCGCCATGGTCAGATAGGTGAACGCCGCCTTGGCCAGCAGGGTCGCCAGGGAGGTGAAGACGAACAGGATGGTCAGGCGCCCGGCGATGGAGCGGAAGGCCTGGGCCAGCACCATCAGGCTCCGTCGTCGAGGGCATAGCCGACGCCGCGCACGGTCTTGATCAGGCGGGTTTCGAACGGGTCGTCCACCTTGATGCGCAGCCGCCGGATGTGAACATCCACCACGTTGGAATCTCCGTCGAAATTCATGTCCCAGATCTGCTGGGCGATGTAGTGGCGGGACAGGATCTCGCCCCGGCGCCGCGCCAGGAGATGCAGCAGGGAGAATTCCTTGGGGGTGAGGTCCAGGCGGGTTCCGCCGCGAAAGGCGGTCATGCGGGCCGGTTCCAGCTTGAGGTCGCCGACGGCGAGGACCGTGGGCTGGCGCACCGGGCCGCGCCGCAGGATGGTCCAGATGCGGGCCAGCAGTTCGGCGAAGGAGAACGGCTTGGGCAGATAGTCGTCGGCACCGAGTTCCAGGCCCTTGACCCGATCGTTGATGCCGTCGCGGGCCGTCAGGAACAGGGCCGGCACCTGCGTTCCCCGCCCCCGCAAATCCGACAGCACCGACCAGCCGTCGCGGCCCGGCAGCATGACGTCGAGGATAAGCAGGTCGTACTCGCCGATCAGCGCCATGCCCAGGCCGTCATCGCCGTTGGTCGCCACATCGACCACGAAGCCGTGTTCGCGCAGCCCCTTGGCGGTGAATTCGGCGATCTTTTTCTCGTCTTCGACCAGCAGGACCTTCATGGCATGGCTCCCAGTCCTCTCTGAGGCAACTTTAATTCTGATGTCATGCTGGCGCAATCTCGCCCGTATAAGCTTCTTGACGCGATACACCAATGCGACATCGGACCCTAGTGTTCATGGCTGCGATTGATGCTCGCTTTTGTGATCCACTTTGTCCTCTGTGGCGCCTACCCTCGCGGTAGGCGCCATTTTTTCATGAAATCGGCACAAAACAGGGGCACCGGTTTCCCGATGCCCCCATCTCGAAGACTAGGCAATACTTAGTGGCTGGCGGCGCCTTCGGCACCCAGGCCGGTCTCGGACCGGATGGACTGGGCTTCGTAGGCGGCGCGTTCGGCCTGGGCCTGCGGGCTGTTGTCGAGGATCGAGAACAGCCAC
>JAVBXM010000155.1 GCA_030824585.1 Phaeospirillum sp. | reverse complement strand
GTCAACCGCCCCATGGAGGTGGTGGTGTTGAACGACTGGGTCACCGAGACGAAGGTGACGGCGTTGCGGTCGAACACCTCGACCAGCTTGGAGAAATCCATCAGCGAGCGCGACAGGCGATCGATCTTATAGACCACCACCACGTCGATCAGCCCGGACTCGATGTCGGCCAGCAGGCGCTTCAGGGCGGGACGTTCCAGGTTGCCGCCGGAGAAGCCGCCATCGTCGTAGCGGTCGGGCACCGGCACCCAGCCCTCGGCCCGCTGGCTGGCGATGTAGGCCTCACAGGATTCTCGCTGGGCGTCGAGGCTGTTGAATTCCATCTCCAGCCCCTCTTCCGAGGACTTGCGGGTATAGATGGCGCAGCGGACCTTGCGGAGAGGTTTGGGCGGGGTCATCGGCTGCCCTCCAGTTTGCCGTGCTTGCGCAGACCGAAGAAGAGCGGCCCATTCCAGCGGGTGCCGGTGATGGCGCGGGCCACCGCCGACAGGCTCTGGTAGCGGCGGCCCTGCCATTCGAAGCCATCGGCCAGGGCGGTCACTTCCTGCTGCACCCCCTGCCATTCCCGGATCAGCTTGGTGCCGACGATGGGGGCGGTCATGTCCTTAGGTCTGGGCTTCTTCTTGCCATCCAACTCGTCGACCAGATCGTCGAGGCGGCGTTCGGCCTGGACCGATAGTCCGCCGAAGGCCAGTTCCTGAATCCGGTAGGCCAGTCGCTTGACCAGGAAGGTGCGGTTATAGGGCGGCGGCTCGGTGCCGGTCAGTTCGCGCCACATGGCTTTCAGCCTGGGCGTCGGCAGGGTGGGCAATTCGGCCACCTGGGTGAGGATCGCGGTCGTCATGGGCGGGAGTTCCTCCGTTTGTTCTCCACGCCATACACGCTCTGGCTGGCGGTGAAGTCGACGGAACTGTCTCCGCGCTCAGCAGATATACGAGTGGACTTCCTGGTCATGAGCCGGATGGCACCAACAGCCAGAATTTCGGCGATTTCGTCGAGACGCTCTGCGGCGGTCATGCGGTCGGGGGACAGGGCGATGGACATGGCGTACCGACGGTTTGAAAGAACAACTGGTCGGCAGGCTAGCCATTAGAAGCGGAGATGTGGAAGCAAAATCATTCCGCCTTCGCACCGGATAGAAAACAAAGGAGGCGGATAGATAATATGCGAAGGCCGGGCACATCGATCATGTCAGTCTTGCAGCCAATTCATAGGCATTAGACAAATTCTGCCGATGGGTTGCGCCAATCACTTATCGATTTCAATCGCCCCTGCAACGAGAAATGGATTGGCAAACGGTACGGATATCGTCCCTGCCCCGGAGACGGGCCAACCGAACCATTGCTGCGGCATGGATATCAACGCGGTACCTCGAAAGTCGTGAATCGGCATGAACTGGCAGTAAATGAGCGATATTTGTCATTTCCGCCACTCACGCTGTGGCCGGGACAGCGCCTATCGTCGGGTGGATTCCAGCGAGCGACGGGGCGCCATGGCTATCTCGTCGAACGGCATTACCGATAGGCTTGCAGTGGGGCCGGCGTGAATAGTTCCTTCATACCCTCATCTTTCTTCGCCGACGCAACGATTCCCCATCTTGCCTTTCCTGTTCTGGTGGCGCTTGTGCTCATTGCGCTTATTTCGCTGCTGACAGAGCCGGCCCGACAGAAGTTCAGTGCCGTCTTTCTAGCCGGCGCAGGTGCCGCCTATCTAAGCGGTGGCTTCGGATTATGGGAGTTTTCGTTCTGCGCGGTCATGACGGTGTTGGCCTATGCCGGGCTTTCCCACTATCGGGCCATTGCGGCGGGGTGGCTGGCACATACCGTCTGGGACTGTCTGCACCATCTTTATGGCAATCCGATCATTCCATTTGAGGCGATGTCGTCTTTCGGTTGCGCGATCTGCGATCCGGTGCTTGCCGTCTGGTACGCGATCGGCGCTCCGTCGATTTGGGCAGTCTTCAAGCGATCAGCAAAGCGGCCCAACCACGCATCAAGACTGGAAGATGGTGTCGATGGCTGACCAAACGATATCCCCGCAATTGGCAAACGGGCTTGAGCGCGAGCAATTGAAGCGGCTGGAGATTCTCTCGATCATTGAGGCGACGACGCTCGCGTCACTGGTCTGCATCGCCGTGCCGCTGAAGCATATCTTCGGTTGGCCGCTGGGATCGTGGATTCTCGGTCCGGTCCACGGAATCGCCTTTCTGGCCTATAGCTGGACGGCTCTGCAAACGGTGGCGGGCGGCGGTTGGCGAGGGAGCGACGTGGCGCGGTTGTTTGTCGTCGCTTTCCTGCCGTTCGCCGGGTTCTTCAACATTTCCTGGCTCCGGCAGAGGGCCGGGGCGCTTGATGGACAGAACGTCGAGTGATGGCGATGACATTCTACCCCTATCTTGTGGCTGCGCATGTGACGGCGGTGGTGTTCCTCGTCGGCGGCCTCATGGCGCACGACAGGATGATGAACGTGATCGCACAATATCCGCAGGAACAGCAAACCGGCGCACTCGCGGCACTGCTTCGTCTGGATCGGCATGTTACGGCACCGGCATTGCTGCTGACCTGGATCTTCGGTCTTTCCCTGGCGCTTTGGGCAGGATGGTTTCCATCCCTGTGGCTGATGGTCAAGCTTGCCTTCGTTGTCGCACTTTCTGCGCTCCATGGCGTGCAGTCGGGGCGATTGCGGCGCATCGTCCGCGATGGAAAGCCCGCCAAGAGCATTCCCGGAGCCGGCATTGGCATGGTGATTGCCATGCTGCTGATTGCCATTCTAGCAGTCGCGAAGCCGATCTAGAAATTATGCGGCAGGCCCAAGTGCGAGAGGGTATTCGGACTCTTTTGCTATCAATTGCGGAGCGCTGAACCTGCGGCGATATTCCGTTGGGGTGAGCCCGACCACGTTGCGAAACCGCGTGCGGAAGGTAACCGGAGAGTCGAACCCCGCCATCATGGCGATCTGATCGATCGACGTCTGACTCGCCTCCAGGAGTTCTTGGGCCCGCTGGATTCGCATCGCGAGAAGGCACTGTAGAGGCGTCGTGCCGGTCTGTTCACGAAATCGTCGTGCGAAGGTCCGGGGGCTCATGCGAGCCCGCTTCGCGAGAGCGTCGACATCGAGGGGCTTGTCAAGATTGGTCGTCATCCACTCGATCAGCGATGAGAGGCTCGATCGAGACGCCGGAGGTTCGTGGCGAATGAACTGGGCTTGGCCGCCATCCCGGCTCAACGGCGCGACGGCAAGCCGTGCCGACCGCGCCGCAACGGCCTGGCCATGATCGCGGCGGACCAGATGAAGGCACATGTCGAGTCCCGCGGACGCGCCGGCAGAGGTGATGATGCGGCCTTCATCGACAAACAGCACGTCAGGTTCGACGGTGATTTGCGGATACCGTTCCGCAAGTTTCGCGGCGCAGATCCAATGAGTGGTAGCGCGCCTGCCATCGAGCAGACCGCCGGCCGCGAGCACGAAAGAACCAGTGCAGATACTTGCTATTCTCGCACCACGGTTCCATGCCTGTCGCAACGCTGCCAATATCGGCTCCGGCACGGGGGCCGATGGATCTTCGATGCCGGGGACGATGATCGTGTCCGCGCGCGCAAGGACGTCAAGCCCATGAGGAACGCGCACGTCAAAATGGCATGAACGGACTGTCCGGGTCTGGCCGCAGACTTGCACATCGTATGCTTGTTCTCCGCTGGATGTGCGGGTGCGCCAGAAGACCTCGCAGGCAATGCTCAGGTCGTAGGCAACAAAATCATGCAGCGCCAGAACGGCGATGTGGTGCATCGGCATGCCATCCTCCGACCCCAACCTTAGCAGGAAGTCGCCTGGCAGTAAATGAACGTTATTTGTCTTTCCTGCCACTCACGCCATGGGCCGACCAACCCTATAGTCGGGGTGCTCAACATGAAGGAGGTCACCATGGCTGATGACGATAGCGCCGGATGGGATATTGGAGCCGCTCCCCTCCAGATCGGGATGCTGCTTTATCCCGGCTTCACGCTGCTCGACCTTGCAGGCCCACAAACGGCCTTCGGTCTGCACGGAAAAACACATCTCATTTGGAAGACGATGGAACCGGTCCCGACCGACATGGGCGTTTCCATGAACCCCACGATGACCTTCGCCGACGTTCCCGACAATTTGGACGTGCTCTTCGTGCCCGGCGGCTTCGGAACGCTCGACGCCATGCAGGACCAGGAGATCCTCGACTTCCTCGTCCGCGCCGGTTCGACCGCCCGCTACATCACCTCGGTATGCACCGGTTCCGTGATCCTCGCCATGGCTGGGCTGCTCGACGGCTACCGCGCGGCAACGCATTGGGCCTTCTATGAACCCTTGGAGGCACTGGGTGTCAAGCCGAGCCATGAACGCGTGGCTGTCGACCGGAATCGCATCTCGGGCGGTGGCGTCACGGCCGGTGTCGATTTCGGCCTCACCGTCATCGCGGAGATCAAGGGCCGGGATGCCGCTGAATTCACGCAGCTGGCACTGGAATACGATCCTCAGCCCCCCTTCAACGCAGGCCATCCGCGCACGGCGCGACCGGAGATCGTCGAGATGATCTCCGGCAGCAAAGGCATCATGGGTGAAATGACGCCGGCAGGTGTCGAAATCGCGAAGACACACAAGCAACGCTTGGCGGCAATTCAAGGCTAGCAGAGGTGCGATCATGTCAAATGAACAGACTTTCCTGCATGTGAATGGCGTCGACCTCAACGTGGTCGATATCGGAGACGGCGCCCCCGAACTGGTTTTCCTGCATTATTGGGGCGGCTCAAGCCGTACGTGGGCGCCCGTCATGGAGTGCCTGGCCGGCACCAACCGCTGTGTCGCGATCGACTTCCGCGGCTGGGGTGAATCGAGCAAGGACGCCGAGGATTACCGGCTGGAAACGCTCGCCAGCGATGTCGGCGGCGTCATCGAACAGCTTGGCCTGAAAGACTTCATTCTCGTCGGCCATTCCATGGGCGGCAAGGTGGCCCAACTCGTGGCCGCGCGGAAGCCGACGGGGCTGAAACGGCTGATTCTGATTGCACCCGCTCCGCCAACCGCCCTCGAGGTTCCGGTCGAGCAGCGCCAAGGAATGATTGCCGCCTATCAGAGCCGCGAAGGCGTGATGGGCATCATCTCCGCCCTCTCGCTTTCCGAGGTTCACCGTGAGTTGATCATCGGAGAAATCCTGCGCGGTTCGCCGGGCGCGAAGCGTGCGTGGCCCGAGCAGGGCATGGTCGAGGATATCACGGAACAGGCATCCGGCATTGCCGTTCCCACCCACATTATCGTGGGCGGGGCCGACGTGGTGGAATCCCCGGACTCGCTTCGCACCGCCTTTGGCAAGGTCCTCCCGGGCATTCAATTCGCAGTGCTTCCGGGCGTCAGCCATATGGCACCGCTGGAGGCGACCGGCGAAGTCGTCTCGGCGATCCGCTCTGCGTTGACGGCCTGAAGCACCCATGACAATCGCAGCGAGAGGCGCCGACAGCCACGGCAATGATCCACACAAGATCCCAAGTTGATGTTTGCCGGATAGGGGGGGCCTTCTCCCCCATCCGGTCACCGAGACCACCATAGAGGCGTCCATGTTGGTTATTTCCCGCCTGATCCGCAATGTTCCCGGTCTTGAATTGCGCGACTATTTCACCGGCTTCGGGATGACGTTTCCCGATCCGGTGAACTGGGACAGCGGCAGCGGGGAGATCATCGAACCGATCCTGCAGGCGATCGAAGCTCTGACGGAACTTGAGCGCGAGCGCATTCGACTGGACTGCGACCGTGTTGACCGTATGACCAGCGAGGTCGGCCAGACGGCGATCATGTCGGTGGCGGACGAGACACAACAGGACCATCTGCGCACCATGGGCGTCCGCCATGCTCGTGCGTTGTGGCTGCTCCGGACCGATCCCGCCAAGTTCCGCAAGGCCGAGGACATCGCCTTCTTCGAGAACGCCCGCAAGGGGCGGACCTGGGATGCCTTCGTCGCTCCCAAGGATCTGACCGTCGGTCGCGGCGGCGATCATCGTAATGCGCTGGCGGCGGAAGTCCGGCGCTTCTTCCGTGAAGGCGAAAAGGTCAAGATCGAGGTCTTCGACCGCACCCGCCCCGACGTGGACGGCCGCGTCAAAAGCCTGGTGCAGGTGACGGTGTACCGCGAGGGACTGCCCGACAGCGTCGAAGTGTTCAAGGACCAGGATAGCATCGGCCCGCTGGTGTACCGCCCGGTCTACGAGCTGGGCTTCACCTACGAGGCGGCGTCCGGCGTCATCGAGGTGGTCGGCGACCGCAAGGCCGACCGGCGCGATCTGGCCAAGGTCTTCGCCAAGACCCTGCTCAACCACTCGGTGGACGCGGCACCTTTGCCGTTGCGCCATTACGACCTGTCTGTGTTCATGACCGAGCATCGCTTCGCGACCGATCCGCAGGACGGCATCGGAATCGTCCGGGTTCGCGTGGTGAAGTTCGAAACCCTCGACGAATCGGCTTTCCTGACCATCGAGGCGCGGGCGGCGGACGACAACGCCCATTCCCTGGCCGACCAGTTGTTCGAGGAGCGCAATCCCTTCCTGGGCGGATACCGCATCCGCGAGGTGGTACTGTCGGTGCCGTTCGAACCGGACGACATCAATCCCCGTGGCCGGACCATTTCCCTCAAGCTGCGCCACCCCAATGGCTGCGACCTGAAGGATAAGACCGATAAGGAACGGCTGATCGGTGAGAAATACCTGCGCCGCTGGGGCATCCTTCAGGACCTAACGGTTTGAGCTGCATGACGATACCGTCGGAGACGGGCCTGCGTTTTCTGCTGGGGCTGGCGGAACTGACCCGTCCCGTCATTTCGTCCGGCATCCTGGCCGAGCAGCTCGGTGACGAGGCGAGGGCATTGATCGACGCCGGCACTCTGATTCCCGACGGCAACCGGAAGACCGTTCTGGTGATCATCGGCGAAATGGAGGTGGATTTGCCGGTGATGCGTGACAGGACCGGGAAACTCCGATGCTTCCATCCTGATCGGGGATTCCTGGACGTCGATCCGTTGCAACTGGGCACGTTCCGGCTCGACACCGATCGCCTGCCGGGAGTCGCGGCCAGTCTTCTGGGTATGCCGGCGAGCACCAAGTCCATGCCCCTGGTGCCTGATCATCTGTGGGATCTGGGGCAGGATTATCTGACCACCAGGAAGTTTCCAATCTATCTGGCACGGCGGCTGGGACGGCCCGACATTCATGACCGGATCGCCGAAGCCCTGGGGCCGAGGCGCGCCCGTGGCCCCAGCCTGCTGCTGACCACGGGCGCCGTCCCCAGACATCCTGCCCTCCCGCCTGAGTATCGCGCCATTGCCATCGCCGATGGCCTGACCCCGAACGGCCATGGCATCCAGTTGGATAAGGCGATTCTGCGCGGGGTGCTGCTGGGCGGTGGGGTGCCGGCGGATAGCGGGCCGCTGACCCACAGTGCCGACTTCGACGTCGTTACCGTCCACGGAAAGGAATACCGGTTCCGGGGCCAGAAACAGCGCGATGTGGTTCGCCAACTGATCAAGGCGTTCCAGGCCGGTCAGCCGCGATGCCTGACCGCCAGGGTGCTGGAGGAGGCTGAATACAGCGACACGGTCAACACGCTGGCCAAGGCCTTTAGTGGCCGCACGGATTCGAAAGCCATCTGGACAGGGCCGGATATTGGTTTGCGCGCCATGGTCAGGAAACCTCCGCCCGTTGGATGCGGCTGACGAGATTCCTGGGGATGGTGTCGAGATCCTCGGCCCGCAGCAGGGTGACGAAATTCTCGTCATGCAGCAGCTGCCGGAAGGCTTCGGTCATGAAGAGGAGACGGTTGCGGGTGGCGTTCGCCTTGCGGACCAGCAGCCGCTTTCGTTCGGTGTCATCCCGATATGCCCGGACCAAGGCATCTGTGGATGGCACGTCTTTCCGGGACGGTGCGTGTGTTCTCAACCCCTTGCCCCGTCGAGAGCGGTTTTCCACCAGCCGCTTGGCGATCAATAGTTTCCGGCCACGCAGCAGGTTTTTCTCATATGCCTGTTGCAGCGCGGCCTGAACGCCCACGTCGTCCGCCTCGGCAATCTCCACGGCGACGCTGACCGGAATTTGGCCGGACTCGACAGCCCGCAGCAGCCTGAGTTCTCCCTTCTCCAGTAGGCGAACGACGCCTCGGACATACTCCACGGTAAGGCCGGTCTTTTTGGCGATTTCTGGCTCGGTGTAGCCCCGTCGTTTCATTCCCCCAATGTCATGGAGAAGGTCGATGGCTTGGTGCAGACGGCGCGCGCAGTTCTCGACCAGGCTTTTGACCATGCGCTCCTGGGCGTCTGCCTCCACCACCAAGGCCGGAATCATGGTCTGTCCCAAGGCTTGAAAGGCTTCCAGGCGGCCCTGTCCGCAGACAAGGTCATAGCGTGGCCCGTCTGTATCGTCATGACGGGTGACGGTAATAGGCTTCTTCAGGCCCACTTCGGCGATACTGTCGACAATCTCCTTGAAGACCCGCTGATTGCGGACTCTGGGGTTGATCACCGTGATTTTGGCGACAGGGATCATTTCGACATTTTGGTCGAGGTGTTCGTCCATCACGCAATCTCCAGCAATTTGACACGAGCCGCCATGTCGAAGAGCGGGGCGAGGGAATCAAAGCGGTAGGAGTCGAGCGCCATGCCATTGTGGGGGCCAAGCCGGAACTTCGCGGCCTTCATGTCGAGGCTGGGCAGGATGTAGTAGTCCTGCGCTTCGCGGTTTTCCCGGTCCATGCGGACGGCAACGGTCACGTCCGGACATAGCCCCATATCGAGACGGATGTGCCAGCGCAGCGATCCTGCCGGTGTCTCCCGGCAGCGCACGACGACAACAGAGGCTGTGAACTCCCGATTTATGGTCAGGATGTCGGTCACTGGATCCTGAGCAATCACACCACCAACGGCTTCGATGCCGGTGACGGTGTCAGCGAGAACCTGTGGGTGCATTCGGCGCAGAGCCCGATTGATCTCGATATAGCGGTAGTCGCGATCCGGGGTGAACCCCACCAGCGCATAGGCTTGAAGCAGGCTGCCGAAGCGGCATTGATAGGCACTGCTTGATGGGCAATTTTCTGTCTCATCAATCAGGATGCCCGACAGAAAGCCTCGCCTTTCCAGCAATTCCTGCAGGGCGGCCAACATTTCTTCATCCGACAGGCGTTGCGAACGCCCGTGAATGATGGTTTGGGCCGCGTCGAAAAGAGCCTGATCCACGATTGGCGAGAAAACGGCGTCTGCACGAACCCATTCGTCCGGGGCGTTTTGAACTCGTTTCTTCTTCAGCTTGAACGAACGGCGGTTCCATACGTTGTTGCCAATGTATTTCTCGTTGATCAGCACCTGATGAATGGTGCCGCGGGTCCATTGGCGATCAAGATCGGTGGTGACACCCCGAGCGTTCAGCATGGCAGCGATCTCGCGCTCGCTTCGGCCTTCCGCGACGAACGCCCTATAGATGAACTGGACGATTTCGATCTCTTCCGGCGGCCCAGGGATCAGAATGACGCGGTCGGTGTGAATGCTCTTCTGCTCACCACGGCCGAGGGCATTCTTTGGCGTGCCGGTATGGTCGATCAACTGCCGGCGGAGCCCGAATCCGGCTGGGCCGCCCTGGCGATATCCCAAGGTGATCAGGCGACGCTGGCCGGAGAAAACCTTCACCGATAATTCCCGGCAATACTCGCCGGCCATGGTGCGTTTGAGCGCCTTGATAATGTGAGAAAATGGGCTGCCGTCATTGTCGAACTGCTCGGCGCAGTAATGCACGGCGATGCCGGCTAGGTCGCAACATAGTTCGTAATAGGCGCCTTCGTCGGGGTTCTGGAAGCGGCCCCATCGGCTCACGTCATAGACAAGAACCACCGAAAAATCGGCTCGTCCCGATTGGACATCATCGAGCAGTTGCTGGAGTGCTTTCCGGCCGTCCAGACGGAGCCCGCTTTTCCCTTCGTCGGCATAGGTGCGAACGATTTCGAAGCCGTGGGTGTCGGCGTATTGGCCGATTGCATCCGCCTGGTTCTCGGTCGAGTATTGCTGATGCTCCGTGGACATCCGCACGTACTGAGCCGCGCGCCGCCGAGGTTCCAGTGCGGGATTGCTTTCGTCGTTTTTGTGTCCGCTCTCGTCGCTCACCGGAATCTGCCCCCGCGACTGCATTGCGTTTCGGAGGCATGGCCATCGACGGACTATCCGGATACTTGACCCGGTTCCTACCCTCTCCGCACTACGACCAAACAATAGCGGGGGAGGCGCGGAAAAATGTTGCCGAAAAAGGGCAAGGTTTTTCCTGGCGGCAACGGCCGGGGACACGACAAGGCGGACTATGCGATGATGGTCGCCGAAGCGTTACGCGCGCAGCTTGGGACCAGCCATCAGGGGATCAAGACGGCGATGCGCTGGACCGGTGCGGGCGAGCGGACGGTGAAGAACTGGTTCGCCGGCACAAATGGTCCCAGCGGGGAACATTTGATAGCGTTGGCCCGGCACTCCGATGCGGTCCTGGATATGTTTTTACTGATGGCTGGGCGCAGGACCGCGATTGCTGGAGAGAAACTCGTGGATGCACGGATCAAACTGGCGGAAGCACTGGCGTTCATCGATACGTTGCTGAACTGATCCAACAGCCGAAATTGAGCAGAAATGGTGGAGAAGGGTCGTCGCAAACCTTCGCCCTCACCATATTCGTACATTTCGCCGTAAACCGCGCGTTTTCGCCCAGCTACGAATCCGTACTTAGAGAAGGTTCATCCTCAGCCCCCACCCCTCCGCCATTCAAATGCCAAAGGCCACCCTCGGGTGGCCTTTGGCATTTGAATGCGACGGGGAGGCGAGGAAAGCCGACGCCGAAGGACTTCGGCAAGGCCCGGAAGATTTCCCATGACGCTGTAAATCCATGGGAAATCGTTTAACCAAAAAGCTTAATCTGCTAAGGCTTGTGCCCGGCTAAACGGATTAATGGACTCAGGCATGGACGCGTTTCCCCCATCGTCATCCGCCAGGACTGTGTACCGGGAGGTGACGTTGCGCAATCCGTTCCGGGTCGGGGGGTTCCCTTTTCTGTCCCGCCTGCACGCTGCTGCATTCCTTCCTCGTCGCCGCTTGTCCAAGCGGTTCGTCGGCAAGCCCGCCAAGCGATTGTTCCGGTTATTGATGGGATTGGGCATGCAGGGGCGCGGTCATTTTCGCATTGACCTGCCGGAAGGGGCGCGCGAGGTCGAGTTCAATGCCCGAAATACCCAGTTCGGAGCTCTCTACCTGCCACAGTGCCAGCCGCTCTACGAACCGGAGACGTCCACCCTGCTGGACCTGCTGGTTGCCGACGAGGATTGCTTCGTGGATGTCGGCGCCAACTGGGGATGGTATTCGCTGCTGGTGGCCAGCCGCCCGGGATTCAGGGGGCATGTCCATGCCTTCGAACCGTTTCCCAGCACTTTCGTGGATCTGGCGAATGTGGTTCGCGGGGCCGGTCTCGATCGACGGATCACCTGCTACGACACGGCCCTGGCCGACAGCGACGGCAGCAGCACAATGGCGTTTTCCGACGGTGTTCAGAGCGGTCTGGCCCGTATCGGCGAGGCGGGTGGCGTCACCATCCGGCTGGCAACCCTGGATTCGCTCGCCCTGGCCTCGGTGGATGTGATCAAGATCGACGCCGAGGATCACGAGCTTGAGGTTCTGAAAGGAGCTTCCGCCACCGTTGAGCGGACGCGACCCTACGTGGTGTTTGAAAACTGGCTGCATCGTGATCGGCCCGCCCTGACGCTGGATCCGTTCCACTGGTTCGCCGAGCGAGGGTATCAGTTCTTTCATGCGGGCTGGGAGGCTGGCCGGCCGGACTTCATCATGAAGGATCTGCCGGCTGGGACGGGCGGCCGCGCCACGCTGGCGGTATTGCCTTTCAGATCCGAGCAGCGCTTCCATCTGCCCTCCCAACTGAACGTCCTGGCGGTGCCGACGGAACGGCTTGATGACTTTTTCCGCCGGATTGAAGGCGACCAGGTGGACGGAAGCGGCCGTCAGTAAAGGGGGCTTCGCCTGGCCGGTGAAACAGTTCCCTTGCGGGGCCTTTTGCATGTCTCCTCCGATTGAGGGACAATGGCGCCCCTGCGAGAGGGCATCCCATGAGTCCGGTCTTCACCATTCCGCCCGGCGCGGCGTTCGTCGATACCCTGGCGGCTCATCTGCTGGCCGAGGCGGGGGGCGATCCGCTGGCCCTGGCCGACATGGAGGTCCTGCTGCCGACGCGGCGCGCCTGCCGCGCCATGAGCGACGCCTTCCTGCGCCTGTCGGGGGGGCGGCCGCTGCTGCTGCCCCGGCTGCGGCCGCTGGGCGACCTGGACGAGGAGGAACTGGACCTGTCGGGCGCCGATCCCCTGGACCTGCCGCCGGCGGTCAGCCCCACCGAGCGGGTGCTGATCCTGGCCCGGCTGATCCTGACGGCGGCCGAGGCCCAGAAGGGGCATGTGCCCAGCCCGGACCAGGCGGTGCGGCTGGCCTCGGAACTGGCCAAGCTGCTGGACGCCGTGCAGGTGGAGCGTCTGGACTTCGCCGGCCTGGCCCGGCTGGTCCCCGAGGATTATGCCAGCCACTGGCAACTGACCCTCGATTTCCTCAAGATCCTCACCGAAGCCTGGCCGAGCATCCTGGCCGAGCGTGGCGTGCTTGATCCCGAGGACCGGCTGAACCGGGTGATGGCGGCCCAGATCGAGGCGTGGCGGACCAAGCCGCCCCGTCACAAGGTGATCGCCGCCGGCTCCACCGGCTCGCGCCCGGCCACCGCCGACCTGCTGGCGGCGGTGGCCTGCCTGCCCGCCGGGCGGGTGGTGCTGGCCGGCCTTGAACGGGACATGGACGGCGAGTCCTGGGCGGCGCTCGATCCCGCCCATCCGCAATACGGCCTGAAGGCCCTGCTGGCCCGCCTGGGAATCGAGCGCGGCGCGGTGCGGCCGCTG
>JAVBXM010000161.1 GCA_030824585.1 Phaeospirillum sp. | reverse complement strand
CTGGGCTTCGGCGGGCTTCTGGGCCGCCAGCCACTCGGCCAGCACCTTGCGCTCGTCCGGGGTGGTCTTGTCGATCACCGGCTTCATCACCTTGACCGGAACCGAGGAGCGGGTGCCGTCGGCGATCTCGGTCATCTGGCGCAGCAGATAGACGGCGTTCTGCCCGGCGATGACGGGAGAGCCGGCAATGGGCTTGGCGCCCGCCTCGCCGTGGCAGGCCTGGCAGCCCTTGGCGGCGAACAGCGCCTTGCCGTCTGCGGCCGGGACGGGGGCGGCCAGGGCGGGAGAGGCGCAAAGGGCCGCCAGGGCGGCGGCGATCACGGCGTATCGGGTCATGTCCACTCCAGTCGGCCGGCGGCGCCGCAGGCCGGGCAGCTTACGGCGAAATCGGGGGTATGGTGGCCGCAGCCGCCACAGGTCCAGGACGGTTCCGGGACCGAATCGGTTCCCGACCTGAGGACCCAGGCGGTGGCGGCGGCCTCGTCCTTGCGCTCCTCGCGCTCGACGCGGGCCAGCAATTGGAAAACGGCGCGGGTCGGCCGCTGCTCCAGGGCCTTTAGCAGATGGGTGCGGGCCTGTCCCCACAACTGGGCGGCCAGGGACACCTCGGCAAGGGCCACGTGGCCGTCGGGCGAGGCGGGATTGGCCTGGACCAGTTCCTGCACCCTTTTGACCCGCTCCAGCGCATTCTCGCCCTCGCCCAGGGCCTGCCAGCCGGCGATCAGCAGCGGATGGGGGGCGGCCTTGAAGGCGGCCTTCAGCAGGGACGCCGCCTTGCGCCCCTTGCCGCGCCGGCGAAGAAGATCGGCGGCCAGGGCGATGGCCGGAATGAACAGCGGATCGGCATCGCGGGCATCCAGCGCCCAGTCCAGGGCCTGGGCCTCGTTGCCGGCCCGCAGCGCCTCCTCGGCGCGGCCCAGCAGGATCAGGGCGCGGCGACGGGCGAGGTCGGCGACGGGCAGGGCGTTGCGGCGCCGCGCGGTGCGCAGCACCTGCTCGGCTTCCGCCCAGGCACCGGCCTCGACCTGCAGGTCGAGCAGCATGCCGGCCAGCCCCTCGGCGCCCGGCTGCAGCAGGAAGGCCTGGCCCGCCTCGGCGCGGGCGCTGTCGCGGTCGCCGGATTTGAGCGCCAGTTCGGCCAGCCCCTTGTGGCCGAGGAAGGCGGTTTCCTTGCGCCCGATCATGGTGCGGTAGCGGTCGCGCAGTTGGTCGTCGTCGCCGCTGAGCTGGGCGGCCTGGGCGGTGAGCAGCCCGGTGACCGCCGGATCGCGCAGCAGCCTGTCGGCCTTGCGCGCCAGTTTGCCGGCCCGCAGCGCGTCGCCCGAGGCCGCCGCCGCCAGCCCGTCGGCCAGGGCGGCGTAGCCCTTGTGCTGGCGCCCGACCCGCCGCGACTCGAACCAGCGGCCGGGAGCGCCGAACACGGTGCGCACCAGACGGTTCAGCACGGACAGCGCCACCAGCAGCACCGCCAGGAAGGCCAGCAGCACCGGCACGGTGGTATCGATCCGCCAGCCCTGCCAGCGGATGGTCACCTCACCCGGATGGTCGGCCAGCCAGACGGCGCCGGCCACCGCCACCCCGGTGAGGAGCAGGAAGGCGAGCAGCCGCCTCATGGCCCGACCCTCACGCCGGCTCCCGCCAGGGCCACCGCCTGGGCGGTCAGTTGCGACAGGGCCTTGTCGGCGCCCTGCCGCGCCCTGGCCTCGGCGATCCAGGGAGCCGCGGCGGCGGCCGGGCCGGGGCTCAGAAAGTCCAGTTCGCCCAGGGCGGCGGCGAGGTCGCCGCGCAGGATCGCCGCCTGGGCGCGGCCGACCACGGCGGCGGCGTTCTGGCCGATGGCGGCGCCGTCCTCGCGGCGGATGGTGACCAGCGACAGCAGGCGGTCGGCGGTGCGCCGCCACCAGCCCTCGCCCTCGGGCAGGATTTCGGCGCGGATCAGCGCCGGAGCCAGGGCGTCGAAGCGCTGCACCAGGGTGGCGCGGGTGGCGATGCCGGCGGCCGCCTGGTCCTTCAACTGGTCGAGCAGGGCCAGGCTTTCCGCGTCCTCGCCGGCCAGCACGCGGGCGGCGCGCCATTCGGGCTCGAAGGACCGGCCGGCCGCCACCGCCTCGCGCAATTGACCGGCGGCCAGCAGCAGGGCGGCGGCCGAGGCACGCTTGCCCTGCAGATCGCGCAAGCCCGCCTCGACCTGCTCCAGCCGGTCGGTAAGACGCAGCAGGGCGGCGGCATCGGCCGAGTTGCGCTTGAGATCGGCAACCTGTTTCGATAACGCATCAAATTCCGCCGCCGGGGAGCCGGCCTGACCGTGGGCGGCCCTCGCCGCCTCTTCCAGCCGGTCGAGCCGGGCGTTGTCCGCCGCCGCCGGGGCGGTGGCGGACCGCGCCTCCAACTGGGCGAGACGGGCGGTGGCGGCCGACAGCTCGGCCCGCAGGTTCTCCACCTCGAAGGCATCGGTCACGGCCGGCCCCGGCATGCCCATATGGCCGCGCCACATGGGGAAGGTGGCGTAAGCCGCGCCCCCCAGGGCGAGCACCACCAGAACCGGGACCAGGCGGCCCGACGGTGAGCGCGGCGGGGGAGTCGGCGCCTCCACGGGGGCGGCGGGCTCGGAAGCGGGCTCTGACGTCATGGGCTGAATCCCCGGTTGAGATCGTCGTCGATGGCGGCCAGCAGGGCGGCCTGGCTAGGTTCGGCCGCCTGCCGCAGCACCCGCCAGGGCAGCGGGGACAGCTCGGCCGAGACATTGGCCGACAGGCCGTAGGCGGCGATGGCGCCGAGACTCCCCTGCACTCCCGCCTCGATCGCCAGGGTAGCAAAGGTCCGGGCGGTGCGGGGAGAGAAAAACAGGGCGAGATGAAGGCCGCCGGCCCGCAGGGTGTCGCACAGCGCGGCGGAAAGCCGGGTGGCGGGCACCGCCTGATAGAGGACCTGGCGGCGCACCTCGAATCCCTTGGCCGACAGCCATCCCGACAGGTCGCCCGCCGTCACCGTTCCGGCGGCATGCAGCAGCGCCCCGGCCTTGGGGTCGACACGGGCCTGGACCAGCGCGGCCAGGCTGTCCACGTCGCCGCCGGCGCATTCCACGCGGGAAAAGCCCATCTCGCGCGCCGCGCGGCCCGAGGCGTCGCCCACCGCCCATATGGGCAGGTCGCGTCCCGGATGCAGGCGGGCCAAGGCACGGATGCCGTTGGCGCTGGTCACCAGGATGCCTTGGGCGCCGTGAATCTCGACCACGGCTCCCGCCACCGGTTCGATGTCGAGCAGCGGCTCGACCATGACCTCGAGGCCGCGTTCGGCCAGCGCCCGCGCCACGCCTTCGGAATCGTCCTTGGGGCGGGTGACGAGAGCCCGCATGGCTCAGTGCGGCTTGATCAGGTCGAAAAAGCCCGGCCCCGCCACCTTGATCAATTCCTCGGCGGCGTCGTTGCCCATGGCCTCGGCATCGGCGCGGCGGCCGGTGCGCGCGGTGGCATGGACCTTGGTGCCGTCCGGGCTGACGATCAGGCCGCGGAACGACAGCGTGTCGCCGTCCAGCTCGGCCAGGGCGGCAATGGGGGTGCGGCACGAGCCGTCCAGGCGGGTCAGGAAGGCCCGCTCCGCCGCGACGCGGACGAAGGAATCCGGGCAGTTGAGCGCCGCCAGATAGTCCAGCGCGGCACGGTCGTCGGCGCGGCAGGTGATGCCGATGGCGCCTTGGGCCACGGCGGGCAGCATGTCGTCCTCGGACAGGGCCGAGGTGACGTGCCGGGCCAGGCCCAGACGCCGCAATCCGGCCATGGCCAGCATGGTGGCGTCGACCACGCCCTCTTCCAGCTTGCGCAGCCGGGTCTGGACGTTGCCGCGGAAGTTCACCACCTTGAGGTCGGGGCGCCGATGCAGGATCTGGGCGCCGCGCCGCAAGGAGGAGGTTCCCACCACCGCGCCCTGGGGCAGTTCGGCCAGCGAGCCGGCCTTGAGGCTGAGGAAGGCGTCGCGCACGTCCTCGCGCGGCAGGATGCAGGGCAGCACGATGCCGTCGGGCAACTGGGTCGGCACGTCCTTCATGGAATGGACGGCCAGATGGATGCGGCCCGACAGCATGGCCTCGTCCAGTTCCTTGGTGAACAGGCCCTTGCCGCCGATTTCGGCCAGCGGGCGGTCCTGCACCAGGTCACCGGTGGTCTTGATGACCTCGATGTCGATGGCGCCTTCGGCGGCCAGGGGCGCCCAGGCGGCGGCGAGGCGGTCGCGGGTCTCGTGGGTCTGGGCCAGGGCCAGCGGCGAGCCGCGCGTACCGATGCGGAGGATGGGAAGTTTTGCGGTCATGGTCCGGTTGTTGTAGTAAGTCGGGCGCCGCTGTGCAAAGGGATTTCCATCTTGCTTGTTTTAGGCATCGAAAGCTCGTGCGACGAAACCGCCGCCGCCATCGTCAGCGGCGAGCGGGAAATCCTGGGCGAGGTGGTCTTGTCGCAACTGGACGAGCACCGCCCGTTCGGCGGGGTGGTGCCGGAAATCGCCGCGCGCTCCCATCTCGCCCACATGGACAGGCTGGTGGCCGAGGCCATGGAACGGGCCGGTGTCGGCTTCGACCGGCTGGACGCGGTGGCGGCCACCGGCGGTCCCGGGCTGATCGGCGGCGTGATCGTCGGCGTGATGACCGGCAAGGCCATCGCCCTGGCGTCGTCCAAGCCGTTCCTGGCGATCAACCACCTGGAAGGCCATGCGCTGACCCCGCGGCTGACCCACGACATTCCCTTTCCCTATCTGCTGCTGCTGGCCTCGGGCGGCCATTGCCAGCTTCTGGCCGTCGAGGGGGTGGGCCGCTACACCCGCCTGGGCACCACCATCGACGACGCGGCCGGCGAGGCCTTCGACAAGGTGGCCAAGATGGCCGGCCTGGGCTATCCCGGCGGGCCGGCTGTGGAAAAGGCGGCGGCGGGGGGCGATCCCGCCCGCTTCACCCTGCCGCGCCCCATGAAGGGCAAGCCCGGCTGCGATTTCAGCTTCTCGGGCCTCAAGAACGCCGCCCGCCTGCTGATCGAAAGCCTGCCGCGGCCCCTGTCGGAGCGCGATCAGGCCGACGTGGCCCGCGCCTTCCAGGACGCGGTGGCCGATTCCATGGCCGACCGGGTGCGGCGCGGCGTGCGCGAGATGAAGGCCCGCTGGCCCCAGACGCGGCATCTGGTGGTGGCGGGTGGCGTCGCCGCCAATACGGCGCTGCGCCAGACCCTGGTTCGGATCGGAAGAGAAACGGGCCTGGAATTCCTGGCCCCGCCCCTGAAGCTGTGTACCGACAACGCCGCCATGATCGCCTGGGCGGGAATCGAGCGGCTGCGCCTGGGCCAAAGCGACGACCTCTCCTTCGCGCCGCGTCCCCGCTGGCCGCTGGACCCCAATGCCAGGAAGGGAGCCAAGGCGTGAGCAAGGCCTTCACCAAGGAAAGCGACGGCGACGGTGACGACGAGCTGGAGGACACCCCCAAGGGTCTGCCGCCGGGCTCCAAGAACTACATGCGGCCCCAGGGCTTCGCGGCGCTGAAGGCCGAGCTGTCCCACCTGCTCAAGGTGGAACGGCCCAAGGTGGTGGAAGTGGTGTCGTGGGCGGCGGGCAACGGCGACCGCTCGGAAAACGGCGACTACCTCTACGGCAAGAAGCGGCTGCGCGAGATCGACCGCCGCATCCGTTTCCTCACCAAGCGGATCGAATCCGCCCATGTGGTCGACCCCGAGCAGCAGAAGAAGCGCGATCAGGTGTATTTCGGCGCCACGGTCACCTACGCCAATCCCCGCGACGAGGAAATCACCGTCACCATCGTCGGCGTCGACGAGGCCAATCTGGAGAACGGGCTGATCAGTTGGATCTCGCCGGTGGCCCGGGCGCTGCTGAAGGCGTTCGAGGGCGATTCCGTACCGGTGCGGACCCCTTCCGGTATCGAAATGATCGAGGTGGTGGAAATCCGCTACGGGGAGTGACCCCTCCTTGCCGCAGCGGATGCCCGTCTCTCGTCACGCCGCCTTGTCGAACAGGTCGTAGAGGCGGCTTTCCTCGCGTTCCACCCGCGCCTTGAACAGGCCCAGGATCTCGCGCGTCGCCGTCACGAAGCCGGCGGGGTCGCGGCCGATGGCCAGCGGGCCGGCCCAGGCCTTCTTGTAGGCGTCGAAACGCTGCGACAGATTGCCCATCTCGGCCTGGAACTCGGCGGCGGTGCGCCGCAGGGCCGCATCCGTGTGGGCGGCGCATTTGGGGTACAGCGTGTTGTCCTCGATGGCCAGGTGGATGGAGAACTTGCCGAACAGGTCGAGCACCACCTTGGACACCGTCGCCGGGTCGGCGGCGATCCGCTGGGGGTCGAGCATGGGCTCGAGCCGGCCGACGATTCCCCGAAGGTCATCATGATGTTTACGGAAACTGTCGGTCTTTCTCATGGCGGTATTCCTTGGCTTCATTCAACTGAGGCCAGAATACCCAAGCGCAGCGCTATGGTAATTGACGGCGGTCAAGCATGTCCTTTTGCCCCTCGGACGCCGGGCGGCTTATCGCCGCCCGAACAGCTTCTCGATATCGGCGAGGCTGAGGGAAACGTGGGTGGGCCGCCCGTGGTTGCATTGGCCGGACAGGGGCGTGGCCTCCATGCGGCGCAGCAGGGCGTTCATCTCGGGGACGGTCAGGCGGCGCCCGGCCCGCACCGAGCCGTGGCAGGCCATGGTGGCGCAGATGTGCAGCAGGCGCTCCTCCAGCGCGGTGGCGGCGCCCCATTCGGCCAGTTCGTCGGCCAGGTCGCGCACCAGCCCCTGGACATCGCCATCGCCCAGCAGGGCGGGAACCTCGCGCACCACCACGGCGCCGGGGCCGAAGGGCTCGACAACCAGACCCAGGCGGGACAGGTCCCCGGCCCGCTCGGCCACCCGGGCGGCGCCGGCCTCGCCCAGGTCGACCACCTCGGGCAGCAGCAATCCCTGGCGCGCCACCCGCCCCTCGGCCAGACCCAGCTTCAGGCGCTCGAACACCAGACGCTCATGGGCGGCGTGCTGGTCGACGATCACCAGCCCGTCGGCGGTCTCGGCGACGATATAGGTGTCGTGCAGCTGGGCCTTGGCGGCGCCCAGGGGATAATCGGCGGCCGGCTCGTCCGCCTGGGGCTCGGCGGCGGGGGCGGCCGGCGGCAGGTGGAGGCCCAGGCTTTGCTCGGCCAGACCGGAGAAGGGGGCCTGGGCGGCCATCCCCGCCCGGACCAGCGGCAGGGACGGACGCGGCGGCGGATAATGGCCGAAGGACGGCGCGGGCGCATTGCCCAGGGCCCCCAGCGCCACCCCGGTCAGGGTGGAACTGGCCCGGTGGCCCGCCCCGGCCAGGGCATGGCGGATGGCGCCGACGATCAGGCCGCGCACCAGCCCGGAATCGCGGAACCGCACCTCGGCCTTGGCGGGGTGGACGTTGACGTCCACCTGATCGGGGTCCAGGTCCAGGAACAGCGCCACCACCGGATGGCGGTCGCGGGCCAGCACGTCCTGATAGGCGCCCCGCACCGCGCCGATCACCAGCCGGTCCTTCACGGGCCGTCCATTGACGAACAGGTACTGGGCGGCCGAGGTGGCCCGGTTGTAGGTGGGCAGCCCGGCCCAGCCGGTCAGCCGCACCCCGTCGCGCTCGGCGTCCAGCGCCAGGGCGTTGGGCTCGAACTCGCGCCCCACCACCTGACTGATGCGGGCCAGACGGGCGGCGGCCGGTTCGCCCCGCTTGGCCGCCAGGTCCAGCACCTTGCGCCCGCCGTCCGACAGCGAGAAGGCGACGTCGGGATGGGCCATGCCCAGGCGCTCGATCACGTCGGCGGCATGGGTGAGTTCGGTGCGCGCCGCCTTGAAGAACTTCAGCCGCGCCGGGGTGGCGTAGAACAGGTCGCGCACCTCGATGCGGGTGCCCTGCGGATGGGCGGCGGGAACCGGCTGGCCCTTGGCGCCGCCCTCGACCGACAGGCTCCAGGCGGAATCGGCGCCCTTGGGCCGGCTGGTGAGCGTCAGGCGCGCCACCGAGCCGATGGAGGGCAGTGCCTCGCCCCTGAAACCCAGGAACCTGATGCGCACCAGATCGTCGTCGGGCAGCTTGGAGGTGGCGTGGCGCTCGACGGCCAGCATCATCTCGTCCGGACTCATGCCGCACCCGTCGTCGCTGACCGCGATCAGCGACTGGCCGCCCTCGGCCAGCACCACGTCGATGCGGCCGGCCCCGGCGTCGATGGAATTCTCCACCAGTTCCTTGACGGCGGAGGCGGGACGCTCGACCACCTCGCCGGCGGCGATCTGGTTGACCAGGGTGGGGGGGAGGAGGCGGATGGGCATGGGGTCAGTTTAGCGGCCCCGCTACCCCACCGCCACCCTGTTGCGGCCCGAGCGCTTGGCGGCGTAGAGCGCCATGTCGGCGCGCGACAGCATGGCATCGATGGCGGTGTCGGTCTCCAGCCGCTCGGCGACGCCGATGCTGACGGTGAAGGCGACGATCCCCAGCTCGGCGGGGATGCGGATGGCGGCCACCGCCTGGCGCAGGCGCTCGGCCACCTGCAGGGCGCCGTCCAGGTCGGTCTCGGTCAGGGCGATGGCGAATTCCTCGCCGCCCAGGCGGCCCAGCACGTCCTCGTGGCGGATTTCCTGGGTGCAGACGTCGGCCAGCGCCTTGATGGCCACGTCGCCCACCGGGTGGCCGTGGGTGTCGTTGATGCGCTTGAAATGGTCGATGTCGAGCATCAGCGCCACCAGCGGACGGCCGTGGCGCCGCGCCCGGTCCACCTCGGCGCCGGCCAGCTCCATGAAATGGCGGCGGTTGAAGCTGCCGGTCAGCACGTCGGTGGTGGCCAGGCGGCGCAGTTCGGCTTCCATGCGCTTGCGCTCGGTGATGTCGAGCATCACGCCGATCACCCCCTCCGGCCGCCCCTCCCGGCCACGCCACGCGGTCTTGTTGACCACCACGTCCAGGGCCCTGTCCGCCGCCACTTCCAGGCGGGCCTCGAACTGGATGCGGCCGGCCTCGCTCAGGGATCGCAGGTCGGCTTCGGCCGACACCGCCGCGAAGCCGGGATTGACCGTACCCTCCATGGTCCGGCCGATCCAGTCGGTGGAGCCGATGCCGTGCAGTTCGCGGAACGCGCCGTTATAGCCGAGATAGCGGCCGCCGGTGTCCTTCCACCACAGGGGATTGGGCACCGCCTCCAGCAGGCTTTCCACGAAGGCGCGGGCCTCGACGGCGCGCGAGCGCTCCTCGGCCAGTTCGCGGGTGCGGGCGACCACCTTCTGCTCCAGGGTGTCGTTCATGTGGCGCAGCGCCGCCACCGCCCGGATATGGGCGGTGATGTCGCGGGCCTCGACCATGTATTCCGGCGCGGCGCCCCGCGACGGCAGCGGCGTGGCCTTGATCTGGGCGTCGAAGGCCACGCCGTCCAGGCGGGCCAGCCGCACCGGCATGACCCCGCCCTCCTCCAGCAGGGCGGCCAGATCGGCGGCGACGATCTCGCGGTATTCGCCGGCGAAGATCTCCGAGACCGGCATGCCGACGAACTGGCTGGCGTCGCTGCCGCCCAGCACCCCGACGCCGGTTCCGTTGATATAGCCGATGCGCCCGCCATGGCAAAGCAGCACCAGGTGCATGGAGCGCTCCACCAGGGCCTGGAAGCGGTCCTCGCTGTAGCGCGCCGTGCGGGCCAGGCGGCCCTGGCGGGAGATGTCGCGGGCCGTGACCACCGCGTGGGCGGACCCCAGTTCGCGGGCGGGATGAATCTGCAGCTCGGCCTCGAAGGCGCCGCCGTCCAGATGCAGGATCTTGATGGGGAAGGCGGAGCCCTCGATCTCCTTGAGGTGCAGCAGGTCGTCGATCACCCCGGCGTAATCGCCGCCCACCAGATCGCGGAAGGCGCGGCCCACCACCTGATCGGCCCGCTCGGCGCCCAGCATGGCGATCCCGGCGCTGTTGACGTCGAGCACCACCCCATCGGCGCACAGGCAGACGAGGTCGCGCGACACTTCCAGCACCGTCATGAAATTGCCGCCGAAGCGGGGGCCCTTGCGCCGCCTTTCGGCCGGCGTTTCCGGCCGTACCATACTGCCCATCCCGGCTTGCCCCTTCCCCGGGCCATCAACCTGAAATTCCGATCAGCATATACAGGGTCGCATGCCCCGATGCCAGCCGAAATACCGGGGCGCCCCCTGGTAAGACCAGTCGGCGGCGATTAGTTGGCGGCTATTGCCGCATGTCCCGCACAGCTTTTATCAGTGCGGCGGTCGAGCAATCGTGGCCGCCGGTTGTATTGCCGGAGGAAAGTTCCGGCAGGATGGCCTTGGCCAGCACCTTGCCCAGCTCCACGCCCCACTGGTCGAAGCTGTGGACGTCCCAGATCACCCCCTGGACGAAGACCTTGTGCTCGTAGAGCGCGATCAGCATGCCCAGGGTGAACGGATCGAGCCGGGGATAGAGCAAGGTGTTGCTGGGGCGGTTGCCGGGAAACACCCGGTGGGGCAACTGGCGGGCGATCTCGGCCTCGTCCAGGCCGGCCCCGGCCAGTTCGGCCCGGGCCTCGGCCCCGGTCTTGCCCTTCATCAGCGCCTCGGCCTGGGCCAGCACGTTGGACAGCAGCATCAGGTGATGCTCGCCCAGGGGATTGTGGGTGTGGGCGGCGGCCAGGAAATCGCAGGGGACCAGCCGGGTGCCCTGGTGGATGAGCTGGTAGAAGGCGTGCTGGCCGTTGGTGCCGGGCTCGCCGAACACGATGGGGCCGGTGCCCCAGGCCACCGGGGCGCCATCGGTGGCGGCGCCCTTGCCGTTGCTCTCCATGTCCAGTTGCTGGAGGTAGGCCGGCAGGCGATGCAGGTACTGGTCGTAGGGCAGCACCGCATAGGCATCGGCACCCAGGAAGTTGGCGTTCCAGATGCCGATCAGCGCCAGGATCGCCGGCAGGTTGGCCCCCAAGGGCGCGGTGCGGAAATGCTCGTCCATGGCGTGGCCGCCGGCCAGCAATTCCTCGAAGCGCTCGAAACCCACCGCCACCGCGATGGACAGGCCGATGGCCGACCACAGGGAATAGCGCCCCCCCACCCAGTCCCAGAACTCGAACATGTTGGCGGTGTCGATGCCGAACCCGGCCACCGCCTCGGCATTGGTGGACAGCGCCACGAAATGGGCGGGAATGGCCGCCTCGCCCAGCTTTTCCACCGCCCAGGCGCGGCAGGTGCGGGCGTTGGCGATGGTCTCCTGGGTGGTGAAGGTCTTGGACGCCACGATGAACAGGGTGGTCTCGGGATCGCAGAGCTTCAGCACCTCGGCGGCGTGGCTGCCGTCCACGTTGGAGATGAAGCGGACCGCAAGATCGTCCTTGTGATAGGGCTTCAGCGCCTCGGTGACCATCACCGGCCCCAGATCCGAGCCGCCGATGCCGATATTGACCACGCTGCGTATGGGCCGGCCGGTGGCGCCCTTCCACTCGCCCGAGCGCACCCGCTCGGCGAACGTCTTCATGCGGGCCAGCACGGCGCGCACCTCGGGCATCACGTCGCGGCCGTCCAGCATCACCGGCCGGCCCGAGCGATTGCGCAGCGCGGTGTGCAGCACGGCGCGGTGCTCGGTGGCGTTGATCCTGGCCCCGGCGAACATGGACTCACGGGCCTCGGCCAGCCCCGCCTGCCCGGCGAGGCGCACCAGGGCGGCCATCACCTCGGCGTCGATACGGTTCTTGGAATAGTCGAGCAGCAGGTCGCCCAGGCGGGCCGAGAAGCGGTCGAAGCGCCCGGAATCCTCGGCGAACATGTCGCGCATGGGCCGCCGGCCGGTGGTGGCGGCCAACGCCTCGAGGTCCTTCCAGGCGGGAAGCCCAACCGGATGCGCCATTTCTACCCCCTGCAGCAGCCTTACCCAGGGGAGGAATCCTATACCCTACCAGACGAAGAAGAACACCCCCCACATGCCGAGCTGGGCGAACGCCCCGGCCATGCCCAGAACCCAGGCCGCCGCGCGGCGGACCGTGGGACCGGCGGGCAGCGAGCGCCACAGCAGCACGGCGCTCCACAACAGGCCGAGGATCAGCAGGCCGGCGCGGGCATCGGGAACCCAGGCGAGGAACACCCCCTCGGCGGTCAACTGGGTGAGCGTCATGGCCGACAGGCCGACGATCAGCCCCACCGCCCCGGCCGGCACCAGCCCATAGCCCAGCCGCCACAGCAGTCCCGGCTGGCGCAGCAGTCCCGGCTGGCGCAGCACCCTGGCGGCGGCGGCCAGACCGGCCAGGCCGATGCTCCCGAACAGCAGGGCGGCGCCGCCCATGTAGGCCACGATGCAAAAGCCGTCCAGCAGGGTGAACACCTCGCCGGTCTCGTCGGAATTGGTCAGCAGCCACCAGGGCAGGGTCTCGGTCATGGGGAACAGGATGGAATGCTCGACCAGCACCCGGGCCAGTCCCTGCTTCAGGGCGATGAACACCGGTGATCCCGCCCACTGGAACGCCCCGGTCGCCACCCCCATCACCCCGAACAGCAGCAGGACGATGTCCCAGGCCGAGACTTCGCGGGCGGGAAGGGTGGCGATCTCGGCACCGGGCAGGCGGGGCCGCAGTTCCACCGCGCCGCGATGGCCGGAACAGCGGCCGCACATATGGCACGAGCCGCCGCCGGTCATGGCGCGGACATCCACCAGGGTGGCGCAGTCGACCGCATGGGTGCGCGGCGCCGCCTTCCAGGCCTCGCCATCGACGCCGAAATGGACGGGGGCGAGGCGCGACAGCAGCGAGAACACTCCGCTGGCCGGGCAGAGATAGCGGCACCATACCCGCTTGCCCCGCCCGTAGATCAGGCCGATGCCCAGCGCCATCACCGTCGAGGCGCCGAGGATCAGCAGTGCCGCCTTGGGGTATTCGTAGACGGTGATCATCTGGCCGTAGACCGTGGTGCACACGAAGGCGACGAACGGCCAGCCCTTCCAGCGCAGCCAGGCGGGAATGGCCCGGCCCAGGCCGTGGCGGCTGACCCATTCGGTCATGGTGCCCTCGGGGCAGAACAATCCGCACCAGGCGCGGCCCATGACCAGCATGCTGACCATGACGAAAGGCCACCATACGCCCCAGAAGGCGAATTGGGCGAACAGCACCAGATTGTCCCAGATGTGCTTGGAATCGTCGGGCACCGGCATGAAGGCCGGAACGGTCACCAGGGCGAGATAGACGACCACCATCAGCCATTGCGCCGCAAGGATGGCCCGGGAATGGCGGGCCAGGAAATGGCCGATGGCGGCCAGCGGGGCGGGGCGG
>JAVBXM010000030.1 GCA_030824585.1 Phaeospirillum sp. | reverse complement strand
GCGGGCAAAACGGCAGGGGCTCCTTGCTTTGTGACGGGGTACGCCCAAGGCACTAACGGGCTCCCTGCCGGATGGCCACTTTGCCATGGCCAACACCGACTACATACAAGGCACGAAGACACGAAGGAAAGAGGAAGAGATGTTTTTCTTCTTTAGCCTTCGCGCCTTCGTGCCTTCGTGGTTAATCCTGCTTCACTCCGCCGCCTGGGCGGACTTGGCACTGACGTAGCGGTGGATGGACTCGGCGGCGTCGCGGCCATCCTTGATGGCCCAGACCACCAGCGAGGCGCCGCGCACGATGTCGCCGGCGCCGAACACGCCGGCCACGCTGGTCATCAGGGCGGCGTCGGTCTCGACGGTGCCCCATTTGGAGACCTTGAGCTCGGGGGCGCCGAACAGGGCGGGCACGTCCTCGGGATCGAAGCCCAGGGCGGCGATGACCATGTCGGCGGGAAGCTGGAAGCCCGAGCCCTCGATGGCCACCGGGCTCTGGCGGCCCGAGGCATCGGGCATGCCCAGATGCATGCGCACGGCCTTGACGCCCTCGGCCTTGGTGGTGCCGGTGATGGCTTCGGGAGCGGCCATCCACACGAACTCGACGCCTTCCTCCTCGGCGTGGGCCACTTCGCGCTTGGAGCCGGGCATGTTGGCCCGGTCGCGGCGGTAGAGGCACTTCACCGACTTGGCACCCTGGCGGATGGCGGTGCGCACGCAATCCATGGCGGTATCGCCGCCGCCGATGACCACGACGTTCTTGCCCCGGGCATCCAGGTCGGCCACGGTCTCGCCCAGGTCGCGGCGGTTCTGATTGATCAGATAGTCCAAAGCGGCGTGCACGCCGGGCAGGTCCGAGCCGCCGATGCCCAGGGGCTTGGCCTTGTAGACGCCGGTGGCGATCAGCACCGCGTCGTGGCGCGCGCGCAATTCGGCGAAGCTCACGGTCTTGCCGATCTCTACCCCGGTTTCGAAGGTGACGCCCGCTTCGGCCAGCAGGCGGATGCGGCGCTCCACCACGTGCTTTTCCAGCTTGAAGCCGGGAATGCCGTAGATCAGCAGGCCGCCCATGCGGTCGTGGCGGTCGTAGACGGTGACGGCGTGGCCCTTGCGGCGCAGGCTTTCGGCCGCCGCCAGCCCGGCCGGACCGCCGCCGATGACGCCCACCGAGCGGCCGGTCTCGGCCAGGGGCAGCATGGGCTTGACCCAGCCTTCGGCGAAGGCGGTCTCGGTGATGTGCTTTTCGACCGCGCCGATGGTGACGTTGCCGTGCAGGGACTGCTCCAGCACGCAATTGCCCTCGCACAGGCGGTCCTGCGGGCAGATGCGGCCGCAGATCTCGGGGAAGGTATTGGTGGCCGACGAGACGGCGTAGGCCTCCTCCATGCGGTCCTGCGCCACCAGCATTAGCCAGTCGGGCACGTTGTTGCCCAGCGGACAGTGGATGGAACAGAACGGGATGCCGCACTGCTCGCAGCGCGAGGCCTGCTCGCCCGCCCGCTCCGCCGCGAAGGCGGTGCTGATCTCGCCAAAATCCTTACGACGTTCGGCTGGGCCGCGCTTGTCGGGCTGGCGTTGGTGGAGGTGAGTGAACTGCAGCATCTTGCGGGGCATGGCGAATCCTCGAACCCTGGGGTCGGACGGCGAAAATACGTCAGAGGATGTGACCAATCAATGGGAATCACGCATATATGGCAGCATGATTGACCTTAATGTGAGGATTTGGCTAAGAGGTTCGGTTGAGTGTCCTGGTATCGGGTGGACAAGTCGGAGCTATAGTCCTAATTCGGACCTTTCCGTTTTCCTTCCGACTCGCAGGGCTCGGTGCTATAAGGATGCAGCCGCGTACGGGGGGGCACCCGAGTGACGTTCCTGGAAGTCCTGGTCGTTGCCCTGATTCAAGGGCTGGGAGAGGTATTGCCTCTCGGCGCTGCCGGTTACCTGGCGGCGTTGCCCCATCTGGCCGCCACGCCCGAGGGCCGGGCGGCGCTGTCGGTGGCGGCCCATGCCGGCACCCTGCTGGCCCTGATGGCCTATTTCTGGCGGGACGTGCTGGCCATGAGTGCCGGCCTGTGGCGGCTGGCCAAGGGCAAGCCCGATTACGGCTCCCATCTTCTGCTGCATGTGCTGGCCGGGACCGTTCCCGCCGCCATCGCCGGCTGGCTGCTGCTCGAGCGCTCCCACACCCTGGTGGGGCAGACCGGCGCGGCGGTCATCCTCGTGCTCGGCGGCGTGCTGCTATGGGGCTGCGACAAGCTGGGCGTCACCGTGCGCCGGGTCGAGCATATGAGCTATTTTAGTGCCGTCGGCCTGGGCGCCCTGCAGATTTTGTCCCTGGTACCCGGCGTGTCGCGGACCGGCATCGTCATCACCGCCGCCCGCCTGCTGGGCTGGGAGCGCCAGTCGGCGGTCCGTTTTTCCATGCTGCTGGCCATGCCGCTGATCCTGGGGCATGGCATCAAGACCTTCTGGGGGCTGGCCCACCAGACCCATCTGGTGCTGTCCTCCGACCTGCTGATGGCGGCGGGCACCGCCGGGCTGGCCTCGCTGCTGGGGCTGGCCGGCATGATGGCCTGGGTGGAGCGCAACACCTTCGCCCCCTTCGCCGTGGTCCGCATCGGTTTCGGGGTGGCGGTCCTGGGAATGGCGTTTTTCGGGTGAGTTGATCTGTCATTCCCAGTGAGGCGAGGAATCTCCGCTTGGGCCGAGTCGGACAGGCCGGGTCGGAGCCGGATGAGATCCCGCCTCCCGCCGGTCGTCGGGACGACACATTCGCCTATCGCCCGAAAATCCCCGTGAGCAGGTCGTCGATGGCTCCGCCGATGCCGCGCGCCGCGTTGCCGGCCGCCTGGGCGGCGCCGGCCACGAAGTCCCCGACGCTCTCGGCGGGGCCCGGCTCGGCGGGAATTTCCGGAGTGCGCAGTGGCCGGGCGGGCAGGCCCCGATGGGCAGCCACCATCACCTGCTTCCACAACTGGGCGGGCAGGCCACCGCCGGTGACCTTCTTCATCTCGATGCGGTAATCGTCGTTGCCCATCCACACGCCGGCCACGTAATCGCCGGTAAAGCCCATGAACCAGGCGTCGCGGTAATCCTGGGTGGTGCCGGTCTTGCCGGCCGCCGGGCGGTCCAGCCGGGCCGCCTTGCCCGAGCCCTGGGTGATGACGGCGCTCATCATGTCGTGCATGCGCGCCAGCGCCACCGGCGACACCACCTGGCCGAAGCCGCCGCCCTGGCGCTGGTAGAGCACCTTGCCGGCGGGGTCGGTGATGTGGGAGACGCCGAAGGCGCCGACCCCGAAGCCGCCATTGGCCAGGGTGGCATAGGCGGTGGTCATCTCCAGCAGCGAGACCTCGCTGGTGCCCAGCGCCAGGGTGGCGTCGCCCCGCAGGTCCGAGGTGATGCCCAGGCGGCGGGCGGTGGCGATCACCCGGGCGGGCCCCACTTCCTCCACCAGCCGCACGGCGATGGTATTGACCGATTCGGCCAGGGCCTGGCGCAGCGGAATGGGGCCGAGATACTTGCCGGTATAGTTGCCGGGGCTCCAGTTGCCCAGGCGGATGGGGGCGTCCTCGTAGACGTCGTCGGGGGTGTGGCCCTTTTCCATGGCGGTGAGGTAGACGAAGGGCTTGAACGACGAGCCGGGCTGGCGCAGCCCCTGGGTGGCGCGGTTGAACTGGCTGTCGTCGTAATCCTTGCCGCCGGTCAGCGCCCGGACGGCGCCGTCGGGGCTCATCACCACCACGGCGCCCTGGGCCGCGTGGGCCTTGACGCCGGGGCCGGCGATCATGGCCTTGAGGTCGGCTTCCACCTTGCGCTGCAGGCTGATGTCCAGCGTGGTGTGGACGATGATGTCCTTGCCGGCCACCTCGCCGAACTGGTCCAGATTGGCCATCACCCAATCGGCGAAATAGCGCCCGGCGGGAAGGGGGCGTCGCACCAGTTGGGCGGCGCCGGTGACCTGGACCGTGTCGGCGGTCTTCTGGTCGATATAGCCGGCCTTGACCATGTTGTCCAAGACGTCGGCGGTGCGCTTGCGCGACGCCTCGGGGTCGTTCAGGGGCGAATAGCGCGACGGGGCCTTCAAGAGGCCGGCCAGGACGGCGGCCTGATAGACGTCGACCTTGCGGGCCGAGGTGTCGAAATAGCGCTTGGCGGCGGCGTCCACCCCGAAGGTGCCCGAGCCCAGATAGACCCGGTTGAGGTAGAGCCCCAGAATCTGTTCCTTGGAGAAGCGCTTTTCCAGCCACAGCGCCATCAGCACTTCCTGCACCTTGCGCTTCATGGTGCGGTCGGGGGTGAGGAACAGGTTCTTGGCAAGCTGCTGGGTGATGGTCGAGCCGCCCTGCACCGTGTGTCCGGCCCTCAGGTTGACGAACAGGGCGCGGGCCAGGCCGATGGGGTCGACGCCGAAATGGCTGTAGAAGCGGCGGTCCTCGGTGGCCAGCACCGCCTGGGCGATGAAGGGCGACATCTCGCCCAAATCCAGCGGCTCGCCGTAGAGGTCGCCATAGGCGGCGAAAATCTCGCCCTCCACCGAGTGGAACACCACGCTGGGCCGTCTGGTCTGGGCGGTCATGCGGTCGATGTCGGGCAGGTCCAGGGCGTAATAGGCCACCACGCCGGCCATGCCGATGCCGGCCCAGATGACCAGCGTCAAACCCCACAGCAGCAGGCGCTTGCCCCATTTCCGGCCGCCGCCGTTGCCCCCCTTGCGCGGCGCCTTGGCCTTGCGCGGCTCCCTCGGCTCGCGCGCCTTCCTGGAAGGGGGCGGCGGCGGCTCACGGCCGCCCGACCCTCCGCTGCCGCTGGGCAACAGCCGGTCGGCGGGGTCGATGGAAAGCTTGAAAGGGTTGCCGGCGCCCTTGGGGCGCGAGGGAGGAACTGCCATGGCGCCTTCTACCACGAGGCGGGGGCCGCTCGGAACTGGCAACATCCGTTCATTGGATGTAGAGTCCGTTCATGTCGGCGAGCCACTGACGTGACCCGCCCGTAGCCCCTCGCCGGGCGCTCGCCGGCATCAGTTTGTTCAACGAGGACCGAACCATGGAAACCCTGTCGATTGCCGTCCCGCCCGAACTGAAGCAGCGCCTCGAGGCGCTGGCTGCCGAGACCGGGCAGACGGTGGGGGAATGCCTGGCTGTGGCGGTCAAGGAATACGTCGAGAACTGGGAAACCCATCTCTCCGACGTGCACCAGATCGACGAGCACGAGGCCCGCGCCGTTCTCAAGGCGGCGGTCAACGAATAGCGCCATTGGCGCCCTCCAACGTAAAACGCCGCCCGGACCGGGCGGCGTTTTCGTTTGTGGGCTCACATTGTGGCCGAATTGGGGATTACTCGCCGGTGGCGATGCGCTCCACCAACTGCTTCACCGTGGGGATGAAGCCGTTCTTGTAATAGGGGTCGGCGCCGAAGCGGTAGGCGTTGTGGCCGGCGAACATCAGTTCGTTCTCCACGTCGCCGCCATGGCCGATGTTCTGCAGGGTCTTCTGGATACAGAAGCTGCGGGGATCGGCCTTCTTGCCGGTGGTGCCCGCCTCGTTCTGGGCCCAGTTGGAGAACATGCACTGGGACAGGCAGCCCATGCACTTGACCTGATCGACGCGGATTTCCTCGGCCTTGTCGGGGGTGACGAAGATCAGGGTCGAATCGGGGGTGCGGAGCGCCTCGGTGAAGCCCTCGTTCATCCAGCCGAGCGCGCGGTCGCGGTCGTGGGGGGTGACCCAGACGATGCGCTTGCGCGCGCCGATGGGCAGCTCGGCCTCGTGGTCGCCGACGCATTCGCTGGAATAGGGAATCTGGTGGTCCAGGCGCTGGCACAGCTCGTTGATGAAGTCGTTCTTCACCGCCGAGGAGTAGAAGCCGGTGGGGCTGAAATGGTGCAGCAGCACGTCGCCGGGCTTCAGCGTCAGCAGGCGCTGCTTCCAGGCGTCGGAGATGGGGCTTTCCTGGGTCAGCAGCGGGCGGGTGCCGTACTGGAAGGCGATGGGGCCCAGTTCGGGATTGCCGATCCAGTCCTCCCACTCCTTCAGCCACCAGACGCCGCCGGCCATGAAGATCGGCACGTTGCCCAGGCCGCACTCGACCATGGTCTTGCGCAGTTCGGCGACACGGCCGTAGGGCGGCTCGGGCTTCCTGGGGTCCTCGGAATTGGACAGGCCGTTATGGCCGCCGGCCAGCCAGGGGTCCTCGTAGACCACGCCGCCCAGCAACTGGCCGTACTTGTGGTAGGCCCGCTTCCACAGCGCGCGGAAGGCGCGGGCCGACGACACGATGGGGTAGTAGTAGACGTTGTAGCGCGCGGCGATCTCGGCCACGCGATAGGGCATGCCGGCGCCGCAGGTCACGCCGTGGATCAGGCCCTTGGCCCCGTCCAGCACGCCTTCGAGAATCTGCTCGGCGCCGCCCATCTCCCACAGCACGTTCATGTGGATGCGGCCATTGCCGCCGGCGATGTCGTGGGCGATGCGGGCCTGGGCGATGCCGCCCTTGATGCCATAGGCGATCAGCTCGTGGTGTTTTTCGGTCCTGGTCTTGCCGTGATAGACCATGTCGATGCGGTTGCCGTTCTCGTCGTAGAGATCGGCATTGACCCCGGAGAAGGTGGCGACGCCGCCGGCGGCCGCCCAGGCGCCCGAACTTTCACCGTTGGAGACGTTGATCCCCTTGCCGCCCTCGACCAGGGGCAGGACCTCGCGACCGGAAATCAGAATGGGATCGAGCGGTTTCACGTCTGGGGTAACTCCTCGGGTAGCCCGGCATGCTTCTCCCGAGCCTGCCGATGACGGCACATATATAGCCCTTTGCGGTCAGGCGCCACAGTGACGTTACGGACTCATGACGAATGAGGATAATCGCTGAATATGGCGGCCACGCCCCATTCCCGCAGCAGGGCGGCCCGCGCGGGATCGGTGACGGTGTAGGCCCGCACGGCGAGTCCTCCGGCCGTGATCCCGGCCACCTGCCCGGCATCCAGGGCGCGGTGGTCCAGGTGCAGGGCGGCGGCGTCCAGCCGCCGGGCCCGGTCGCGCCAGTCGGGGGGCAACTCCTCGGCCAGCAGGCCGCGCGGCCAATGGGGGGCCACGCGGCGGGCGGCCTCCAGGCAGGCGGCGTCAAAGCTTGAAACCACCGGCGGCGGCGCCGAATCCGGCCAGAGGGAGAGCGCCAGGGCCAGGGCGATTTCGGCGGTCCGCGTCTCGCGGCCGGCATCGGGCTTGATCTCCATGTTGACCGCCAGTCCCAAGTCCAGGCACAGGCGCAGCACCTGCTCCAGGCTGGGGACCGTCTCCCCGGCGAAGGCGGGGGCGAACCACCACCCGGCATCCAGTCCGGCGATGCCGGTCCAGTCCCGCTCCGCCACCGGGCCGGTTCCATTGGTGGTGCGGTCCAGGGTGTCGTCGTGGAGGACCAGCGGCACGCCGTCACGGGACAGCCGCACATCGAACTCGACCATGGCAAGGCCGTGGGCGGCGGCGGCACGGAACGACGCCAGGGTGTTCTCGGGGGCGAGGCCGGCCAGTCCGCGATGGCCGATGACCATCATCCCAGCAGGCGCCGCACGGCGTCGAGCACCTGCTCCACCGGAATGGCGCGCATGCAGGCGGCGTCGGTACAGGCGGTGCTGCGGTGGTTCATGGCCGAGACGCAGGGCGAGCAGGCCAGCCGGGCGGTGATGAACTCGGCCTTGTCGTTCAGCGCGCCGTAGAGGGCGGGCGTCTCGGGGCCGAACAGCACCAGGGTGGGCAGGCCGACCGGCGCGGCGAAATGGGCCGGGCCGGAATCGTTGGTGACCATCACCGCCGACAGGGCATAGAGGGGGATCAGGTCCTCCATGCGGGTGAAGCCGGCCAGATTGCAGATGCGATCCGAGCCCGCCGCCGCCGCCAGGGTCTCGGCCTCGGCCTTTTCCGAGGCCACGCCGGTAATGATGATGGCAAGGTCGTCCTGCTCGGCCAGCAGCCGGCGGGCCACGTCCTTGTAGCGGTCGTAGGGCCAGCGGCGCAGCGGCATCAGCTCGCTGGCGTTGGGGTTGAGGATCACCCAGCGCCTGGCGGTCCGCAGCACCGGATAGGCCTCGAACAGCCGGGTCTTGAAGGTATCCAGCACCTCGGGGGGCGGGACCAGCGGGGCGAGGCGGATTTCCGCGTCGGTGAAGGCCGCCTTGCCGTGGGGGATGGTGTCTTCGGGCTCGGTCAGGGCGTGGACCAGGGCCATGAAGCTCTTGGCGATGTGCTGGTGCGGATTGTAGCCCACCCGGTGGGTCAGCAGCTCGCCGCGATAAAGGCCCTCGGTGTGGAAGCGGTGGAAGCCCACCCGCTTGGGCGCCCCCGACAGGAAGGTCAACAGCGCCGAGAAGCGCGAGAACATCTCCATGTCGATGGCGGCCATCAGGTCGAGCGAGCGCATGGTGCGGATCATGCGGAAGGTATCGACCACCAGGGTGACCAGGCTGTCGGCGCGGATGGTCAGCATGTTCTCGCGGGGGATGGTGCCCATGATGTCCAGGCTGGGGCGGTTCTTGGCGAAGATCAGGAAGTAGACCCTGGCGTCGGGAAACAGCGCCCCGGCGCGCTTCAGCGCCGCGTCGGCGATCACCGCGCTGCCCATCTCGGACAGCTCGACGAACAGGATGTTCCGGGCGGTGGAGGGCGCCGGCGGACTGAAGAAACAGCGGATCCGCCAGTAAAGGGTCATCAGGAAAGCGAGAGGTACCCCCGCCCAGAAATCGATCTGCCGCATCCTGTCGACGTTCACGACCGCCTCACTTGTTCTCGAAGGTGCCCGAGTCGTAGCCCTCGGCCAGCCAGATTTCGTAATGATCCACGACCTTGCCGCCCCAGCGTCGGTCGACGGTGTTCAGCAGCGTCAGGCTGCGGAACGACTTGCGGACATCCTGGACCGCGTAGAACCCGTCCTTGATCACGTAGATGCCGTCCCGGCCCGGCAGGGTCGCCGCGTCCCGCGCATCATACGAAGGAATTCGGGGAAAGCCAGCCGAACCGGTCAGGAAGACGATGGGGTGGCCGGGCAGGTAATAGCTCAGCAGGCCGACCACCTCGTGCTTGGTGGCGAAGACGAAGGCGTCGGGACGTTTGGCCCGCTCGGCCTCCACCGCGCGGGTCAGCTTGTCCCAGTCGCCCAGGCGGCTCATGGGGTCGGACTTGGTGGGGATGGGGAGAAGGGCGGTGGCCATCTGCACGTAGGTGGCGGCGACCAGCAGGCCGCCCAGGCCCATGGCGGCCACCCAGGCCCAGCGCAGGCTCCGCCTCCAGGATTGCCCCGCCGCCACCCAGGCTCCCGCCGTGGCGATGGCGGCGCCCAGATAGGCCGGTCCCGGCCAGTGGGGCTGCACCAGCCCACCCAGGCTGTGGCGGATGAAGAAGGCCAGCAGCGGCGCCGAGGTGGCGCCCAGCAGGAACCATTCCGGCCGTCTGCCGCGCCAGCCGGCCCACAGCGCCCAGCCCATGCCCCACAGCATGAAGGCGAAGATCAGCGGCGTGATCGTGCCCAGTTGGGTGCCGAGGAAGGTGGAGAGGCTTTTCAGCGGATCGCTCACCGGCGCGTCGAAGGAATGGGACAATTGCTTGCGGATCGAGACCCACTCGTGCTGGGCGTTCCACACCAGCACCGGCGCGGTGCAGGCCAGGGCCAGGGCGATGGCGGCCCAGAAATGCGGGCTTTTCCACCAGCGTCGCGCCTGGGGGAACAGGGCGAACACCGCCAGGATGCCCGGGGCGATCAGCACCATGGTGTATTTGGAGGTAAAGCCCAGTCCCAGCGACAGCCCCAGGACGTAGAGCCAGCGCGCGCGGCCTTTGTCCAGCAGGCGGACCATGGCCCACAGGGAGGCCGACCAGAACACCAGCAGGGGGGAATCCGGGGTGACGATCACCCCGGCGGCGGCGAACAGGATGGTGGCGTTGAGCAGCAGCACCGTCCACCAGCCGGCCCGGATGTCGCGGAAGGCCAGCCGGGCGATGTCGAAGGCCAGCAGGGTGACGGCACCCACCGCCAGCACGGCGGGCAGGCGGATGGCGGCCTCGGATTCTCCGAACAGGGCGGTGGTGGCGGCCATCCACCAGGCCATCATGGCCGGGTGGTCGTAATAGGACAGTTGCAGCCGCCGCGACCATAGCCAGTAATACGCTTCGTCCCCCGACAGCAGGGTGCTGCCGGCCAGCCACAGATGCAGCAGGGCGGCCGCCGTCACCAGCCCGGCCAGCAGGGCGGCATCCTTGGTTCGAATGGTCTTGGCGTCGGGCGCCACGCTGGACTCCGGCTGCGTCGAAAGGGGCGAGGGCCAATACCACGAAATACCCGCCCTCTACCAGCCGCCACCTTGCCGCCGGCGCGGACCGCCGCTATACCCGAGGGATCATGGATGGAGGATGTCGCATGTCCCGTTTCACCGCCGCCCGTTCGCTGATCGCCGTTTCCGCCGTCTGCCTGGCCCTGGCCGCCTGCAGCGGCGAACCCTCCGAGTCCGACATGAAGGCCGCCGTCGAGCAAACCTTCGGCGGCATGAACGAACAACTGGGCGGAGTCGGCAAGCTGATCGGCAAGGACCTGTCGACCAAGGTCAAGGGCTTCAAGAAGCTGGCCTGTGCCGAGGCCAAGGGCAATCCCGGCTTCGCCTGCGATTTCGAGATGACCGTCGACGGCCCGCTGGGCCAGAAGACCGAGAAGGCTTCGGCCCGCTTCGTCAAGGGCGACAAGGGCTGGGCCGTCCTCGAGAAGTAGCGCTGATCGTCGTCCCGAAGCGCCAGCCGAGGGATGGCGGGTTGGTTCAAATCCCGGCCGGGGTCACGCCACCTTGGGCGCCGCCTCGGCCAGGATCGCCCGGATTTCCGGCACGCACGAACCGCAATTGGTCCCGGCCTTCAGCATGGCCCCCACCTCGGCCGCGTTTGACAGGCGATGGTCGCGGATGGCGGCACGGATGGCCGCCAGGCCGACATTGAAGCAGGCGCACACCGTCTTGTCGCGGCCCCGGTCGCCGCCGGGGGGCGCGCCGGCCACCAGGGTGGCGCGCTCGTCGCCGTCGATGGCGGCGCGGCCGAAGGCGGCGGCCACCCAGTCGGGCGAGAAGTCGGTGGCCCAGGGAAAGACGAACAGCACGGCGTCCAGACGGCCGTTCACCAGCCGGGCGCCACGGTAATGACCGCGATTGGGGTCGAGGAACTCGATCCACTCGCCGTCGGCTCCCAGCCATTGCTTGGCGGTGGCCGGCCAGTCCTCGCCGTTCTCGCCCGCCAGCCGCCAGATGGAATGGGCGTGGCCCGCCGCCTTGGCCCAATAGAACGAGCGAGGCAGTTCCACCGGATCGCGGCTGAGCAGCACGCCGTGCCAGGCGGCGGCCAGCTTCTCGACCATCACCGGGGCCTGCTTCAGTTCCGGCTGGCCCGAGACGGGGTCGGTGGCGGCGTCGATCAGGGTGCCCACCACCGCGCCCGAGGCGGTGCGGTCGTTCCAGTGGATGGGGGCGAAGACCTCGCCCGGCCGCTGGCCGCCGTCCAGGCTGACGCGCAGGACCACGCTGGCGCGGCTGCCCGAGACGCGGGCCAGTTCGCCGTCGGCCAGGCCGAAGCGCAGCGCGTCGCGGGGATTGATGAACAGCAGCGGCTCGGGGGCGTGGGCGGCCAGCCGGGCCGAACGGCCGGTCCGCGTCATGGTGTGCCACTGGTCGCGCATGCGGCCGGTGTTGAGGAGCAGGGGGAAGGCCTCGTCGGGCCGCCGCACCGGCGGGCGCGGCTCGATGTCGAGCATCCGTGCCTTGCCGTCGGGGTGATAGAAGCGGCCGTCGGCGAACAGCCGCGCCGTGCCCTGGCCGGGGGCGCGCACCGGCCACTGGATGGGTTCGAGGGCCTCGTAATCGGCGCCCACCAGACCCGACAGGTCCAGGTCGCGGGCACCATTGTTCTCGAAGGCGGTGAGGCGGCAGAATTCGTCGAAGATGGCTCCCGTGCCGGTCCAGGCGAAGGCCTCGCCGAAGCCCATGCGGCGCGCCACCTGGGCGATGATCCACCAGTCGCCCCGGGCCTCGGCCGGCGCGGGCAGGAAGGGGCGCTGGCGCGAGATGCGGCGCTCGGAATTGGTGACGGTGCCGGCCTTCTCGCCCCAGGCCAGGGCCGGCAGGCGCACATGGGCGAGGCGCGCCGAATCGGTGTCGGCCTCGCATTCCGAGATGACCACGAAGGGGCAGGCCTCCATGGCGGCGCGCACGCAATCGGCCTCGGGCAGGCTGACCGCCGGATTGGTGGCCATTACCCACAGGGCCTTGATCTTGCCGTCGGCCACGGCGCGGAACAGGTCCACCGCCTTGAGGCCCGGCTTGTCCGCCATCCGCTCCGAGTTCCAAAAGCGTCCCACCCGGTCCACGTTGGCCTCGTCGAAGCCCATGTGGGCGGCCAGCATGTTGGCCAGCCCGCCCACCTCGCGCCCGCCCATGGCGTTGGGCTGGCCGGTCAGCGAGAACGGCCCCATGCCGGGCCGGCCGATGCGCCCGGTATGGAGGTGGCAGTTGATGATGGCGTCCACCTTGTCGGTCCCGGACGAGGACTGGTTGATGCCCTGGGACCATACGGTGACGGTCTTTTCCGTGTCGGCGAACCACGAGAAGAAGCTGACGATCTTTTCCAGCGGCACGCCCACGTCCACCTCGGTCTCCTCGCCCTTGAGGTGGGCGAGCAGGCCGTTGAACAAGATGGCGTCGCTGCCGGGCCGGATGGCCAGGTGCAAATCGGCGCATTCGGCGGTGGCGGTGCGGCGCGGGTCGATGACCACGATGCGCATGTCGGGCCGCCGGGTCTTGGCGGCCAGCAGGCGCTGGAAAGCCACCGGGTGGCACCAGGCGGTGTTGGAGCCCACCAGGACCACCAGATCGGCCAGTTCCAGGTCCTCGTAGCAGCCGGGCACGGTATCGGAGCCGAAGGCCCGCACGTGGCCGGCCACGGTGGACGACATGCACAGCCGGGAATTGGTGTCGATGTTGGCCGAGCCGATGAAGCCCTTCATCAGCTTGTTGGCGGCGTAATAATCCTCGGTCAGCAACTGGCCCGAGACGTAGAACGCCACGGAATCCGGGCCGTGCTCGGCGATGGCGGCGGAGAAGCGCTCGGCCACCAGATCCAGCGCCGGCTCCCATTCCACCCGCTCGCCGCCGACTTCGGGGTGGAGCAGGCGACCCTCGAGGCCGATGGTCTCGGCCAGGGCGGCGCCCTTGACGCACAGGCGGCCGAAATTGGCCGGATGCTGCGGGTCGCCCCGCACCGCCCATTCCTCGGACGCGTCCGAGCGCTCGGCGATGACGCCGCAGCCGACGCCGCAATAGGGACAGGT
>JAVBXM010000013.1 GCA_030824585.1 Phaeospirillum sp. | reverse complement strand
CTCCGCCCCTCTCCCCCCTATCGCCCCGGGCGACCAAGCCCGGGACCAAGAGCAAAGACGGCAAAGCCGCGAAATTCACCAAGACAATCACGTGCGGGAGGATTCATTTCATGGGAAAGAACTCTAGAAGAATTGCTTTGGGACTGGCGGCGGCGTCCGCCGCCCTGATGTCGGCGACAGTCTCGGCCCGGGCCGAGAGTGTCACGCTGGGTGATGGTCTGACGCTGGATTACAGCGGCTACGTTCGCCAATGGCTGTCGACCAATCTGAGCGAGATGCCCGACACCGTCGCAAAGGATCGTGGACGCCTGAGTCAGGCCCGCAGCCAATTGCGTCTGGATGGCGGCCTGACCGGCGCCAATTTCAAGCTGCACGGCAGTGGCCGGGCGGTGAAGGAGGTCCGAACCGGCTGGCAGCACGACCTCAAGGGTCAGGGGGCTTCGGCGGGCCACGATATGACCGATTACTACGATCGCGCCGAAATCCGCGAGCTGTGGGCCGAAACCGGGCTGGACCGGATCACCCTGCGGGTCGGCAAGCAGCAGATCGTCTGGGGCGAGACCGACTTCTTCACCGCCTCCGACATGGTCCATGGTTTTGACTATAGCTGGCGGGCCATGCTGGAGACGGAGAACGAGGAACTGCGCAAGCCCCTGTGGCTGGTCAGCACCGTTGTCCAGATTCCCGAGGCCAAGGGCGAGGTGCAGGGATTCGTCCGTCCCGGACTGGACCGGGGCCGGGATCTCGGCAATTCCTACGATACCTGGGGCGGGCGCTGGTCACCCCAGCCGTATCGCGGCTATTACCGTGACGGTATAATTTCCTACGATGCCGACCATCCCGATGGCGACAAGAGTACGCCGACCTACGGCGTGAGGTGGCGGGGCGACGCCGGAAACGTCAACTACTCCTTTCTGCATCTGCGGACGTTTCGTCCCGATCCCATCGTGAACGTCGCCTCCAACCCCACCGGGCATACCCCGGGCGGTACGGTGGGCGACGACTATCACCCGGTGATCAATGCTTACGGCGTCACCGCCTCCGGTTATGTGGCGCCCCTGGACGCCGTGCTGTCCACCGAGATCACCTATATCCCCGACATGCCGTACAACTACGACAACCGGGGCGGCAACGGCCTGTATCCCCTGTCGGCGGTGACCGCCGGCCAGATCCTCCGCACCGACGCCGGGGTGAAGAATGCCGATCTGGTCCGTGCCATGATCCGCAGCGACTTCAACGTCGACCTGCGCCGGTTCCTGTTCACCGACAAGACTTCCTTCCTGTCGTTCCAGGTTTTCGACAGCTGGCTGCCCGGCTTCGACAAGAGGGACAATCTGCTGTACTGGCCAGGTTTCCAGACCAAGCTGAAGCAGCACGGGGTCACCGCCACCGGCATGCTTCAGCTCAACTATTTCCACGATACGGTCAACCCCAGTCTGGCGACTGGATGGGATGCCAGTTACGGCGGGGCCTTCGTCATTCCGGCGGTGGACTTCGTGCTGGGCGACCGTTTCCGCCTGCGTGCCGAGGCCGATCTGTTCTTCGCCAAGGGAGCCCAGTCGGGCACCAGCGATTCGTCCCGGGATGTGGGGTTCATCAGCTTCTTCCAACACAACTCGCAGTTTGTCCTGCGCGGCACCTACCAGTTCTGAGGAGAAACAGCATGCTCTCATCCATTCCGGACCGCGGCCGCCGAGCCACCTTCGCCGCGGTCGCCCTGACCTTGGCTGCGACCCCGGCCGTTGCCGCCGAGTTGCCGGCCGGTACGCGTATCGACGCCACCACCTTGGAGCGCCTGCAGAACGACACCTTCGAGGGCAAGGCCATCGCCGGCATGCTTCCGGACAAGCTGGCCTGGCAAATTCGGGAAAAAGGGCTGGTGGTCACCCTGAAGCCGTCACAGGCCTGGAAGGCCGATCCCCGCTACGGCGAGTGGACCAACCGCAACCGCGGCGGCGGCGTCAAGCTGGCCGCCAACGGCAAGGGTATCGACAACTGGCAGGCCGGCATTCCCTTCCCCGACATCGACGCCAAGGACCCCGAAGCGGCGACCAAGGTGATCTGGAACCTGATGCTGGGCCAGCCCATCGGCTGCTACTGGAGCCAGCCGTCCTATCTGTTCCTGACCGTGGGCGGCAATTCGGGCATCGAGCGGGAGATGCTGTGGCGCTTCAGCCGCGTCAACATGGTCGGCCGCTACTGCGACCCCAACGGCAAGCTGACCCTGGGTGACGGCACCGCCTTGCGCAAGGAAATGCTGGTGGCGCTGGAACCCTTCGACATGCGCGGTACCGGCCAGCTGAGCGTGCAGTATCTGAACGGCGACGTCTCCCGCTCCTGGGCCTATGTGCGATCGGTGCGGCGGGTGCGGACCATTTCGGGGTCCAGTTGGATGGATCCGGTGGGCGGTGGAACCGACATGGTCAACGACGACGTGGACACCTTCAATGCCCACCCGTCCTGGTACGGCGGCTACAAGTACCTCGGAAAGCGCTGGGTGCTGGCTCCGGCCAACGTCGAGACGGTTCTGTGGAACAGGGGAGGGAAGTCCAAGGCGGAAGTCTATCCCGCCCTCGATCTGAGCAAGCCGCCCTACTGGTACCCGCAGGTGGGCTATGAGCCGCGCGAGGTCCATGTGGTCGAGACCACGCCGCCGCCCGAACATCCTTACGGCAAGAAAATCATCTACGTGGACGCGCAGATGCCCATGCCTCGCTATACCGAAATCTATGACAAGCGCGGTGAATTCTGGAAGTGGGGAACCTGGATGTCCAGGAACGAACTGGACGCCCAGAAGAATCCGGTGGTGGCCACCTACGCCGGCGGCATCTTCGATTTCAAGCGCAATCACGCCACCATGTTCCTGTCCTCGGATCAGCCGGTCTACAACGACCCGGCCATGGGCGATGACAGTCTCAGCATCGGCACCCTGGAAAGCATTGGAGGTGGAAGCTGACAGACTGAATTCAACGTATTCCGCTTTAGCTGTCTCCCAGTCTTTTCTTGGGAGCCCGATCCGTCGGGCTCCCAATTTTCTTCAGGTGTACGATTTCCCCATTTTTTTTGATCGCTCGAGATGACGGAAAATCGGATGCAAATTTCCATCAACACCGACGACGCGGGGCTCTTGCAACGCCCTCCGAGGATAGGGTTGGGGAAATCCACGGAATAAAGCGTTTCGCCGAAAACATTCAGTTCGGAGAGCGGATGGATTCCTACCGACGCGACAGTTCCTCCGTCGCGCGGCTGCTTGATGTTGATCCGACCCATGACATGAAAAGATACCGGTTCCACTGAACGACTTGGCGTCCGCATCGATACGATCCCCGGCCCTGTATGGCTGGGGAGGGAACGAGTTCCGCCCGGGCCGTCGGCATTTCCACGGTCGGAAAACCAAACCAAACCGCCTCATCGGCCGACGGAGAAAAGGGGAGAATGCGGTGCGAAAGGGTTCCGGGATACCGTCTCTCCGGTTCGGAATAGATGGCGACAACCGCCGGAACCCCGCGCCTTTCGGCGCAAGGTCTCGGAGAACAGGTTGTCTTGAAAACAAAGTAAGTGGCGGAGGGGAGATGGCAGGGGGCGAACCTTCTCTGTTTGAAAATCAATGAGATGCATCGCCGTTCAAAGCCGATCTTAGCGCCATTTCCAACGGCTCAAGGTCATCCTGGACGACATCCCAGATGCGCCGCGTGTTGGTGCGGAAATATTCGTGGACAATGCGGTCACGGATTCCTGCGATAGCCCGCCAGGGGATATCCGGATGGGCCGCCTTGAAGTCCGGGTCGATGGCCTTGACCGCTTCGCCAATCACGCCGATGGAATACAGCACCGAGCGGACGACAACAGGGCTTTTCTCAAACGCGGCCAAGTCCATGCGAGGAGCTGGCGATGCGCGGCGGTGGTCGCGGCCTGTTCCAGGGCTGCGCCGCCGGTGATACCGGCATGGCGGTGGTGGTCGAGGTTTCCGACGCCGGACGAGCCTGAACGAAGGAGAGGGAACATGATGATCGAAGGTAGTTGCGCTGTCGTCACCGGAGGGGCGTCCGGCCTCGGCTACGCCACGGCGGCGGCATTAGTCGGCCGGGGGGCGCGGGTGGCGGTGCTTGATCGCGATGGCGACGCCGCTGCCAAGGCCGGACGCGATCTCGGCTGCCTGGCAGTGGCCTGCGACGTCGCAGGCGAGGCCGGGGTCGAGCGGGCCTTCGCCGAGGTGGTCGAGCAGCTTGGCGTCCCCCGTGCGGTGGTCAACTGTGCCGGCATCGGTCCGGCCAAGCGCATCCTGGGGCGCGACGGCAAGATGCCGCTGGGAGACTTCTCGCGGGTGGTTTCGGTCAATCTGATCGGGACCTTCAACGTGCTGCGGGTGGCGGCCGAGGTGATGAGCCGCTCCGAGGCTCTGGGCGACGACGAGCGCGGCGTGATTGTCAATACTGCCTCGGTGGCCGCCTATGAGGGGCAGGTCGGGCAGGCCGCCTATGCCGCCTCGAAGGGCGGCGTGGTGTCGCTGACGCTTCCTGCGGCGCGCGAGCTGGCGCGGTTCGGCATCCGGGTGCTGGCGATCGCCCCGGGGCTGTTCGCCACCCCACTGATGGCGTCGCTGCCGGAGGAGGCTCAGCGTCAGCTGGCGAGCAGCGTCCCCTTCCCGGTTCGCCTGGGCCAGCCTGCCGAATTCGCCCTCCTGGCCCTGCAGATGATCGAAAATCCGATGCTCAACGGCGAGGTCGTCCGGCTGGACGGGGCCTTGCGGCTGGGCGTCGGCTGAGGCGGCGGGCGGCTAGGACGAGCGCTCCAGCAGTTCGCCCAGCCGCCCCAGCGCCGCCTGCACCTCGCCCAGCGCTCCCTGCAGCACGCGCTTCTGATCCGGACAGCCGGCCGCCGCCGTCAGGGAGGCGATCGCCATGCCGGCGATCTGGTCCGCGACCTGCTCGTGCGACAATCGGCCGGTCGGAACGAACCACCAGGCGCACCAGTTGCACATGCCGATGATCGCCAGCGCGGCGACGCCGGCGTCGACGTTGTGGAAGTTCCCTCCCGTGATGGCGCGATCGATCGTCACGCGGAACTTGTCCATCAGCGCCCGCTTGGCCCGCTTGCTGATGGCCTTGGCATTGTCGTCGAGGTCGTTCTCGCTACGTTCGATGACGCGGAAGATCAGCGGGTTCTGCAGAACGAAGGAGGCGTGGTTGCGCACCATCTCGTAAAGGGCCTCGGCCGGTTCCGCCTTGACGTCGGCGACCCCAGCCGCGAGCTGCTGGCTGTAGACAGTGACCTCGTCGACCAGAGACGAAAGGATCGCCTCCTTGCTGCTGAAGTAATAATAGACCGCTGGTCGGCTGACATTCAGCACCTTGGCGACATCGAGCATATTGGTGCCGCCGAAGCCGCGCTCGCTGAACAACTTCGCGGCAGCCTCCAGGACAGTCCGTCGCTGAAGGTCTCTTTTTCGTACCGACTGCTTGGTCACCGATATCATCCCTGCCTGCACGTTCCGGGGCAGACACTGACATATGTGTCAGCCTCCGTCGACCCCCTGGCGACAAGCGTCAAAAAAACATTTGACGTATGTGTCAGAATTTTTTACGCTCGCGTCAACTTAGACCAAGCAGAGGGAACGTGGCCATGAGCGCCTCACCGATCAAGACGTGGTTTGAACGCGACGGACATCTGCTGCGCATTCGCCTGGCAACGCCCAAGGGCAACATCGTCGACCTGGCCATGATCGAGGCGATCGACAAGGTTCTCAACGAGCAGAAGGGCAACGGCAAGCTGCTCGCCGTCATCCTCGACCACGAAGGCCCGCATTTCGGCTTCGGCGCCAGCATCCCCGAGCATCTGCCGGCTCAGGTCGACGAGCTGGTCACCAAGTTGCACGTCATGATCAAGAACCTGCTGGCCTTTCCGTTGCCGGTGATGGTGCTGGTGCGCGGCCAGTGCGTCGGCGGCAGCCTGGAAGTCGTCCTGGCCGGACACCTGATTTTCGCCTCGCCGGACGCCAAGCTGGGCCAACCGGAGATCCGGCTGGGAACCATGGCGCCGGTCGGCAGTTGCCTGTTGCCGGAGCGCATCGGCCGCGCTCAGGCGGAGGACCTCCTGCTGTCCGGCCGTAGCGTCTCCGCCGCGGAGGCCCACCGTCTCGGCCTGGTCAATGAGGTGGCCGAGGACCTCGAGGCGCTCGCCCTCGATTATTTCGACCGCTATCTGGCCGGCCACAGCCCGAACAGCCTGCGGCACTCCATCAAGGCGGTCCGCCACGCCATGCTCGCCCGCGTCATCCCCGAGATGGACGTGGTCGAAGCAATCTACCTGAAGGAAATGATCAAGCACCCCGATCCCGAGGAAGGGCTGCGCGCCTTCATGGAAAAGCGCAAGCCCGTGTGGAAGCCGCTCTGACGCACGGACTAACTGGTCGATCATCGGGGGAAAGCATGTCCGCAGGGAAGACCGCAGCCTACGACGGCAACATTACCAACTATCTCTTCGAGCGCTGCCTGGCGCCGGAAATGGCCAATCACCCGGCCTTCGTCGTGGGAGAGACTATTTACAGCTTCGCGCAGATCCACGAGCGGACGAACCGGGTCGCCAATCTGCTGAAGGCGATGAAAGTCGCCGTCGGCGATCGGGTGATGATGGGCGTCATCGACGGCCCCGACTTCCCGGCGGTCTTCCTCGGTGCCATCCGCATGGGAGCGGTGGCGGTTGCCATCAATACCTACCTCAAGCCGACGGACTACGAGTACTACGTCAACGACAGCGGCGCCAAGGTGCTGTTCATCGACCACAGCCTGGTGCCGATAATCGAGGAAATCCGGGCCAATCTGACGAACGTCCAGCGGATCGTCGTTTCGGGACGCAAGGTGGAAGGCTATCCCTTTCTCGACGACTTGATGGCCGAGCACTCCGCGGCCGCCGAAGTCCATCCCGCGTCTGGCGACGACGTCGCCTTCCTGCTCTACAGCTCGGGCAGCACCGGCGCGCCCAAGGGCGTGGTCCACACCCACGCCCACATCTATTGGGCCACCGAATTGTTCGGCCTCGGCATCCAGGGGGTCAGGGCCGGCGATATCATCCAATGTCCACCCAAGATGTTCTTCGCCTTCGGGCTCGGCAACCAGGTGTATTTCCCGCTGCGGGCCGGCGCCACGGTCATCGTCAATCCCGAACCGGCGACACCCGCCCGCATCTGGGACCTCTGGCTGAAGCACGAGCCGACCATCGTGATGAGCGTGCCGACGCTCTACGCCGGCATGCTGAAGATCGCCGAGACCGAGATCGGCCAGGAACGCACCCGTCGGGCGCTGCGGCGCCTGCGCTACGGGGTCAGCGGTGGCGAAGGCCTGCCGGCACCGCTGTATGAGCGGTGGCAAGAGTTCGCCGGCCTGGAAATCCTCGATGGCGTGGGCACCACCGAGATGACCCACATGTTCATCCTCAATCACCCGGGACGCAGCGTTCCCGGCAGTTGCGGGCGGGTCGTCGATGGCTACCGCGCGGTCGTCGTCGATGAGGACGGGCGTGAGCTTCCCACTGGCGAGGTGGGCAATTTGCTGGTTTGCGGTCCGTCGGCGATGGTCGAGTACTGGAACAAGCCGGAGAAGACCGCGGCCACCATGCGCGACGGCGGCGTGCTGACCGGCGACAAGGCCCGCTTTGACGAGGATGGCAACATCTACCTGGTCGGCCGTTCCGACGACATGCTCCGGGTCGGCGGCGTCTGGGTTTCCCCGCTTGAGGTCGAAACCGCCCTGACTCGCCATCCGGCGGTCCTGGAATGTGCCGTCATCGGCTTCCCCGACGAGAACTCAATGATCAAGCCCAAGGCGTTTGTAGTCCTGGGTGACAAGACGTCAGCCAACCAAGACCGGATGGAGCAGGAGCTCAAGGAGTTCTGTCGTTCTCAGCTGGCCCACATCAAGTGCCCGCGGTGGATCGCCATCCTTCCCGAATTGCCGAAGACGACGACGGGGAAGATTCAGCGGTTCCGGTTGCGGCAAGCGGAAAGCCTCTAGCGGAGAGTTCATTCATGCAGGGTCTGAAGGGAAAGACCGTCCTGGTCACGGGCGGTGCCAACGGGATCGGCTTGTCCATCTGCCGCCGTTTCGCGGCTGCCGGCTGCACGGTGGCGATCATGGATATGGACGCGACGGCGGCAGAGGCTGCCGCCGACGAGCTCCACCGCTCCGGCGCCACGGCGCTGGTCGCGGTGGCCGACGTCAGCGACTACGAGCAGGTGCGCCAGGCCATCGCCGGTCTGGAAAGCGACATCGACATCCTGGTCAACAACGCCGGCTGGGATCGCTTCATGCCGTTCGTCCAGACCACGCCCGACCTGTGGCACAAGGTGCTGGGCATCAACCTGTTCGGGGCCATGAACACGGTTCACTCGGTGCTGCCGGGAATGCTGGCCCGCGGCCAAGGTCGCATAATTGCAATCGCCTCGGATTCCGGGCGGGTCGGGGCCACCGGCGAAGTGTCCTACTCCGCGTCCAAGGGCGGTGTCATCGCCATGACCAAAGCCGTGGCGCGCGAGGTGGCCACCAGCGGCGTGACCGCCAACGTGGTCTGCCCGGGCCCCACCGACACCGCCATGCTGAGCGCGGTCGTCAACAGCAGCAGCAAGCCGGACAAGCTGTCCGATGCCTTGCTGCGGGCCATCCCCATGCGCCGGTTGGGCAAGAGCGACGACGTCGCCGGCATGGTCGCGTTCCTCGCCAGCGACGAGGCTTCGTTCATCACCGGTCAGGTGATCAGCGTCTCCGGCGGCCTGACCATGTGCGGCTGAACCGGCCACCCGATCAAGATAGGAGAATTGACGTGACTGCTCGCGAAATCGTTCTGGCCGGTGGCATGCGCACCCCCTTCGGGGACTTCGGCAAGTCGCTGAAAGGCGTCGAACTCACCGAACTGTCCATCCATGCCGCCACGGCCTGCCTGCAACGGGCCAAGCTCGACCCGAAGAAGGTCGACCACCTGGTGTTCGGCAACTGTGTCCCGGTCGACTACAACGGCTTTTTCGCCAGCCGGTTCATTGCGCTGGAATGCGGTATGGCCGAGGAAAGCTGCGGCCTGAATGTCAGCCGCGCCTGCGGTTCCGGTGCCCAGGCGATCATCACCGCCGCCGAGCAGATCCTCAGCGGTCATTCCAGCATCGCCCTGGCCGGGGGCGGCGAAAATTTCTCGCGGGCGGCGTACATCATCACCAGTGGTCGTTGGGGTTTTAAGCGCGGGCCGCAGACCATCGCCGACTCGCTCGACTGGGCCTATCGCGATCCGTTCAGCAAGCAATTGATGGGCGAGACCGCCGAAGCGCTGTCCGACGACTACGGCTACACCCGCGAGGAGATGGATGAATGGGCGCTGATGAGTCAGCAGCGGGCCGGCAAGGCTATTGAATCCGGCTTCCTCGCCAAGCAGATCGCGCCGCTTCAGATCACCGAGCGCCGGACCACCCGGACCATGGAAATGGACGAGTTTCCGCAGCCGCAGATCACCGCCGCCGACCTCGCCAAGATGGCGCCGGTGTTCCGCCTCGAGGGTCGCATCACTCCCGGCAACTCGTCCGGTGTCACCGATGGAGCGGCCTTCGTCGTCGTCGGCGATCGCGCCGCCATCGAGGCCGAGGGAGTGCAGCCGATCGCCCGGCTGGTCGATTGGAGCATCGTCGGCGTGCCGCCGCGGATCATGGGTTGCGGCCCGGTTCCCGCCATCAAGAAGTTGCTGGAGCGCCAATCGCTGGGCGTCGATGACATCGACTACTACGAGATCAACGAGGCCTTCGCCGCGGTGAGCGTCCACGCCGAGCGCCATCTCGGGGTGTCGCGGGCGAAGACCAACCTGTACGGCGGCGGCATCTCGATCGGCCATCCGCCGGGCGCCACCGGGGCCCGCATGACCATCACCGCCATGCAGCACTTGGCCGAAACCGGCCAGAAGCGGGCCGTAATCAGCATGTGCCTCGGCGCGGGCCACGGCATGGCGATGCTGATCGAGAACCTCTCGGCGGGGCGGTGAGGCATGTCGACCGGACTGATCCCCCGCCATGAGCTGGAATTCCAGCTCTACGAGGTGCTCGACACCGAAGGATTGCTCAATCGGCCAAGGTTTGCCGACCACAGCCGCGAAACCTTCGACAGCGCCATCGAGACCGCCCGTCGCATCGCGGCCGACAAGCTGCAACCCCACAACCGAAAGGGCGACGTGGAGGAGCCTCGGATCGAGAACGGCAAGGTCCGCATCATTCCGGAAGTCAAGGCGGCGCTTGCCGCCATCGCCGAGGCGGGCTTCCTCGCCGCCCACCACGACTACGACTCGGGCGGCAGCCAGCTTCCCTGGGCGGTGGCTCAGGCGTGCCATGCTCAGTTCCACGCCGCCAACGTCGCCACCTTCGCCTACGGCTTCCTCACCGCCGCGGCCGCCAATCTGCTGGAGACCTACGGCACCGAAGAGCAGAAGCGGCTCTATCGCACGCCGATGATCGAAGGGCGATTCTTCGGCACCATGGCGATGTCGGAACCCAATGCCGGCTCGTCGCTCGGCGATGTCCGCACCCGCGCCGAACCGGCCGGAGACGGATCGTACCGCCTGTCCGGCACCAAGATGTGGATCTCCGGCGGCGAACACGAAATGGCCGAGAACATCGTTCATCTCGTGCTGGCCCGCGTCAAGGGCGCCCCGGCCGGGGTGAAGGGCCTCTCACTGTTCCTGGTTCCCCGCTACCGCCTTGATGCCGATGGCCGGCCGGCCGAGCCGAACGATGTGGCGCTGGCCGGGCTCAACCACAAGATGGGCTTCCGCGGCACGGTCAACACGCTGCTGGCCTTCGGTGAAGGCGGCGACTGCCGGGGATGGTTGGTGGGGCCGGAAAACAAGGGCCTCGCCTGCATGTTCCACATGATGAACGAGGCCCGCATCATCATCGGCATGTGCGCCGCGGCAATGGGCTACGCCGGCTTCGAGGTCAGCCTGGACTACGCGCGCAACCGACCGCAGGGGCGGCCGGTGGACGCCAAGGACCCTGATGGCCCACCGGTGGCGATCGTCGAGCATCCCGACGTAAAGCGGATGCTGCTGGCCCAGAAGGCCTATACGGAAGGCGCCCTGGCCCTTGGCTTCTACCTGGCCGCCCTGGTCGACGACCAGAAGACGGCGCCGGAGCCAAGACGCCGCGAGGAGGCGTTGCTCCTGCTTGACCTGCTGACTCCCGTCATGAAGGCGTGGTCGGCCGATTACGGGCTAGCGGCCAACCAACTCGCCATCCAGGTGCTGGGCGGCTACGGCTACACCCGTGAGTACCCGGTCGAGCAGTTCTACCGCGACAACCGCCTCAACCCGATCCATGAGGGCACCAACGGAATCCAGGCCCTTGATCTGCTCGGCCGCAAGGTCGGGATGAACGGTGGCGAGGCATTCCGCCTGCTGCTCGGCGAAATCCACGCCACCGCCCATCAGGCGGAATTCGACGCCAGCCTCGCCGGCTACGGCAAAGCCCTACGTGGGGCCGCCACGGTGGCCGCAGAGGCGACGGGGATTCTTCTGGATGCGCGGCGGAGCAGCGGCGCGGCGGCCGCCTTGTGCAATGCCACCGCCTACCTGGATATGGTCGGACACCTGGTCATCGGCTGGATGTGGCTGCGTCAGGCATTGGCCGCCAAGTCCGCGTCACCCCACCACCAGGGCAAGCGACACGCCTGTGCGTGGTTCTTCCTCTGGGAACTTCCCAAGATTCACAGCCTTGCCCGGGTCCTGATCAACCTCGACACCACTGCCGCCGTAATGGAGGACGCATGGTTCTGACCCCGCAGCGGATCGGCGTCGTTGGCGCCGGCATGATGGGCTCCGAGATCGCGCTGGTTTTCGCCATGGCCGGCTTCGATGTCCGCTTGAACGACGCCGGACCCGACCGCCTGGATGCCGCCCTGGCCAATCTCGCCAAAGTGCTCGACAAGGGGGCCGGGCGCGGCCTGTGGCCGGCCGAGATGGTCGCACCGACGCTGGAACGCATTCGTCCCACCACCGAGTTGGCCGACTTCGCCGACCGCGACTTCGTCATCGAAGCGGTGTTCGAGGACGAGGCGGTCAAGGCGGAGGTCTTCCGCCGTCTCGATGCCGTCTGCACCGCGGACTGCCTGCTGGCGAGCAACACGTCGAGCATCTCCATCACCGTGCTGTCTTCGGCGCTGCCGCCGGGGCGCCGGCCACGCTTCCTCGGCACCCACTTCTTTTCGCCGGTGTCGCGGATGAAGCTGGTCGAGGTGATCCCCGGCCTCGATACCGCCTCGGATGCGGTTGAGCAGGCCATCGCCGCCTGCACCGCGGCGGGCAAGACTGCCATTCGGGTCAAGGACGTCGCCGGCTTCGCCGTCAATCGGCTGCTGCACGCCTTCCTGATCGAGGCCATGCGTCTGGCCGAGGAAGGGGTGGCAACGCCCGCCGATCTGGATGCCGCCTGCCGCCTCGGCCTCGGCCACCCCATCGGTCCGTTCGAGATGATGGATCTGGTCAGCAACAGCCTGGTGCTGCAGGTGCAGGAGGTAATGGCCGACGCTTACGGCGACCGCTTCCGTCCGCCACCGCTGCTCAAGCAGATGGTCAAGGCCGGCTACGACGGCCGCCGTGCTGGCCGCGGTTGGCACGTCGCGAAGGGAGGGGTCGGGTGAGCGACGAAGCCCCCCTGCTGATCCACGACGACGGGGCGGTGCGCATCCTCACCGTCAATCGGCCGGCACAGCGCAACGCCCTCAACGCCGCCCTCCTCGACGCCCTCGGCCGGGCCATCGACGAAGCGGCGGCAACTCTGGCGGTGCGGGTGGTGGTGATCGCGGCGACCGGCGACCGCGCCTTCATTGCCGGCGCGGACATTTCCGGACTGGTGGCGGCTTCCCCGGCCCAGGCCGAGGCCGCTTCGCTCGCCGCCGCGGCGGTCAACGAGCGCATCGTGCGCTGTTCCAAACCGGTCATCGCCAGCATCAACGGCTACTGCATGGGTGCGGGTCTCGAATTGGCGATGGCCTGCGACATCCGCCTCGCCAGCACGACGGCGCAGTTCGGACTGCCGGAAATCCGGCTGGGGATCATGCCGGGAGGCGGCGGCACGGTCCGTCTCGCCCGCCTGATCGGGGAAGGTCCGGCGCGCGCCCTCTGCATGACCGGGGCCAACATCGACGCCACCCGGGCCCACGCGTTGGGCTTAGTCACCGAGGTGACCGAACCGGCCGATTTGGCCCGGGCAACCCTGACACTGGCGGGCCAACTGGCCAAGTCCAGCGCGACCGCGTTGGATCACCTCAAGGGGGTATTCAACCGGTTGGCGGATTGCGATTTCGCCACCGCGGAAATCCTGGAACGCAAAGCTTTTGCGCTGTGCTTCGCCGCCCCCGACCAAAGGGAGGGAATGCGGGCGTTCCTGGAGAAAAGGGAACCA
>JAVBXM010000092.1 GCA_030824585.1 Phaeospirillum sp. | reverse complement strand
GCCTCGACGGCGCCCAGGCGGTCTCCGACCGTGCCCCGCCCCTGCTCGGCGCCGACACCGCCGAGGTGCTGGCCGGATGGCTGGACATGGATGCCGCCGAGTTGGCCCGGCTCAGGAGTGCCGGAGTGGTGTGACCCCATGTCGGTTTTCCACATATGGACATAGGCCAATGGTATGTGATTAGGTAAGGACACGATCCCGGCCGAAGGAGAAGTCCATGGGTGATCTGCGCCAGTGCCTGATGGATGTCACCACCGCCGGCTTCACGCCCGCCATGGCCGCCGCCGGCCCCGATCGGGCGCCGCGCAGCACCTTGTCCGAATTCGAGCGCGCCCAGGTGCAGCGAATCGCCGAGGAAGGCGCCGCCCTGGCCTCCGCCGTGGTGCTGTGGCACCGCGAGCAGGGCGCCATTCCCGGCCGCACCGTCGAGCAGCGCCTGTCCCACGGATTGGGCGTGGCGGCGCTGGGCGCCCTGGTCATGCAGCTTCTGGCCTGGATTCGCCTGGTCGAGTCCGAGAACGCCGATGCGGCCACCTTGCGGAGCGCGCGGGAGGTGGCCGAGACGGCCGATCCCGAGGCGGAGCCGGCGGCATTGGATGCCCGGGCCCGCGCCCTCTTGGTCCGGGCCGCCGCGATCAAGGCCAAGGCCCGCCGTGTCTCGCGCCTGTGGTCGTAAGGCTAGGGGCAGCCCGGCTTGACGTCGCAAGGGGCCTTTTGCCCCAGCGAGACCACCAGCAGGCGTCCCTCGCATCGCCGGATGCGTTCGCGCACCGCTTCGAGCCGTGCGTCGTCTTCCGCCCCAACCCGGTCACGGGATATTTCCGCCAACAAGCGGTAGGCCCGCTCCAACTCACCGCAGAGGGGGCCGTATCCTGGATCGCCCATGCCCATGTCCATCCCCATGACTTTTGTCATGAACAAACCTATTACTCATAGCCATACGCATAATCAATGTTGCAAGCGGATAATGGACATTAACTATCCACTGGCGGATACACTCTTTTCACTACCCCACCCCACCCGCTTCCTGGACGCATTCCATAATTAGGCGCTGGCCGCCGCTTCGCCTTGATTACGGTATTGACCCTACCCCGCCGCCCCCACCCTTTGGAGTTGGCACGGTGTTTGCGGTGTCTGCAGCGCACAACCGAGAACAAAGAAGTTTCGGGAGGCATCGGGGAGGTTGAGCGGCCGGGGCATGACCCTCGGCTCCGCATATGGCTCCGCGATCTTCCCTTCCGGACTTCCGACAGCCCGACGCGCCAGCCAAGGTGGGGGACAATGTACGACGATACCGAAATTTCCCGCGAGATCGCGAACCGGTTCAATCTGGAACGCCGCGACTTCCTGAAATTCTGCGCCGCCATGGCCGCGACCATGGGCCTGCCCAAGGGGGCCGACGCGCAGATCGCCCAGGCCATCACCGCCAAGGAACGCCCCAGCGTGATCTGGCTGCACTTCCAGGAGTGTACCGGCTGCACCGAGTCCATGCTCCGCGCCGAGCATCCGACCATCGAGAAGCTGATCCTCGAGATCATCTCGCTCGATTATCACGAGACGCTGTTCGCCGCCGCCGGCCATCAGGTGGAAGCGGCGCGCGAGGCGGCCATGAAGAAGAACTGGGGCAAGTACGTCCTGGTCATCGAGGGCGCCATCCCGGTCAAGGACGGCGGCATCTACTGCAAGGTGGGCGGCAAGACCGCGCTGCAGCTGACCAAGGAATGCGCCGAGGGCGCCGCCGCGGTGATCGCCATCGGCTCCTGCGCCTCGTGGGGCGGCATGCCGTCCACGCCGCCCAACCCCACGGGCTCGACCGGCGTGCCGGAAATCCTGGCCGGCAAGCCGGTGGTGACCATTCCCGGCTGTCCGCCCAACCCCTACAATTTCCTGTCCACCGTGGTCCACTTCCTGACCTTCGGCGCCCTGCCGGCGGTGGACGACAAGGGCCGCCCCAAATTCGCCTATTCCCGTCTCATCCACGAGAATTGCGAGCGCCGCGCCCATTTCGACGCCGGCCGCTTCGCGCTGGAATTCGGCGACGAGGGCCATCGCAAGGGCTATTGCCTGTACAAGCTGGGCTGCAAGGGTCCCGAGACCTACGCCAACTGCCCGGCCATCCTGTTCAACGACGTGGGCTCCGGCTCATGGCCGGTGGGCACCGGGCATCCCTGCATCGGCTGCACGGAAAAGGGCATCGGCTTCGCCAAGCCGATCCACGCTTTGGCCGAGTTGCAGAACCAGCGTCCGCCCGTGGGCTATCCCCGCGTGGTCGAGGAGCAGGGAACCGGAGCCTCCATCGGCGCCATCGCCACGGTGGCGGCGGTCGGTGGCCTGGCCATCGGTGCCGGCGCCAAGCTGGTGGGCAATCTGGGCAAGAGTGAAGACGGCCAGGATTCCGGAAAGCAGGGGTAATCCGCCATGACCATCACCAGACGCAATTTCTTGCGGCGGGCGGCGGCGGGCGGAACGGCGGCGGTCGCCGCCTGCGCCACCCTAGCCCCCTCCGGCGCCGAGGCGCGGGAAAGCCATAAGGTTCCCGAGAACGCCGTCGGCCTGCTCTACGACGCGACGCTGTGCATCGGCTGCAAGGCCTGCATGTCGGCGTGCAAGGAGGCCAACAACCTGCCGCTGGAAGACACCATCGGCGAAAAGCTGTGGGACACGCCGCTCGAGCTGTCGGGCAAGACCTACAACGTCATCAAGGTCTACCAGTCGGGCACCATGGAGAACAAGGACAAGGCCGAGAACGGCTTTGCCCATATCAAGCGCTCGTGCCTGCACTGCGCCGATCCCTCCTGCGTGTCGGCCTGCCCGGTCTCGGCCATGACCAAGGACGCCAAGACCGGCATCGTCGGCTACAACAAGGACGCCTGCATCGGCTGCCGCTACTGCGTCGCCGCCTGCCCGTTCGGCGTGCCCCAGTTCCAGTACGACACGCCCAAGCCGGAAATCGCCAAGTGCCAGCTATGCCGGCACCGCATGGCCGAGGGCAAGTTCGCGGCCTGCGCGGAAGCCTGCCCGACCGGCGCCACCATCTTCGGCTCCTACGCATCCCTATCGGCGGAGATCGACCGCCGCCGGGCCATGAAGCCGGGCGAGCCCAATCTGTTCCCGCTCCGCACGCCCGATTCGGGCGATACGCACGAGAAGGCCGCGCCCCAATACGTGGATTACGTCTACGGCCAGAAGGATGCCGGCGGCACCCAGGTCCGTTACCTGTCGGGGGTGGCCTTCGACAAGCTGGCCCTGCCCATGGGCCTGCCGGACCGCGCCTTCGCCGCCGATTCCGAGACCATGCAGCACACCCTGTACGGCGGGATGATCCTGCCGGTGGTGGCACTGGCCGGCCTGGTCACCGCCGCCTGGCGGGGATCGAAGAACCACCACGACGACGATGATTTCGACATGTTCGATCATCCGGAAGGGGGGCACAAGTAATGGTCAATCACCCCATTCCCAGCCAGGTGGCCAGCCGCCTGCGCAAGGGCAAGGCCGGTCCCGCCGCCGCCATCGGCGGCTCGCTGGTCACCCCCTTCACCATCGTGCTGGCCGTGCTGGTCGGTATCGCCCTGTTCTTCCTGGCCCAGCGCTTCATCTACGGCCTGGGCGCCGTCACCAACATCAACAACGGCTACCCCTGGGGTGTCTGGGTGGTGTGGGACGTGGTCATCGCCACCGGCTTCGCCTGCGGCGGCTACGCCATGGCCCTGGTGTGCTACGTCATGAATCGGGGCGAGTACCACCATCTGGTCCGCCCGGCGCTGACCGCCTCGCTGTTCGGCTATACGCTGGGCGGCCTCAGCGTGCTGATCGATCTGGGCCGCTACTGGAACTTCTGGCACATCCTGTGGCCGGGCTATGCCCAGCCCGGCTCGGTGATGTTCGAGGTGGCCGCCTGCATCAGCCTTTACATCATCGTGCTGTGGATCGAGTTCTCGCCGGCCTTCCTCGAGCACCTGGGGCTCAAGGACGTCAAGGCCAAGCTGAACAAGGTCATGTTCTTCTTCATCGGCCTGGGCGTGCTGCTGCCCACCATGCACCAATCCTCGCTGGGGTCGCTGCTGGTGGTGTTCGGCAGCCAGATCCACCCGCTGTGGCAGACCCCGCTGCTGCCGCTGCTGTTCCTGCTGACCGCCGTGTGCATGGGCTTCGCCATCGTCATTCTCGAGGCGACGCTGGCCGCCGTGGGCTTCAAGCGCGACATCGCGGGCGAACTGCCCATGCTTTCGAAGATCGGCAAGATCATCATGGGCATCCTGGTGGCCTATCTGGTCATCCGCCTGGGCGACCTGATGGTGCGCGGCGCCATCTTCAAGGTGTTCACCTCGGGCGCCAAGAGCGTGATGTTCCTGATCGAGATGGCGGCCTTCGCCTATCCCATCGTCGTGCTGTCCAGCCCAGCCAACCGCCGGCGGCTGTCCAAGCTGCTGGCGGCGGCCATCAGCATGCTGACCGGCGCCGTGCTGTACCGCATCGACGCCTTCCTGGTGGCCTACGATACCGGCCCCGGCTGGCACTACTTCCCCAGCGTGCCCGAGATGATGGTCACCATCGGCGTGATCGCCATCGAAGTGCTCGCCTACATCGTTTTCGTCCGGAAATTCCCCATTCTTCCCGGCCACTCGACCCCTGCGGCCGCCGAGTAAGGAGACCTGAGCAGTGTCCAAGAGAATCACCATCGATCCCATCACCCGGATTGAAGGCCATCTGCGCATCGACGTCGAGGTCGACGGCGGCAAGGTCACCAAGGCATGGTCGTCGGGCCAGATGTGGCGCGGCGTCGAGCTGATCCTGCTGGGCCGCGACCCGCGCGACGCCTGGGCCATCACCCAGCGCATCTGTGGCGTGTGCACCACCGTGCACGCCATCACCTCGGTCCGCGCGGTCGAGAACGCCCTGAATTTGGAAGTGCCGGTGAACGCCCAGTTCATCCGCAACATGATCATCTCGGCCCACGCCATCCATGATCACATCGTGCATTTCTACCACCTGTCGGCGCTGGACTGGGTCGACGTGGTCAGCGCGCTCAAGGCCGACCCGCTGAAGGCGGCCCAATTGGCGGAAAGCCTGTCCGACTGGCCGTTGAACAACAAGCACGTCATGGTCCAGACGCTCGAGAAGCTGAAGACCTTCGTCGGCAGCGGCCAATTGGGTCCGTTCACCAACGGCTATTGGGGCCATCCGGCCATGAAGCTGTCGCCCGAGGTCAACCTCATGGCGGTGGCCCACTACCTCCAGGCGCTGGACGCCCAGCGTCACGCCAACAAGATCGTCACCCTGCTGGGCTCCAAGTCCCCGCACATCCAGAACGTGGCGGTGGGCGGCGTGTCCAACCCCATCGCCACCGACAGCCAGTCGGTGCTGACCGTCGAACGCCTCTTGAAGCTCAAGATGCACATGGATGCGCTGGGCGACTTCATCCGCAAGGTCTATCTGGTGGATATCGCCGCCATCGGCGCCTTCTACGCCGACTGGACCAAGTACGGCGCCGGCGTGACCAACTACCTGTCGTGCCCCGACTTCCCCATGGACAGCAAGGGCACCCAGTTCCTGGTTCCCGGCGGCTACATCCCCAATGCCGACCTGGCCCAGTACAAGCCCATCACCGCCTTCGGCGACGCTTACCTGCGCGACGGCGTCGAGGAAGGGGTCAAGCACGCCTGGTACGAGTATTCCAAGCCCGGCCCGCTGCACCCCTACAAGGGCGAGACCGTGCCCAAGTACACCGACTTCCAGGATGACGGGAAGTACTCCTGGCTGAAGGCTCCCACCTTCTACGGCAAGCGCGCCCAGGTGGGTCCGCTGGCCAGCGTGCTGGCGGGCGTCGCCGCCGGCCACCAGCCGACCATCGGCTACGCCACCAAGGTGCTGGACACCGCCTCGTCGCTGCTGGGCTCGAAGATCCCGCTGGCGGCGCTGCACTCCACCATCGGCCGCCACGCCGCCCGCGCGGTGCGGGCCGGCGTCATGCAGGAGGTCATGGTACAGAACTGGCAGGCCCTGCTCGACAACATCGGCAAGGGCGACACCAAGACCTTCAACAAGCCCACCTTCCCCAAGGGCGAGGTCATGGGCTACGGCTTCCACGAGGCGCCGCGCGGCCTGCTGTCCCACTGGACGGTGATCCGCGACGGCAAGATCGCCAACTACCAGTGCGTGGTGCCGTCCACCTGGAACGCCGGCCCCCGCGACGACAGCGACAATATCGGCCCCTACGAAGCCTCGCTGATGGACAACCCCATCGCCGACGCCGAGTTGCCGCTGGAAGTCCTGCGCACCGTCCACTCCTTCGACCCCTGCCTGGCCTGTGCCGTGCACGTGGTCGAGGACAACAAGGAAGTGGTGCAGGTCAAGGCGCTTTAAGGCTAGCATGCCTCCTCTCCCGCCGTCTGAGCGGGGGAGGAGGTTGTCTTGACCACCAAGACACCAAGGACACCAAGCCGCCTGAATTGCAGGCCCGATGTTGCTTTCCGGCACGCCCTCTTGGTGTCCTTGGTGTCTTGGTGGTGAATTCAGCCTAAAGGCATGAACGCAGTCAGAGTTTTTCGAGGAAGCCCATGCGCATCGTTGTTCTCGGCGTCGGCAACATCCTGCTCTCCGATGAAGGAATCGGCGTCCACGCCGTCAACCGGCTGGTGGAGCTTTACGATCTTCCCGAGGAGGTCGAGGTCATCGACGGCGGCACCTCGGGCATGGATTGCCTGGATCAGGTGTCGGAAGCCGACCATCTGGTCATCGCCGACTGCATGCGCTCGAAGAAGGAGCCGGGTACCATCACCCGGCTGACCGGCGATCAGATTCCCGCCTTCTTCAAGACCCGCATCTCGCCCCACCAGGTCGGCCTGTCCGACATGCTGGGCGCCCTGAATTTCCACGGCCTGATGCCCAGGAACATCGTGCTGTTCGGTGTCGAGCCCCTGTCCTTCGACCTGTCCATGGAACCGACCCCCACCGTCGGCGCCCGCTTGGCCGAACTGGTGGAGCTTCTGGCCGGCGAACTGGCCGAGATCGGCATCACGGTCCGCAAGAAGGCGGCCTGAGCATGTGCATGGCCGTGCCGTCCCTGATCACCGCCATCGACAACGGCGTCGCCACCGTCGAAGCCTTTGGCGCCGTCCGGACCACCAGCCTGATGCTGCTGGCCGACGAGGTGGCGGTGGGCGATTACGTCATTCTCGGCCCCGGCGGCACCTTCGCCGCCGAGAAGGTCGATCCCGAGATGGCCGCCGAGGCGCTGGCCTATCTCACCGAGGTTCTGGCCACCGGGCAGGCGTGATGCTTCCGCTGGAATCCAGCATCGTCCTTACCCTTCATCTGGACGAGGGCCGCGTCGGGCGGGTGGAGATCGGCTCCAACCGTCCCGTCCAGGCCTCGGACATGCTGAACGGCCGCAAGCCGGCCCAGGTCCTGGGCCTGCTGCCCACCCTCTATTCCTTGTGCGGCACGGCCCAAGGGCTGGCCGGGCTGGAGGCGGTGGAGAACGCCGCCGGCATCATTGCCTCGGCCGCCCAACGCAAGGCGCGGCGCATCCTTTGCCAGGTGGAGGTGGTTGCCGAGCACGCCGCCAGCGTGCTGCGCGACTGGCCGCCCCTGCTGGGCGAGGCCCCCGACCTCGCGGCGCTCAAACCGCTGCGCCCGCTGATCATGGCGGCGCGCAAGGCGCTCTACCCGGCGGGAGACTGGGCGGTTCCGGGCGGCGGCAGGCTGGCCCCCGACCATGAGGCCCTGACCGGCATCGTCGGCCGCCTGGGCGAGGCCGTGAGCCGGGGGGATTTGGTGGCCGACCGCCTGATCAGCCGCATCGAGGACGAGGATATGGAAGGGTTCGGCGCCATTCCGCCCAGCCTGATGCCCAAAGCCGGGCCGCCCGATCTGGACGAATTGCTGGCCGCCGACGACGACGGCTCCTACCGCGCCCACCCCCATTGCGATGGAGCCGTCTTCGAGACCGGGCCGCTGGCCCGCCAATCCCCCCGCCCCCTGATGGCGGCCCTGATGGGTCTATACGGCAACGGCCTGATGCCTCGCTTCTCCGCCCGGATGATGGAGATGGCGTCGGCGTTGCGGGAAGTGGAGGATTTGGTGCAGGATTTAAGCGGCGATTCCGGCGGCCTGCCCATGGCGCGGAACGACGGGAGCGGATTGGGGGTGGTGGACGCGGCACGCGGCCTGCTGGCCCATCGGGTGGAATTGCGGGAGGGACTGTTGCACGCGTACCGGATTCTGGCCCCCACCGAGTGGAACTTCCACCCCGACGGCCCCCTGGCCCGGGGATTGATGGGTGTCTCCGGCCCTGACCTGGAATGGCGGGCCGCCCTGCTGGCCGCCAGCCTCGATCCTTGCGTCCCCTACCGTATCGAGGTCAGATCCCATGCATGAGATGAGCCTGACCGAGGGCGTGGTGCGCATCTTGGAGGATCAGGCCGCCGAACACGGATTCACCCGGGTCAAGACGGTGTGGCTGGAGATCGGTGAACTGTCCACCGTGGTGCCCGACAGCATGGAATTCTGCTTCGACGCCGTGGCGCGCGGCAACCCACTGACCGCCGAGGCCAAGCTGGAGATCATCCGCGTTCCCGGCGCCGCCTGGTGCATGGATTGCTCGAAATCGGTCCATGTCACCTCGCGGGTGGACCTCTGCCCCGATTGCGGCGGCGCCAAGCTGGCGGTGACCTCGGGCGAGGAGATGCGGATCAAGGAAATGGAGGTGGAGTGATGTGCACGGTTTGCGGCTGCGGAGACGCCAAGGTGGACGGCCACGCCCATTCCCACGATCACGACCATGGTCACGACCACGATCACCATCATGGCCACAGCCATGATCACAGCCACGACCATCCCCATGGCCACGACCATCACCACCACGACCACGACAGCGACAAGGACATCCACTATGGACGGGGCATCGCCGGCGTCCATGTACCGGGGATGAGCCAGAAGCGCATCGTCCAGATCGAGAAGGACATCCTGTCCCACAACGACGATTTCGCCGGGCGCAACCGCGCCTGGCTGGCCGAGCACGGCGTCTTCGCGCTGAACCTGGTGTCCAGCCCCGGCTCGGGCAAGACCACCCTGCTGTGCCGCACCGCCGAGGCCCTGAAGGGCCGCTACCCCCTGGCGGTGATCGAGGGCGACCAGCAGACCAGCTTCGACGCCGACCGCATCCGCGCCACCGGCATTCCGGCGCTGCAGGTCAATACCGGCAAGGGCTGCCACCTGGACGCCCACATGGTGGAAAGCGCCATCGCCAAGCTGGGTGTCGAGGACGACTCGGTGCTGTTCATCGAGAACGTGGGCAATCTGGTGTGCCCCGCCGCCTTCGACCTGGGCGAGGCCTACAAGGTGGCGATCCTGTCGGTGACCGAGGGCGAGGACAAACCCTTGAAGTATCCCGACATGTTCCACGCCGCCGCCATGATGATCCTCAACAAGACCGACCTGCTGCCCCACACCGATTTCGACGTGGAGCGCTGCATCGGCTTCGCGCGGCGGGTCAATCCCGACATCGTGATCCTCCAGCTTTCGGCCCGCACGGGCGAGGGTTTCGACGAATGGCTGGCCTGGATCGGCGAGGGGCGAAAGCGCGCATTGGCCCACAAGGTCACGCTGCTGGAAAAGAAGCTGGCGGCCGCGCGTGCCGGCATCGAGCAAGGCTGAAAATATGGATTTTCACCACGAAGGCACGAAGGACAGGAAGGGGAAGGAAGGAATTTCCTTTCTTCTTCGTGATTCTTCGCGCCTTCGCGCCTTCGTGGTGGATCTACTTTCAGCAGACGACCGATGAGCGCCATCGCCCAGATCGTCCCCCTGCCGCGCGCCGTGCCGCCGGTGCTGGCGGTGGGGGCCTTCCTCAAGAACGCCGTCTGCGTGACGCGGGGGGCCGAGGCGCTGATCTCGCCCGTCCACGGCGATCTCGGCACACCCGAGGCAATCGCCGCCTTCGAGGCTTCCGTCGAGGCGCTGGTGGCCGAGGCCGGGGTCACGCCGGTGCGGGTCGCCCACGACCTGCACCCGGACTTCCACTGTACCCGCTATGCCCAATCCCTCGACCTGCCCCAGGTCGGGGTGCAGCATCACCATGCCCATGCCGCGGCCATCGCCGCCGAGCACGGCATCGAGGGGCCGGTGATCGGCGTGTCGTTCGACGGCTTCGGCCTGGGTCCGGGCAACCAGTCGTGGGGCGGCGAATTGCTGCTGGCCGACGGCGCCCATTACCGCCGTCTCGGCCATTTGGCGCAATTGGCCCAGCCGGGCGGCGACCGGGCGGCGCGCGAACCCTGGCGCATGGCCGCCGCCGCCCTGCACCGCCTGGGGCGCGGGACCGAGATCGCCGAGCGTTTCAAGGACATCCCCGCCAGCGCCATGCTGGGCCAGATGCTGGACCGCCGCCTCAACAGCCCGGAGACCTCGTCGGCCGGGCGGCTGTTCGATGCCGCCTGCGGCCTGCTGGGCGTCCATCCCATCGCCGATTTCGAGGGACAGGCCCCCATGGCGCTGGAAGCCCTGGCCACCCGGCCCGAGGTCCTGCCCACCGGCTGGATCGTTCAGGACGGAGTGCTGGACCTGCTGCCGCTGCTGGCCTGCCTTGCCCATTGCACCGACCCGGTGCGGGGTGCCAACCTGTTCCACGGCACCCTGGTCGAGGCCATGGCCCAGTGGATCGGCGAGGTGGCCGAGACCGCCGGCACACCCTATGTCACCCTGGGGGGCGGCTGCTTCCTCAACAAGGTACTGACCGCCGGACTGGTGGAAAAGCTGGGTGCCGCCGGACTGAAGCCGCTGACCGCGTCCAAGCTGTCGCCCAGCGATGCCGGCCTGTCCCTGGGGCAGGCCTGGATCGCCGCATTGAGTTGATTGTTGTTGATGTCATCCTGAACGAAGTGAAGGATCTCGGCCTAGCCTGATGCATCAGTATCGGCACAGTCCGTCCAGACGGAGATCCCTCGACAAGCTCGGGATGACAAAACGAGGAAAACCGTATCATGTGCCTTGCCCTGCCCGCCCTGGTGACCGAACTGCTGCCCGACGACAATGCACGGGTGGAACTGGGCGGCGTCGCCAAGACGGTTTCCCTGGCCCTGGTCAGCGACGTGAAGCCGGGCGACTACGTGATCGTTCACGTGGGCTATGCCCTCTCGGTGATCGACCCGGAGGAAGCGGCGCGCACCCTCGAGCTGTTCCGCGAGATGGGGGAACTGGCCGAGGACGTGCCGGCGTGAAATACATCGACGAGTTCCGCGACGGCGAGGTGGCCCAATCCATAGCCCGGGCCATCAAGGCCGAGGCCGATCCCGGTTCCACCTACCACATCATGGAGTTCTGCGGCGGCCACACCCACGCCATCTCGCGCTATGGGCTCGAGGATTTGCTGCCCGCCAACGTGCGGATGATCCACGGGCCGGGCTGCCCGGTCTGCGTCCTGCCCGTGGGACGCATCGACGCCGCCATCTGGCTGGCCAAGCAGCCCGGCGTGACGCTGGTCACCTATGGCGACATGCTGCGCGTGCCGGGCTCCAAGCGCCTGTCGCTGCTGAAGGCCAAGGCCGAGGGCGCCGACGTGCGCATGGTCTATTCCACCATGGACGCCATCAAGCTCGCGAGCGCCAACCCGGACCGCCAGGTGGTGTTCTTCGCCATCGGCTTCGAGACCACCACGCCGCCCACCGCCGTGGCGATCAAGCAGGCCCAGGCCCTGGGCCTGCGGAACTTCAGCGTGTTCTGCAACCATGTCCTGACGCCCTCGGCCATCACCCAGATTCTCGACAGTCCGGAAGTGCGCGAACTGGGCACGGTGAGGCTTGACGCCTTTATCGGCCCCGCCCACGTCTCGACCGTCATCGGCTCGCGCCCCTACGAGTATTTCGCCGAGGAGTACCAGCGCCCGGTGGTGATCGCCGGTTTCGAACCGCTCGACGTCATGCAGGCGGTGCGCATGCTGGTGCGTCAGATCAACGACGGCCGCTTCGAGGTGGAGAACGAGTTCGCCCGCGCCGTGACGCGCGACGGCAACGAGAAGGCCAAGTCCCTGGTGGCCGATATGTTCGAGCTGCGCCGGGTGTTCGAATGGCGCGGCCTGGGCCTGGTGCCCTATTCGGCGCTTCGCCTCAAGGAGCCCTATGCCGCCTGGGACGCCGAACGCCGCTGGGACGTGCCCCAGGACAGCCCGCCCGACAACAAGGCCTGCGAATGCGGCGCCATCCTGCGGGGCGTGAAGAAGCCCACCGACTGCAAGCTGTTCGGCACCGTGTGCACGCCGGAAAACCCCATGGGCTCGTGCATGGTCTCGGCCGAGGGCGCCTGCGCCGCCCACTGGACCTATGGCCGCTTCCGCGACCTGGAGAAGAGCGATGCCTGAGATCAGCCGGTTCCTGGGCATGATCATCGCCATGTATTACGACGATCATGCTCCGCCCCATTTTCGCGTGCGCTATGGCGATCGCGAGGCGGTGATCCGTATCGGTGATCTGGCTTGCATTCAGGGCAACCTGCCCCCCAAAGCCATGGGGCTCGTGATAGAATGGGCGTCCGCTCACAAGGAAGAGTTGGAGAAGGACTGGGCTCTGGCCCGCCAAGATTTGCCGCTCAACAAGATCGCGCCTCTGGAGTGAGCCATGCACCGGGATGTTGTCCAAGTCACCACGGTTGAGGGGTTCAAACTCCATCTGCGCTTTCAGGACGGCACCGAAGGCGAGGTGGACTGCTCCTCCTTGCTCTCCTTCAAAGGTGTGTTCGCCCCCCTGAAAGACCCAACCGAATTCGCCAAGGTTCGGGTCAATCCTGAATTGGGGACCATCTGCTGGCCCAACGGGGCCGACATTTGCCCCGACGTCCTCTATTCCCGCGCCACGGGCGCCCCCCTTCCCGGACAGCATTGAATGACCCTGCCCCGCCGCGCCCATCCCCGTCCGCTGGACATCGCGTCCGGCCGTGTCGACCTCACCCATGGCGGCGGCGGCCGCGCCATGGCCCAGTTGGTCGAGGAACTGTTCGTCGCCGCCTTCGACAACGAGGCGCTGAACCAGCGCAACGATCAGGCGGCCTTCGACGTGCCCGGCGGCAGGATGGTGATGACCACCGACGGCTACGTCATCTCCCCGTTGTTCTTTCCCGGCGGCGATATCGGTTCACTGGCCGTGCACGGCACCGTCAACGATGTCGCCATGGCCGGCGCCAAGCCCCTGTCGCTGTCGGCCGGCTTCATCATCGAGGAGGGCTTTCCCCTTTCCGACCTGAAGCGCATCGTCCTTTCCATGGCCAAGGCCAGCAAGGATGCCGGCGTGCCGGTGGTGACCGGCGACACCAAGGTGGTGGAAAAGGGCAAGGGCGACGGCATCTTCATCACCACGGCCGGGATCGGCATGGTGCCGGCCGGCGTGGAGATTTCCGGCGACAAGGCGCGGCCCGGCGATGCCATCTTGGTGTCGGGCACCATGGGCGACCACGGCGTGGCGGTGATGAGCCAGCGTGAAAGCCTGGGCTTCGAGACCAAAATTCTTTCCGACTCGGCGGCTTTGCATACAATGGTCGCCGAGATGGTGGCGGCGGTGCCCGGTATCCGCGTGCTGCGCGACCCCACCCGGGGCGGCCTGGCCGCCACCCTCAACGAAATCGCCAGCCAATCGGGAATCGGCATGCTGATGGAAGAAGCCCTGGTGCCGGTCAAGGCCCAGGTGCTGGGTGCCTGCGAGCTGCTGGGCCTCGACCCCCTGTATGTCGCCAACGAGGGCAAGCTGATCTGCATCTGCGCCGAATCCGATGCCCCCCGCCTGCTGGAGATCATGCGCGCCCATCCCCTGGGGACCGACGCGGCCCGCATCGGAGCATGCCGCGAAGACTCCCACCACTTCGTCCAGATGAAGACCCGCATGGGCGGCAACCGGGTGGTGGACTGGCTGGCCGGCGAACAGTTGCCGAGGATTTGCTGATGGCGCCGTTCAA
>JAVBXM010000160.1 GCA_030824585.1 Phaeospirillum sp. | reverse complement strand
GCCGGGCGGGGGGGATGTTGGTGGCTTGCTCGATGGCGATGCGTTCCATGGCCAGCAGGCCCTTCAGCGTCATGGTGGCGAACAGCCCGATCACCAGCATCACCACCAGCGACTTGAGATTGCCACCGCCCAGCCGCACCAGGGTCTTGCTGCCGCAGCCGCCGGCCAGCGTCATGCCGTAGCCGAACATCAGCCCGCCCAGGATGGCCCCGGCCCAGGCGATGGAACCGCCGAGATAGATGGATTTGCGCAGGTCGACCAGCCCGGCGGCCTGCAGTGCCTGCGATCCCAGCAAGGCCACCGCCATGGCCAGCACCCAGGCGCGCAGCCGGCGCCGGTCGCCCATCAACACCATGTCGGACAGGGCGCCCATGGTGCAGAATTCGCTGGTCCGCGCCGCCCAGCCGAACACTGCGCCCACCGCGAAGGTGGCCGATCCGACGATGGTGGTCAGCGGGATCTCGGACAAGGGCACCCTCCACCAGGGCTGGCATGATGGGTCCAGGCTATCATCGGGAAGGCGACGGCATCAATGGACTGGGACAGGGGTTAATATTAGTGTAGCCTCATATCAAAGTGCGGGCCGGCCCGCCGCGACAGACACAAGGGAGGACAAGGATGTCGAACACCGTTCTGGACGTGAAGGGCCTCAACTGCCCGCTGCCCATCCTGCGCGCCAAGAAGGCCATCAAGGACCTGGCGGCCGGGGCGGTGCTGGAGGTGATCGCCACCGATCCGGGCTCGGTCGCCGATTTCGACGCCTTCTGCCGCCAGACCGGCAACAAGCTGCTCAGCCAGCAGCAGGACGGCGGCGTCTATACCTTCAAGATCGAAAAGGGCGCCTGAGGCGCCGAAGCGGGCGGGACGCCCGCGCTCCAGAAGAGAACCGTGTCACGGAGCGCGGGCGTCCCGCCCGCCTATCGCACGATCCGCAGAAGCGACCGCAGCCGTCCGATGCTTTCCTCGTCCACCAGCCCGTCCACCTTCCAGGGGCGGAAATGGCGCTGGAAGGCGGTGAGCGCCGCCTTGGGGTCGTGGATGTCGTAGCCCACATGGGAAAGGCCGGCCAGCAGCACGTGTTCGGGCGGCAGCGGTGTCGGCTCGCCGCACGGCCACAGGCCGATGAGGTGGCGCTCGGCCAGTTCCTGCCAGGGAAACAATTCTCCCGGGTCCTGTTTGCGGGTCGGCGCCACGTCGGAATGGCCGACCACGTTGCGGGCCGGAATGGGGTGGCGGGCCAGGATGTCGCGGGACAGGCGGATCAGCGCCTCGACCTGCGCGCCGGGAAAGGCGCGATAGCCGAATTCGTGGCCGGGATTGACCAGTTCGATGCCGATGGAGCGGGAATTGACGTCCGCTTCGCCGCGCCAGGACGAGGCTCCGGCATGCCAGGCCCGCATCTCCTCGGGGACCAGGGCGAAGACGCGGCCGTCCTCCTCGATGACGTAATGGGCGCTGACCTTGGCTTGGCCGTCGCACAGCCGGGCCAGGGCCGCCTCGCCCGTCTCCATGCCGGTGTAGTGCAGCACCAGGGTGTCGATGGTCGTCCCGGCGGGGCGGGGTTCGAAATTGGGCGAGGGGTGGTCGATAGCGGTCATGTTCCGGGTTCCGGTTCGTCGGGCCGATGGATGGCGCGGCCGGGCAGCAGTTCCACCACGGCGACCCCCAGCACGGTCAGCGTCCCGCCCACCAGCTTGTGCCAGGTCAGCGGCTCGCCCAGCAGCAGCACGCCGCCGGCCAGTCCCACCACCGGCCCCAGCAGGGTGAAGGGCACCACCCGGTTCATGGGGTGGCGGGCGATCAGCCGATACCACAGAGTATAGGCGATCAGGGTCGAGCAGACGATGGTATAGGCGACGCCGCTCCAGCCCTTGAGGCCGGTGGCGGCCAGGGCTTCGGCCTGACCGCTCTCGGTCGCCAGCGACAGGCCCAGCAGCATGGGGGTGGCCAGCATGGCCATCCAGCCGTTGAGCGCCAGGGGGTTGATCGGTCCCAGGCGCTTGATCACCACGTTGGCCAGGGCCCAGGCGAAGCCCGAGGCCACCACCGCGATGAACGGTGAAAAGCGGGGCAGGTGGGGCTCTCCGGCCAGCAGGGCGACGCCGATGAAGGATACGGCCAGCCCCAGGCCGCGCCACGTCCCCAGTACCTCGCCGAAGAAGGCCCAGGCCAGGATGGCGGAAAAGGGGATGGACAACTCGATGACGATGGCGGCGGTGGCGGCGTCCATGCCGGCCACGCCGAAGAACATCAGGCCGAAATGCCCCACCCCCAGCAGCAGGGCGATGACCAGGGTGCCGGGCAACTGGGCGCGGGTCGGGCGGAAGAACGGCGCCAGGATCAGCGCGGTACAGGCGAACCGGATGGTCATCAGCAGGAACGGCGGCAATGTGGCCAGCGCCGTTTTCGCCGCCACGAAGTTAAGCCCCCAGATGGTCACCACCAGGGTGGCCGAGGCCCATTCCAAGGGGGTGAGGCGGCTGGGGGCGGTCACTTCCCCCCGGCCTCTTCCCGCTTGGCTTCCAGTTCCAGCCAGCGTACCTCGGCCTCGTCCAGTTCGGCCCTGGCCGCCTCGGCGCGGGCCGCCAGCTTCTGGAAGCGGGCGGCATCCTTGGCGTAGAGGGCGGGGTCGGCCAGATCGCCCTCCAGCTTGGCGATTTCCGCCGTCAGCTTGTCGATGCGGCCGGGCAATTGGTCCAGTTCGCGCTGCTCGTTGTAGGAAAGGCGGGTACGGGCGCTTTGCGGCTTGGGCTGGGCCTGGGGCTTGGACGGAGGCTTGGGCGCGGCGTTGGCCGGCTTGGCGGGCCGCTGGCGCAGATAGTCGGAATAGCCGCCCACGTATTCGGAAACCTCGGCATCGCCCTCCACGGCGATGACGCTGGTCACCAGGCGGTCGAGGAAGTCGCGGTCGTGGCTGACCACCAGCAGGGTTCCGTCGTAATCGGCCAGCACCTCTTCCAGCAGGTCCAGGGTGTCCATGTCCAGATCGTTGGTTGGCTCGTCCAGGATCAGCAGGTTGGAGGGCTTGGCCAGCAGCTTGGCCAGCAGCAGGCGGTTGCGCTCGCCGCCCGACAGCGCCCGGACGGGCGTGCGGGCCTGGGCTTCGGAGAACAGGAAGTCCTTCATGTAGCCGACCACGTGCTGGGGGCGGCCGCGCACCCAGACATTGTCGCCGCGTCCGTCGGTGAGCGTGTCCCACACGCTCTTGTCGGGGTCGAGCGCGGCGCGGCGCTGGTCGAAATAGGCGGTCTCCAGGTTGGTGCCCAGTCGCACCACGCCGCCGTCGGGGGCCAACTCGCCGGTCAGCATGCGCAGCAGGGTGGTCTTGCCGGCGCCGTTGGGACCGATCAGCCCGACCCGGTCGCCGCGCAGGATGCGGGTGGAGAAGTCCTGGCAGATGCGCTTGTCGCCGAACGACTTGCTGACGTTGTCCGCCTCGATCACCAGACGGCCGGAAAGATCGCCGGAATCCGTGGCCAGGTTGACCTGGCGGCCGGCGGCCAGCACCTGGGACTTGCGCTCGGCCCGCTCGGAGCGCAGCCCCTGCAGCGAGCGCAGGCGGCCCATGTTGCGCTTGCGCCGCGCCGTGACGCCCCGGGCCAGCCAGTGCAGTTCCTGGCGCATGCGGGTGTCCATGCGGGCCAGTTCCGCCTCCTCGGCGGCGAAGACCTCGTCCTGCCAGGCGGGGAATTTCGCGAAGCCGAATTCGGCGCGGCGCACCACGCCGCGCTCCAGCCACAGGGTCTGCTTCGATACCGTTTCCAGGAAGCGGCGGTCGTGGCTGATCATCACCAGGGCGCCGCCATAGGCCGACAGCCATTCCTCCAGCCACAAGATGGTGGGCAGGTCCAGGTGGTTGGTGGGCTCGTCCAGCAGCAGGGCGTCGGGCTGGCCGACCAGGGCGCGGGCCAGGGCGGCGCGGCGGCCCTCGCCGCCCGACAGCACCACCGGATCGCGGGCGCCGTCGATACCCATGGCGTCCAGTACCGCCTCGACCCGGTAGAGCTGGTCGCGCTCGGCGGGGGGCAAGCCCTGGGTCACGTAATCGGCGATGGTGGGGGCCAGGATGATGGGGTCCTGGGGCAGCACGGCGATAGAGGTGCCGGGCTGGACGAAGCGCTCGCCCGAATCGGGCAGGATTTCGCCGGCCAGCACCTTGAGCAGGGTGGATTTGCCCGAACCGTTGCGACCGACCAGGCAGGTCTTGTCGCCCTTGGCGATCCAGGTGGTGACGCCCTCGAACAGCGGCTTGCCGCCGAAGGTCAGACGAACGTCGCGAAGGGCGAGGAGGGGAGGTGGGGCCATGCCCGATGGCTACACCCAAGGCGTCAGGATGTCAAACCGGCGAAGCGCCCCGGCCGGAGGGGAGCCATTCCGGCGGCATCTCCGGCGTGCCCAGCCGATGGTAGCCCTCGCGGATCAGCGAGCCGACCAGCTCGGTATCGTCCACCAGCAGGTCGTGCATCAGCTCGAAATAGGCGTTGAGGAAGGCCGGCAGGCTGTCATAGCCGGTGGGCAACTGCCCGGTCATCATCGCCTGGGCCTGGTGGATCAGGCGGGCGTGGCCGCGGCAATGCTCGTCCACGTGGTTGCCGAAGCGGTCGCGCGGCAGCTTGCGCAGCAATTGCTCCTCGTAGAAGCAGTGGGAGACCAGCAGGCGGAAGAAGTCGCGGCAAAGCGGCAGGATGTCCTCGATGGAGGCGGCCTTCTCCGCTGCGGACTCGATGCGGGCGGACAGTTCCAGCAGGCGGCGGTGCTCGCGGTCGATCCGCTCGTGCCCCAACGCGAAGTGTTCGGACCAGGCCAGGGTGCGCATGTGAGCCTCCTCGAGGTTCCGCGACGCCCCCACGCGCGGGATATTCCCATAGGCTAAAGTGAAGCACTCCGCCGCGTTCCTGTCCGCCCACGCTATGAATCGATCTGTAACCCTATCTTTCGCGCGGGCATTTATCCGGCGACCGGATGTCGGTGATGGGGTAGCCTGTGCCCTTCGGATCGGGTTTGGGGAAAGATGCGATGCCCTATGTCAGCCGGGACGCCCATGGCCGCGTGGTCGGGCTGTCCGAACATGCCACGGACAATGCGGCCGAGAGCCTGCCGGCCACCCATCCCGACGTGCTGGACTTCCTGTTCCGCGATACCGGGGGAGAGCGCAGTTCCGCCCGCTTCCTCGCCTCCGACCTCGCCTTCATCCGCGTGGTCGAGGATCTGGTGGCGGTGCTGGTGGAAAAGCGGGTGATCGCCTTCACCGATCTGCCGCCGGCCGCCCAGGACAAGCTGCTGGACCGCCGCTCCATGCGGTCCTACCTGTCGGGCGTCTCCGGCGTGTTTTCCGGTGACGAGGAATTCAAGATCATCTGATCTTGGATGGGTCCGTCAAAGCTGGACCTGGATGCCCAGTTCCACCACCCGGCCGGCGGGAATGCGGAAGAAGTCGGTGGCCGCCACGGCGTTGCGGCTCATGATGACGAACAGGCGCTCGCGCCATTCCGGCATCTCGGGATGGGTCGAGGCCACCAGGGTCTCGCGGCCCAGGAAGAACGAGGTGTCCATCATCTCGAATTCCAGGCCGAACGCCTTGCACAGGCGCAGCACCTTGGGGATGTCCGGCTCCTGGAAGAAGCCGTAGCGCACCGTGATGCGGTAGAAGCCCTCGGCGAGGCCCTCGACCACCAGCCGGTCGCGGGCCGGGACACGGGGAATATCCTCGGTCAGCACGGTCAGGAACACCACCCGCTGATGCAGCACCTTGTTGTGCTTGAGGTTGTGCAGCAGGGCGATGGGCACCGTGTCGGTGCCGCCGGTCATGAACACCGAGGTGCCGCGCACCCGCAGGATCGAGGTGGAATTCTTCTGCTGCTGCATGAACATGTCGAGCGGCATGGCGCCGTCGGCCAGGCGGCGCGACAGGATTTCGCGGCCCTTGCGCCAGGTGGCCATCAGCAGCAGCATGCCGAAGCCCACCGCCAGCGGGAACCAGCCGCCATGGGTGACCTTCAGCAGGTTGGCGCCCAGGAAGCCCAGGTCCACCGCCAGGAACACCGCGCCGAGCACCATGCATACGCCCAGCGGCCAGTTCCACGAGCGGCGGGCCACCACCAGGGCCAGGATCGTGGTGGCGGCCATGGTGCCGGTCACCGCGATGCCGTAGGCGGCGGCCAGATTGCTGGAGTTCTTGAAGCCGACCACCAGCACGACGATGCCGAGCAGCAGGCCCCAATTGGCGCGCGGCACATAGATCTGCCCCTCTTCCTCGTCGGACAGGTGGCGGATGTCCAGGCGGGGCGAATAACCCAGCTGCACCGCCTGGCGCGACAGGGAGAAGATGCCGGCGATCACCGCCTGGCTGGCGATCACCGTCGCCAGGATGGCCAGAATCACCATGGGATACAGCGCCCAGCCCGGCGCCAGCAGGTAGAAGGGATTGCGGACCGCCGCCGGGTTTTCCAGGATCAGGGCCGCCTGGCCGAAATAGTTCAGCACCAGGGCGGGCAGCACCAGCACGAACCACGCCATCTGGATGGGCAGTTTGCCGAAGCGGCCCATGTCGGCGTAAAGCGCCTCGCCGCCGGTCACCGCCAGCACCACCACGCCCAGGACCATGACGCTCAGCCAGCCGTGGGTGAGCAGGAAACCGGCGCCCCGCAGCGGGTTGAGCGCCGCCAGGATGGCCGGATAATCCATGATCTGGATCAGGCCCAGCAGGCCGATGATCAGGAACCATACCACCATCACCGGGCCGAACAGGCGGTCCATCAGCTCGGTATTGCGGTTCTGGATGGCGAACAGGGCGATCAGCACCGCCAGGGTCAGCGGCACGACGAAGGGGGCGAAGCCCGGGCTTCCCACCTCGAAGCCTTCCACCGCCGCCAGCACCGAGATGGCCGGGGTGATCATGCCGTCGCCGATGAACAGGGCTGCGCCGAACAGGCCGAGCGCCACCAGCGGCCCCACCATTCCCCGGTCACCGCCGGTGGCGCGCACCGCCAGGGCCAGCAGGGCGAGGATGCCGCCCTCTCCCCGGTTGTCGGCGCGCATGACGAACAGCAGGTATTTGAGGGTGACCACCAAGATGATGGCCCAGAACACCAGGGATGCGATGCCGATGACGTTTTCCGGCGAGGACGGAATGCCGTGGTTGGGGTCGAAGCATTCCTTCAGCGTATAGAGCGGGCTGGTGCCGATATCGCCGAACACCACGCCGATGGCCGCCAGGGACAGGGCTCCCAGGCGCTTCACATCGGTCTTTTCGGCGGGTGCGGCGTCCATGGGCTAGATCTCGATCTGGCTGCCCAGTTCAACCACGCGGTTGCTGGGCAGATGGAAGAAGTCCATGGCGCTGGTCGCCATGCGGGCCAGGGTGGCGAACAGGTTGTCGCGCAATCCCTTGAGGCCGGGCCTCTCGGAGGGCAGCAGCGTCTCGCGCGAGACGAAATAGGACACCGACATGGGCTCGTAGAAGAAGCCCAACTGGTCGGTGCGGGCATGGGCCAGGGCCTTGGGGATGTTGGGGCTCTCCATGAAGCCGTAGCGCAGGAACACCCGGTGGAAGTTGGGGGCCAGCAGGCGGTTTTCCAGGCGCCGCTCCTCGGGCACGAAGGGCACCTCCTCGACGATCACGGTCAGCAGCACGACGCGCTCGTGGACGATCTTGTTGTGCTTCATGTTGTGCAGCAGCGCGATGGGCACGCCCTCGGAGGTGCCGGTCAGGAACACGGCGGTGCCCGGCACGCGCGGCACCCGGTCGGACAGCGAGGCCAGGAAATCCTCGACCGGCAGGGCATCGGCCTTGAGGCGGGCCAGCAGGCGCCGGCGGCCGTCCTTCCAGGTGGTCAGCAGGGTGAAGATCAGGCCGCCGACCACCAGCGGGAACCAGCCGCCATCGGGAATCTTGATGGAATTGGCCAGGAAGAACGCCAGGTCCACCACCAGGAAGCCGCCGATCAGCCATTTCACCTTGCGCGGATTCCACTTCCAGATCAGCAGCATCACCGTGCCGACCAGCAGGGCGTCGATGACCATGGTGCCGGTCACCGCCACGCCGTAGGCGGCGGCCAGATTGGAGGACGTCTTGAAGCCGACCACCAGGATCATCACCATGACCATCAGCAGCCAGTTCACGAAGGGCAGGTAGATCTGGCCCATCTCCTCTTCCGAGGTGTGGATGATCTCCATGCGCGGCAGGAAGCCCAGCTGGATGGCCTGGCGGGTCACCGAGAAGGCGCCCGAGATCACCGCCTGGCTGGCGATCACCGTCGCCAAGGTGGCCAGGATCACCAGCGGCAGCGCCAGATGGCTGGGCGCCAGATTGAAGAACGGGTTGGCGATGGCCTCGGGATGGGCGATCAGCAGGGCGCCCTGGCCGAAATAGTTCAAGACCAGCGCCGGCAGCACCAGGATGTACCAGGCCAGCCGGATGGGCAGGCGGCCGAAATGGCCCATATCGGTATAAAGCGCCTCGGCGCCGGTCACCGCCAGCACCACCGAGCCCAGCGCCAGGAAGGCGTGCCAGCCCTCGCGGAACAGGAACGAGATGGCGTAATGGGGGCTGAGCGCCGCCAGCACGCTGGGCGCATGGGCCAGATTGCGGATGCCGAGGATGGCCAGCGTCAGGAACCATACCAGCATGACGGGGCCGAACATCTTGCCCACCAGGTCGGTGCCGTGGCTCTGGATGGCGAACAGCACGAACAGGATGCCCAGTGTCAGCGGCACCACCCATTGCTCGAGGTGGGGCGCCGCGACCTGCAGGCCCTCCACCGCCGACAGCACCGAGATGGCGGGGGTGATGATGGAATCGCCGTAGAACAGGGCGGCGGCGAAGATGCCCAGCGCGCTGACCAGCAGCGACAGGCGCCGGTTGTTCTCGGCCGCGTGGCTGACCAGGGCCAGCAGGGCCAGCGAGCCGCCCTCTCCCCGGTTGTCGGCGCGCATGATGATGATGACGTACTTGAACGACACGATGATGGTGATGGCCCAGAACACCAGCGACAGCACGCCCAGGATGTTGCCGCGGTCCATGGCGAGGGCATGCGGGCCGCTGAAGGTTTCCTTCATGGCGTAGAGCGGGCTGGTACCGATGTCGCCGAACACCACGCCGATGGCGGCGAGCATCAGACCGGCGACGTTGCGGGACTTTCCGTCTCCGCCGTGGGCCGTCATATCAGGTGTCCCCCTTAGACATTGGGCCACATGGCTACTGATATCGCGCCAGGAGTCAAGAGCGGTTAGCGGAGAGCAGCTCCCCGACAAAGGCCGGAACCACCTGAGAGGCAGGCCCCAGGCGGGACTCGCGGAACAGCGAGGCGCCCTCCGAGGGCTCGAGATTGAGCTCTATGGTGTGGGCGCGCCCCCGGGCGCGGACCGTTTGGACGAAGCCGGCCGCCGGGTAGACATGGCCCGATGTGCCGATGGAGACGAACAGGGCGCAGTCCTCCAGCGCGCCGAGGATGCGCTCCATGTCCAGCGGCATCTCGCCGAACCACACCACATGGGGGCGCAGGCTGCCGACCCGGTGGCAATCGGGGCATTTGTCTTCGACGCCCAGGTCTCCGGCCCAGGCGAAGGGGCTGGCGCATTTGCCGCAGCGGATCTTCAGCAATTCGCCGTGCATGTGGATCAGGTTCGCCGATCCGGCCCGTTCGTGCAGGTCGTCGATGTTCTGGGTGACCACCAGCACCGGGCCCGGCCATTCCCGTTCCAGCCGCGCCAGGGCCTGGTGGGCCGGGTTGGGATGGATGCCGCCTTCCGCCAGATTGCGCCGCCGGGCGTTGTAGAAGGCGTGGACCCTGGCCGGGTCGCGACGGAAGCCGTCGGGGGTCGCCACGTCCTCCAGGCGCACCTTGGACCAGATGCCGTCCTTGTCGCGGAAGGTGTCCAGGCCGGATTCCTTGGAAATACCGGCTCCGGTCAAGACGACGATGGAGCCTTCCTGGGGAAGGGCGGGCATGGGGAACCTCCGGCCGGCTGGCGATGCCCTATCGAACCCGAGGCGCCCCCGTCGGGTCAAGGGATGCCGTTGCAATCTAAGGATTGTCGTGTTTGCTGATGAGCCTCTTTATGGTGTTATGTATTGTCTTTGAATCAACGGAGGATATGCGATGTCGGTGTGCTCGTCCCGTGTCACCGTCCGTTCCGCCCCGGGGCCGCTGCACCCCTGGCAGTCCATCACCAGCGACAGCGGCCTGGTCCTGCACGGTCCGCTGGATGTCGCCTGCGATGCCGAGGCCCTGGCCGTCCAGTTCGACCGCCTGGATGCCGTCGCCGGGGACGATGAGCGGACCTGCTTCGGCTCCATTGACGGAAGTTGGACGGCCATGACGCTGGTGGAACGCGACGGCATGGGGGCGGGAAAGGCCCTGGCCCGGCTGGCGGAGATGCCGGCGGTCTCCGATTTTATCTCGCGGTTACCCACCGTGGTCCGCAGCGTCCATATCCTGCGGCAGAGTCCCAGGGGGCTGCTCGACTGGCATTTCGAGACCCAGGCCATCCATCATGAGGAATGCCGCATCCTGGTGCCGATCCACGCCCCGGCCGGCGCCGTGACCCTGCTGGGGCACCATGCGGTGGCCTATGCCGAGGGGCAGCCCTGGGCCGGCGATTTCAGCTTTCCCCATCGGGTGGAGAACCCCGGCGACCGGCAGCGGATCGTCCTGCTTTTGGACATGCCGTCCTCGCCCGCCTTGGCCCGCTTGCTGCCGCCCGGCCTGGGGGCGGAGGCCGAGCGCCGCGCCGCCCTGGCGACGGAGGCCTGCAACGCCTTGCTGGCGTGGCGCCGGGACGGCCAGCGGGCGGATGTTTTGACCCCGGGAACCGCCTGACGTACCATTCCGCCGGCCCCCTTGCCGGGGCGTATCCATACGGTGGGAGTGGTGTCCGTGGTCAAGGTCCTGTTCGTCTGTACCGGCAACATCTGCCGCTCGCCCACCGCCGAAGGGGTGTTCCGCGCCCTGGTGGAGGCCGAGGGTCTGGCGGAGCGCATCGGCGTCGATTCGGCCGGGACCCATGCCTATCACGCGGGCGAGCCGCCGGACCGCCGTTCCACCGAGGCGGCGCGGCGGCGGGGCTTCGAGCTGAAGCACCTGCGGGCCCGGCAGTTGAAGAAGACCGATTTCGACGAGTTCGATCTGCTGCTCGCCATGGACCGGGGGCACATGGACCTGATGGCGCGGGCCTGCCCGCCCGAATACCGTGAACGGCTGGCGCTGTTCCTGGGCTTCGCCCCGCAGCTCGGGTTGCAGGACGTTCCCGATCCCTATTACGGCCAGGGCGACGGCTTCGAGCGGGTGCTGGATATGATCGAGGCGGGATCGGCGGGCCTGCTGGCCCATATCCGCGAAAGACTGCTGTAGCCCCTTCCTGATCTCACCCCAGGGCGTTGTTGATCAGGTACTGGGCGATATCGGCCGGCTTGACCTTGATCTCCTTGGGCTCCTGGCCGGTTTCCAGGGCCTTCCTGATGCGCATGGAATTCTCCACCTTGACCGGGTCCACCTTGACGAGGCCCCGGGCGCCCCGGATACGGGGATAATAGGTGGGATCGACCAGCTTCTCCTTGCGGCCCAGGCGTTCCAGCAGGGCGGCTTCGTCGACGCCCTCGGCGGCTTCCTGGGCTTTGACCAGCACCCAATCCTTCTCGCCGGCCAGACCGGCGGCCAGGAATTCGTCCGGGGTGCCGGCTTCCACATAGCCGATGGCGTAGAGATTCTTTCCCAGGCCGACATCGGCCCCCCAGGTCTGCAGCCCCTTGCTCCTGGCGACATAGATGGTGCCCACGCTTCCCTCCCGCTCCTTGACGATAGGGAACCAGGGTACACACCCGCTCCGGCGGTGCAAGGGGCTCGGTTCGCCAAGTATCTCTAGTAGAGAGCGCATATATTCTTGCGCCATATGCCCTCGTATTCAGGTATGGACCCGATTGTGGTGGGTGTCACAACTTGCTACATGAAGACGCGATAAAGAACATTATCGATGTTCACTCATTGGTATGAGGGGTAAAACCTCTACATACCATGGTATGCCTCAGTCCTGGTCTCGGTTTCGGAGCCAAAGGGGCATCCGGTAACTTGTATGCTATTTACTCGATAGGGGTGAAGAGATGGCCATTCAATGGCAGGACGCCATGTCCATTGGCGTTCCCGACCTGGATGCCGACCATCGGGCGCTGATCGACCTGATCAACGGGTTCGAGGCCAGCCTGGAGGCCGGCGACGAAGCGGGCACCGGTGCCGTCATGCGCGATCTGGTCGGGCTGATCGCCGATCATTTCAGCCGCGAGGAAAACCTGCTGTCCGGCATCGGCTGCCCCAGCTTCTACGCCCATCGCGACAGCCATGACGCGGTGGCCGACCGCATCCACCTGCTGCGGCGGCGCTATCTGGTCGCCACCGATTCCGGCGTCAAGCGCGACGTCGCCACCACTTTGCTGGGCTTCATAAGGACTTCCCTGATGGATCACATCTTGACCGAGGACAACGCCATGGGCCGGAGGATGGCCCCCGCGGCCGACCAGCGGCCCCTGCCGCCGGTGCCCGCCGAGCCGGCGCCGGCGGCGGCGGCCAAGGCGGCGGCGCCCCGGTCCGACCAGCAGGATGTGGAATACAGCCTGCCGTCCCACCTGGCCCATCTGCTGACCCGCCTGAACTATGTCCAGGCCGAACTGCCCCGGCCGCGCCGAGGCTTCGATTCGTTCGAGGCCCTGTGCGTCGAGGCGGTGGCCCGGCGCATCGAGGAGGTGCTGGTGGTATTCCACAAGCACAATCCGGCCTTCCTCCATGTCCTGCCGTTGCCCTTCATCCTGTCGCCCGACTTCGTGCCGCGCTTCCGCCGGGTGGTCGAGCACCTGATCATGCCGGAACTGCTGAAAAGCCGCCTGCTGCGCCAGATGACCTCGCGCTGCGACTGGCGGACGGTGGACAGCGAGAGCTTCTGGGAATACGTGGACAATCCCCTGGCCGACGACATGCTGGAGCGCTGGCGGCTGGCCTGGGACGATCTGAAGCTGGTGGAGCGGGTCAAGGATGACGGCAGCCGCGTCTTCCAGGTCAAGGAGACCACGCGGGCGCTGCGCGACCTGCTGCAGCCGCCTTCGCCCGAGGCCTACGACCTGCCGCGCATCGGCAATACCGAGATCGAGACGCTGAAATCCCTGTTCGATCCCACCCACGATCTGGCCGGGGGGCTGCATGCCGCCTGGCAGCGCTGCCACGACCTCTATGAACAGGAGATGGAGCCCCGGGTGTTCCAGCAGAAGGCCCGCGAAGGGGCGCTGCGCGACTATCTGCTGCTGGCCCACCGGCAGTATGCCGGCCATTGGGGCGAATTCATGACGCTCACCGCCCACCGGGTGTTCGGCCGGGTCACCACCTTTTTCCTCGAGCGTTTCAGCACCAATCTGGGCCGCACCGAACAGGAGCGGGCCGGCCACATGCCCTATCTCATGCGCTACCTGCACCAGGTCCGCGACCGTCCGGAAATCCGCCGCCGGGAACGGGAGGAGGAGGCGCAATGGCAGGCCCAGCGCCAGGAACTGCAGAACGTCCTCAAGGGGATCACCGCCGCCGCCTGAGCGGGTATTCCTGAAATTACTCCAATGTGAGTCTCTTCACAGAAGACTCGGCGGTGCAAAGGTATAAGGCGGGAAAATCACGCCCGTTTCGGGTGTGGACCCGATTGAGCCGGCTCGACGGCTGGGGTAAATGATCGGGCATCACTGGGGGAACTACGTACATGCTCGCCACCGCGGCCCTTCCGGACCGGCCCTTCATCGCCATTCGCTGCAATGCCTGCCGCTACTTCACGCTGGAGCGCTGCTGCAATGCCTCGGCCCGGCTGGAGAGACACGAGGACCGGGACGGCGAGTGCCCTCATTTCCGTTTCGGCCTGTCCTCCGGCCCGGCGCCCGAATGGCAGGTGCGCTAGAGCTTTTCGCACTTAAGCTGAATCGGAAAGTCGAAAAACTCTTAAGCCCGAGCGGCGCCTGAGCCCTGAAAAAGCGGAGCTTTTTCGTATATACAGAATCCTGGAGTGCTTCAGCTTGAAGC
>JAVBXM010000109.1 GCA_030824585.1 Phaeospirillum sp. | reverse complement strand
GCGCCGCCGGTCTCGGCCAGGATCTTGGTGATCGCCGCGGTCAGCGAGGTCTTGCCATGGTCAACGTGACCGATGGTCCCGATGTTGCAGTGAGGCTTGTTGCGCTCGAATTTAGCCTTGGCCATTTTTCAACCCGTCCGATCGCGGCGCACTGCCGCATGTGTCAAACCATGGTCCCGGTCGTTGCGGCGGGCGGGGAGTGGAGCGGGTGAGGGGAATCGAACCCCCGTCATCAGCTTGGAAGGCTGTTGCTCTACCATTGAGCTACACCCGCCAGATCGTCCCGCACGGCCACACCACCTGGTGCTCGACCTGAAGAAACCGTTTCCCGTCATCCGGCCCGAACAAGGGCACGGAGCCCGACTGGGGGATAATGGTGGAGGGGGCAGGATTTGAACCTACGTAGACTTTCGTCGGCAGATTTACAGTCTGCTGCCATTAACCGCTCGGCCACCCCTCCACACCGTCATCCGGCTTTTGGCCGGGCCGACGGGAGGGCTGTACTTATGGGAATTTAACGGGCCTTGTCAATCCGAAAAGAGAGGGTTAAATGCCGATGCAACAGGAGAGCCCCATGAAAAACAGAGATGAGCGTCGCCCCCCCCACCCGAACCGTCGGGAAACTCCCGGCAAGGGCCCGCGAGGCGGTGGCGGCGGTGGCGGTTCGTCCATCTGGCTCTACGGCATCCATGCGGTGAGCGCGGCTCTGGCCAACCCCGAGCGGCGGGCCCGCCGGCTGGTGGCCACCACCGAGGCCGCCAAGGCGCTGCCCCCCACCAAGGTGCCCGTCGAGGCCATGGAGCGGGCCGACATCGACCGGCTGCTGGCGCCGGGATCGGTGCACCAGGGGGTCGCCCTGCTGGTCGAACCCCTGCCCGCCACCACCATCGAGGACATCATCCGCACCGCCGACATGGCCCCTTCGGCCCTGGTGCTGGTGCTGGACCAGGTGACCGACCCCCACAACGTCGGCGCCATCCTGCGCTCGGCGGCGGCGTTCGGCGCCCTGGCGGTGGTGGCTCCCGACCGCCATGCCCCCGACGAGACCGGCACGCTCGCCAAGTCGGCCTCGGGCGCCCTGGAGCGCATGCCGCTGGTGCGGGTCACCAACGTGGTCCGCGCCCTGGAGGATCTGAAGAAGGTCGGCTTCTGGACCGCCGGGCTGGCCGCCGACGCGCCCAAGACCCTGGCCGAGGCCAAGCTGTCGGGCAAGGTGGTGCTGGTGCTGGGCGCCGAGGGCGAAGGCATGCGCCGCCTGACCCGCGAGCATTGCGACCATCTGGTCCGCCTGCCCATGTGCGGCGAGATGGAGAGCCTCAACGTCTCCAACGCGGCCGCCGTCGCCCTTTATGAGATGCGGCGCCAGGGATGATTGCCGTTTGGCAGATTGCCGTCTCCTATGCCGCCATGACCCTGGTCGGACGCCTGTTGCTGGGCGGACGCCACGGCATGGGCGTTCAAGCCATGGCGGGGTGGGGAGCGCTCTGCCTGCTGCTGACCCTTTGGGGGGTGCTGACACCCTTTTCGCTGCGCATTCCCGCCGCCGGATTCCTGGCCGCCGCCCTGGCAGCCGTCATCCTGACCCGCCATCAGCCCTGGCGCGAGGATTTGCGGGAGGCCGGGCGCCTGCTGGCCCTCGCCCTGCCGCTGCTGGCGGTGCTGGCCTCCATGGAGCCGTCCCAGTTGGACGTCTTCGCCTTGATCCTGCCCAACAGCGCCTATCTCCACGATCACGGGGTATTTCCCACCGCTTTGGGCCCGCCCGCCTATTCCGACGCTCCCGTCGCTCCCTATAACGTCGCCCTGGTACCGTTCCTGGGATCGCTGGCCGGGGGCGGTTTCGCACCGAGCGGCATGGCCCAGGCCACCCTCTGGCTGCACCTGCCCGCCGCATTGCTGCTGGGACGCGCCTTGAGCGGCGGAAGCCGGCCGGGCTGGGGCATGGCGGCGTTCGGCCTGCTGCTGGCCACCGCCATCAATCCCGGCTTCGTGCCCCGCGTCTCCTTCGCCGGATACGGAGAAGCGCCGCTGGCCATCGCGCTGATGTTCGCCATCTGGCTGGGGGGCCGCCTGCTGGCGGGGGAGCGGGACGCCGGGACCATGCCGGCCCTGGCCCTGGCTCTGGCGGCGCTGGTCGCCGTCAAGCAGCAGGGCACCGGCCTGTTTCTGTCCCTGGGAGCGGCCGGGATGATCGCCGTCCTGGCCCTGCCGCGCGGCGAGCGGTGGCCGGCCTTGCGGCGGTTGCTGCCGGCCGCCCTGCCCGCCCTGATCCTCTTCGTCGCCTGGCGGGCGCATGTGACCCTGCGCTTTCCCACCGGGGAACTGATCAGCGACATGGAAGGCGCCTGGCGCGATTCCCGCATCGCCCTGATCCTGAAGGACATGGCCTGGGTGGCAAAGAACAAGGCCTTCCAGTTCGGCCTGTTCGCCGTGGTGCTCGGCCTGGCGGCGCGGCCTCCCGCCGCCGCCTCGCCCACCACCCGCATGGCCCTGCGGCTCTGCGCCCTGACCATGGTGTTGTTCAACCTGTTCCTGGTCGCCACCTTCTTGCTGCATTTCGGCCGCGAGCATTCCTATTTCCGCTACAACACCCAGCTCTCGCTGGCCGCCGTCCTGGCCCTGGCGCTGCTGGCGGCGGATTGGGCACGGGGGCGCCGTTCCCCCTCCCCGATGATCCGGCGCGGTCTGGCGGGAGTCGCCGTGCTGACCATGCTGGCCCTTCCCATCGCCGCCCAGGTCCTGCTGCGCTTCGACCGCGACCAGCCCCAGCCGCAACTGCGCTTCCTGGCGGGCAATCTGGCCGCCGAGATCGCCCCCGACGCCCGCATCGCCCTGATCCTGCCCCTGGACAATTCCACCAGCGGCATGAGCCTGGAATCGCTGCTGCGCAACACCCATCCGCGCCGCCCCGGGCTGACGGTAAAGCACGTCCAGAGCCCGACGGAACGGACCTTGCCCGACATGGCGGCGCAGGGCTTCGACCTTGCCCTGGTATCATGCACGGATTCCGCCGGTTCCTTGAATCTCGGCCCCGGCCTGCCCCCCCACTCGGCCCTGCTGTTGCGCCTCGAGGACGGGACATGGAAGCCGGTGCGCAGTTGGACCTACCCCGCCACCGGCAAGCGGGGCAAATGGGGCTGGACCAACTTCATCGCCGAGGAGCCGTTCTGCATGGGCCTTGGTTGATCCGATCCCCCTTGCGGCGAGCGGAATTCGCCACTAATTTCCCCCCGTCGCCGGTTTAGCTCAGCTGGTAGAGCACCTGATTTGTAATCAGGGGGTCGCGGGTTCGAATCCTGCAACCGGCACCAATTATTTCAATGACTTAGCCCTGTATCACTATCCCACAGGGACATGCGGGTAAGCAATAGGTAAGCAGCAGGACGAAGGCTGCCCGCCCGGCATTTCAGCCATCCGCATCGGGTACGGTGCCCGGCAGCCCCGCCCGCCGCCGGTCGGATTTGGTCTGCGGGCCATCGGGCAGGCAGCCCAGCACCGTCAGCCCGCCGCCCTTCTCCACCCTGACCGCCATCAGGAAGATCTGGCCGCGCTCGATAAAATCGGCATTACGGAAGGTCTCGCGGGCGTTCTCGTCGAAAACGATCCGAGGCGCCTTCCAGGCGGTGCCGTTTCGCCCCTCCTGCGTGGGGAATTTGTCTCTGAATCGCTTGGCGCGGGCTTCCATCCCTCCCTTGGTCCGGACCATGAAGTCAACCAGAGCGTCGGGGGTGATCTTGCGGATTATCGCATAACGGAGCGCCTGGGCGTACTTGCTGGACTTCCTGTCGCTGACTTTACCGTCCTTCGAGAGGGCCACGCGGGCCAGCTTGACCAGGGCGAGCAACGGGTTCGTCTTCGGCGAGGTATTGATGTTGTCGCGGGAACGCCAGGTATTCAAGGCCGCGCCCTTTTCCTCGGCAACGATACGGATATAGAGGCTGTAGACCTCGGCCAATGCCTCGTAGAGACAGCCGGAATTCGTCCGCCCCGCCGTGCGGACGGCGGCGGCCTTGTCCCGGCACCTGGCAAGGGCCTCATCCAGGCTTGAGGTTTCGAGTGATGTCCAACGCGACATTATATCAGCCAAGCCCCGGTCGAACTTCTCCTTCTCGGCAGCCTTGGATGCGGACGGCGTCATGAGAACGTTCCCGGTCGGTAGTTGGAGCCCCATCCTCGGCCCCAAGCGGGCGTTCGGTCAATATATTTTCTCGTCAACGAGAAGCGTCGGGAAAACTGCCGAATCCACTTTGTAAAGCCTACCCGAACCCACAATTCGGGAGCTTTTCCATGTCACGTTCACTCGCATCTCATGCGGGTGCGGCGCAGATGCGCACGCCCGTCGCAATCACCCTGATCACCATCGACAAGGAGACCCGCGCCGCCCTCGGCCTGGGTGCCGCGTCATATCGCGAACTGGCCGAAGCCGCCCTTGAAACCGCCCTGGCCAACCGCTTCCTCAGCGAGGTGCAGTTGGCCGAGCGGTGGGGCGTTTCGGTCAAGCTGCTCCAGAAGTGGCGCTGGAAGGGCGGCGGCCCCGCCTTCACCACCCTCGGCACCTCCGTCCGCTACGGCATGTTGGACATCCTGGCCCACGAACAGGACCGCCGCCACACCTCAACCTCCAGCCGGACCGTGGTCGAAATGGCCGCAGATTCGGGCGTTTTGCGCGCAGGAGACCGCCATGGCTAGGCGCCTCAGCACGTCGTCGATCCCCTCACTGCAATCGTCAAACATTTGATCATTGGAGAACCCCATGTCCTCCCATCGCAAGAAGTCCCAGAAGAACAAAAAACCCCGTAAGGAACTGAAGCTTGTCGAATCACTCTGCCCCGAAATGAAGGCAGTCGAACGTCTGTTGAAAGCCATAAAGAAGGGCGAGAAGCCCGATATCCATGACCGGATCGAGGCTAGCAACAAGGCCACCAAGAAGTGGCGCAGCAGCGAGATCAAGGCGCGGGAGCGCTTCGCTGTCGCCTTCAGCGCCGCTTATTTCATCTACCTCTTGGGTGAGGCCAGGGAGGAATACCGTGAGCGCGTTATGATCGATATGACGGCTCACAGTATCCCGATCCAGAAGAACTCCCACTTCAGCATGCTTGTCTGCAAGCGTTACCTCGACAGCGACAACAGCGCCGCCAGCATCCAGGGACAGGCCATGCGCGGAGCCTGCCTAGTGGGCTTGGATGCCGAAACGCTGCGGCGCAATCTCAAAGAGGGGAAGTGCTCCATGTCGAATCTGGCTAAGCACTTCCGCGATTTCAGCAAGGGCCACCCCCACCCCAGGGACCCGAACTATCTCCACAGCGGTGCCGACGAGGATAATCACTCGGAGCCGGATGAGGTGTCCGACGCCGAAGCAGAGGTGCAACCCACCCTGGTCTGGCCTGACAAGTATCTCGATCGCTGGACCCATTTCGCCAACGGACAGGATATCAGCATCACCGTCCGCAAGACCGGGGCGTTCAGCGCCAAGGTCGTCACCGCCCACCGTCGCAAGCCAAAGGCGTAAAGGCTTTGGCGAAGGGCGGCCGGACGGCGGCGGGCTGCAAGACTTGTACGTATGGCCTCGTCCGCCAAAAGGCCCCCTTCAGCCACCAAATCATGGAGTCTGATCATGGGTATGGAGAATGAAAATTCAGGGGATATAGAGGGGCCGGAAGGCCCTGTTTCCCCCGTCTATCGGCCGGAGCCGGGTATGGATGTTGAGGCGGGAGATACGGCGGAGACGCCGCAATCTTCCCAGGGGAAGTCACGGCAAAAACGCCGGAAACCCTATACCGAGGCCCGGATGATGGCGGATGCCCTCAAGCATCACCAGAACCTGGAGGAGGCTATCGAACGCCATGGGCCTCGCCTGTTCTGGAATAGAAAGGCGGCGCTGTCTCCCAAGGCCAAGGAGGCCATCCGGGACCTACGCCGGAATCAGGCCCATTGGCTGGGGTATATGAACCCCTATGCCCGGCTGGCCACCTTCGAAGCACAGAGCCCAAGTCCGGCCCACTAACATCTTCAGATCGGCATCGGCCAACCCGTTCATGGCGGCGCCATAGGCCGAAGCCCACAGCCGCTCCGCCACATAGGGATCGTTCACATCATGGAAGCGGTCGAGGATGCCCATCATCACCCCAGGCCGCAGTAGGAAGACCCGAGCCAAGGCCTTGGTGGCATCATCTCGAATTGGACGGGCCGAGGTGGAGAACATCCAGGCCAAAATCGTAGCCGTCAGGCGCATGGTTTCATCAGTCGCCGGAAGGCACTGATCCCCCTGGGCCCAGGAGATGATCTGCTCGATCGCGTCCTCGGTCTCATACTCCGCATTGGCCAATGGAATCGACCACACGACGTCACGCTCGGCCATGGACATGGGGCGCAACCGCCCATCCAGATGATCGGCATTCCAAGGGTGATGGGGCGTCACCGCTAGGCGGATGGTGACCTCGAGTTTGTAGTGGTCATCCAGCCGATCGAACCACACTTTCGTCGCAGGCAGGAGCGCATTGCCGGGACGCCAGAACAGGCTGTCACGGAACTGCCGTTGCGCGGTGTCCCGATCCTGGCGTAACCAGATCGCCACGTCGAGCAGCTCTTTCCCCTGCCGTTGCGGCACCAGGATGGCAAGCGCCCCCAGCAGACCGGCCCAGGCTTGCGGGTCGTGTCCGACGAAGGCGAGGTTCCCGCCCTCCTGGAACGAGGCGGATTCGAGGTGATCAACCACCACCTCGGCCATCAACAGGTCCCCCAGCCGCTGGAAGGCAAAATCGACACCTTCGGGCAATGGCTGAAAGGCCCCCGAGGGCCGCCCGGCCTGCGGGTCGAGCGTGGGCAGCAAGGCGCCACGCGTTAGATCCTCCAGCAGCCGACGAGCCCTGTCAGGAGTATCGTCGCCATCATGATCGGCCAGCGCAGCACGAATTGCTTTGACCGCCTGGGCACGGCTCAGCCACGACCGCCCCGCCTCCAGCATCCCTTGAGCGATGCCGAGCAGACAGACGCGAAGCAGCGCCTTGTCTGGCCACTCGTCAAACGGATGGCGGGCGGAAAGACCGTCGAGAAACAGCCGAATGAAATCGGGCAGGCCTATGAATTCGGGATAGGCCTTGCTCCCCGCCGCCTTTAGGCCTTCAGCGGTGACCCGTAGGAACAGCGGATTGGTGAAGTCGGGAAGCAGCCAGGGCACCGCCGGCCGGGCGATGCCCTTGCGATCCAGGAACATGCGGGCGGCCTGCTCCCTCTCCTCCTCCGAGACGAAGCCCCGGCATTCCACCGTGACGAAGCTATTCTGTAGATCCTTGGGCACCACCCAGTCCAGATAATCGCTGCGACAGCTGACCGCGACTGCCAGGCAGGGATATCCTCACCACGCGTGCCACGCCGCGTCCTCGTGCGTGATGCTGCCCCCCTCCACTCGGGCGGCTATCCTGGTCTACGACGGTATGGGCTCGATCACCGGCGGACTCAATGGACCGATTCCGCATAACGTCAGGGAGACTTTCAGCTTCTTCCTGTTCGATGGCACCGATCTCCACTCCCTGGGGCGGACGACGGGGAAGAGCACGCGGGAACATGACGATTTTCCGAGCGGTTGCAGTAATAGCATCGGCAAGCTCTACGACATCGTCACGGCCCTTATCGGCTTCCACGAAGATGAACCAGGCAAGACGATGGGCTTGGCGGCCCACGGCCAGCCCCGATACGCCGGACTCATAGAGGAGTTTCTGACCCTAGGAAACGACTGGACCTCTTGTCTAGCCTTCGACGTTAGCGACAGCGCGCTACCTGACATGCTGCGGAGAATCCTATCAAGGTCCCCGGATTTTTCCACCAAGGCGGATTTGGCGGCCTCTATCCAAGCAGTCCTTGAAAAGGTCCTTCTCCACGCAGCGAATTTAATGTCGGAAATCGATCACGACGTTCTCTGTATCGTCGGCGGCTGTGCTTTGAACTCCGTGGCGAATGGGCGCCTTGCTACAACTCTCCGGCCAGGGCGGCGACTTCTGGTGCCGCCCCACGCCGGGGACGCCGGCATCGGAATCGGCGCGTTGTGGCTGGACCGGCTTATCAAGAACGGAGTGCCTGCCCACTTCACCTTGCGGGGCCGTTCTCTCGATCCGTGGATTGCCCGCCCGGGACGCCTCTACGGGGAAGAGCGCTGCCGGTCTGCCGCACGAGGGGCTTATCCGCAGCTCATTCCCGACGCCTCGGTGGCCGGTCCCCGGGACTTGGCCGAGCGGATCGCTGGGGGACAGGTGGTTGGTATCCTGAACGGTCCTTCGGAAATGGGTCCCCGAGCGCTGGGGGGGCGAAGCATTTTCGCCGATCCTCGACAGGCCCTCTCTCGGGAGCGCCTGAACCGGGAGATCAAGCACCGAGAACCTTTCCGCCCCCTGGCACCAATGGTCCTGGAGGAACGGTGCGAAGAATTTTTCGTCGATGTGCGCTGCACAGACTCTTTCATGATCCGCGTGGCGGAGGCGACTGCCAAGTGTGCCAAATTAGCCCCGGCAGTGGTCCATATAGACGGAACTGCGCGCGTACAGACGGTACCGCCAGATGGCGATCCCTTTTTGCGCGCACTCTTGACCGCGTTCGACGAGATCACCGGCGTTCCGATGCTTCTGAACACCTCCTTCAACCGACGAGGAGAACCGATCGTCGAAACCCCAGAGGATGCCGTGGACGCCTTCCTCGCGATGAAACTCGATGGACTGTACCTGGACGGCCTTTACTTCATCCACCCTAAGGCGATGGCAATGTCATGAAGGGCCTGCTCAAGGTCGGAAGCGCCGTACAGAATACGCAGAACCTGGATCAAACCGCGCCTAGCCTCCGGAAGCGTCAGAAGGAAATGGATGACACGGCCCCACTGTAGGCCCTCAAATTGGCGCCGCCCTGTGTGTGGATTGGCTCTCGCTCGGATATCTCGCAAGTCGCCGGGAGGGATGGCTAGTCCACTCTCGGCGAGGAAGCGCAAGGTCTCCACTGGGTGGCGGTTATAGGTTTCCGCCAGGAGACGGATGGTCGCCCGGTGAATGACCGGATGATCGATTCGCAGGGGAAGGACGAACGTTCGCAACCCTTCCCGTGGCCACAAACTGGTATACTGACCCAATGCGTGAAGGATGCGGATGGCCTTTGGCATTTCGGAGGCGTCCAGTGCTTCCCGAAAATGACGTTCGTAGATAGGCAGAATCTCCAAGCCAGGGGGCGCCGAATCCCGCTCTTCTCGCCAACTCAGAGCCCGGCGGCGCGACGATGGCGCTAGGGTGGCATAGGAGGCGATAGGATTGAACCCATCCTCGAAGACCTTATCGAAGGCATCGGTGAATCCCCGGACCGTCCCCCGTTCCCGACCCGGTTCGTACTCTATGGTTGCAGGAAACTCCGCCAGGACCCTATCAATATGCCGATCGATCCGCCCATCGTAGGGGCGATCGTTGATCACGTAGATATAGGGTAGAGTCGCCTGGAAGAAATCGATAGTAGTTGGTGGGGTTTCGTTCGTGAAGGTGTCGAATACGGACTCCCAAAGATCAGCTGTAATTTCGAAGTTATTCGACGCCGACAATATAAATATAAAATTTGCCAGCTGAAACTCCAGATCATGGTATATCTCTTCGGTATACACACGTATTTTATCGATATCGGCAAGAGTGAGTGTTTTGCCAACCTCGATCCTGTCGAGCATTTCGATGAAGACGCTACGGTTGGGATTTCGGAAGAAATTCTTCATTCCATCGAGATTTCCGTTGAATACGTAACGGTCCCGCTCTGCGTAGATGAAATCCGCGAACCAAGCGATATCGTCGGCGGTGATGGCGCGCTCTGCGAAGATCCGCGCGACGGCCTCCGCAGCGCCTTTCCTCGCCAGCCGATATTCCTCCGGCGCGGTGTTATCCGGTCCGATTTGGCTCATCAGTCCAAACACACGGCCGATCCGTGCAAGCCAGGGCACCTTGGGATCGGTGTAGTAGGCCGCCACCTCTGGGATATGAAACAGGTCGAATCCATCTGGGTCCCGAGTTAGGAGGCGTACGATCACATCGGTAGCGTGGATATTGGCCTCAGTCCTGGGTAGGCGAGCGCCGATGGTTGCCGCCAGGGTCAGCAGAGTCAGGGCTGTCCGGTCGGGTAAATGGGCGGCGGCCTGAATAAGAGACCTCCAATACCTCGACGCCGAATCCTGAGAATCAAGGATGACACCCTTTGGATCTGCCTCGGCCATCTCCTCGGCGGCCGCTCGGAACATCTCGACAAATATGTCAGGATCTCCGGACGCCAGATCGACCATGAGTTCCTTGGCAAAGGCTTGCAGCCGTGTTCGCGCCGCAGCATCCAGGCCAAGTGGTACATCAAAGGCGATGTCACGGACCAGTGGCAGGCGCTCCTTGGGGAGCAGAAGAAAGTAGGTGCGCAGCGCAGCCATGAATTGGTGGCGACTGTCGAGTTTCCGAAGGGCCTCATCAAGCTGGTAGGGGGTGCGCAGGGGGATGTCCAGGTAGCGCAGCTCCAGGGCCTTCGCGAGGAAGAATTCTTGCATTCGCTCGTGAACGAAGCACAGGAAGCCGTCTTCCGTCCAACTCAGAAAACCTAAATCGATCAGAGAGTCCTTGATATCGAGAGGGCCACTGCCCCCTGCCTGGGGGGCAAGGTCGATCGGACGGAAACGGTCCTCGTTCCGCTCCACCGTGAGGGCGGCCGCCCGGGCCAAGATATGGACGAAATCCTCATGATAACGCCCGGTGCCGTCGCGTCCCAATTTGGCACGAAATAGGTCCGCGTAGATCCTCCAGGGCGGACCATGGACTAGGTTCAGCGCTTCTAAGGATCGTCGGTCCAGCACCTCGTCCATGACATGTGCAAGCAGGAACGGATCGCGCAACGGGTTTAGGGCCTGGGGAGGTAGCTCAGGAAACACGCTGGGACAGTTTAACTGGTCGCAGAGAAGATCAAGGGCTTCGCGCAGTTCTCCGTCGCTCAAGGGCCCTATGTGGATAGCGTGCACGGTATTGGGAAGTGGTTGAGGGCTCCAGCACACTGCAGACAGACGGACAGTGTCTTCCCGGCCCAGGAGCCTATTCCAGGTCTCCTGGCGCAGGCTGACGATTACTCGGATGGGGGAATGTGCCGGTAGGAAATAGGAGAACCGTACGACATCTCGTAGAAGTCCAGCTACACGTTCCAGGTCGGCGGATACCTCGTTCAGGGCGTCGAGATAGATGATCAACCGGGTGCGGCGGACGCGCAGCCATTTCTCGAATTCTGTAAAACTGAACGGCCCAGCGCTGCCCAACCCGCCGATAATCCGATCGACAAGTAGCGTGGCGAAGTCGCCCGCGGCTCCCGTTGCCTGAGCGGATCGGGCTGAAACGACTAGGCAGTGGCTTCCCAAACGGCCGTCATGCTTTTCCATGAGCCGCAGAGCCAGGGCCGACTTGCCAATTCCTGACGGACCGGTCACCACCGCCATGGGACGATCGGACATCAGGAAATGGTCGATCCCTAGTTCAACTTCCCGACGATGGATCAGGAGAGGCCGAATGTCCCGCCCCGCTCGCCTTGCGTGGGCCTTGATGTAGTCCTGATTGGCCCGCCCGACACGCCAGTCCAGGAGACAGGAGAGAAACACGGGCTTGGCATCGGTGAATGACGGCATTTCCAGCACTGGACGGGCGATCGCCTCGATGAGTTCGTCGAAGGTACAGGCCACGTGAATGATGGCGTTCTTCCAGGCCTGAACCAGGGGCGCCTCTGGATTTGGGGGCGAGGGAGAGCACCAGTAGACGCGGCCCCTTGCCGACCTCCTTACACTTTTCAACACCTCGGCCAATGCCGTATCAAAGCCCCCGTATCCGGCGACAATCACGTCGGAGCCCCCCATGTGGGTTTTGAGGAACTTCCTGTAGGCTGCGGGATAGACGCCGTTAAGCAGCTCCGCCTCGGTAATATGTGTGATGGAGCGTCCGTTCAGGCAGCCATGGAGCTTGAGGTAAGGCACCCGGTCGTGGGAGTCAGGCAGATAATCCGTCGTGTCGGGCTGACCAATGCCTTTGGCGTGCACTCGTAAGACGGACAAGCCGAGCATGCGCTCAGCCTTCTCCAGCATAGTATCGAAATTGGTGGTGACAATTGCCCCCAAAGCCCGCTTTTCCAGCGCAAGGGCAAGCAGAAAATAGGCGTCGGACGGGGCGTCCCGCTCGGTCAGGGTGAAGGCGGCTTCCACAAGACGTGCGCGCACTTCCTGTTGGGGGGTGTTCTCAAAATAGGCGTTCACCGCTTCCGCTGCGTGCCGGGAGCTGTGGCGGGTGGCGAACCGGTCCTCTCTCAAGATTTCTGCGAAGAAGCGCGCCTTGAAATCCGCGAAAGTCAGACCTCCAGAACTGATGCTTGCCCCTGCTCCGGTGAGTAGGCAGACCCGCTTTGGTCCGAGGCCAGATACTGAATCTCGGATCAGCTGTTCGATGGATTCGAGTGGAGCAGATACCTCCATCCGATCTCTCCTATGAAAAAAAGAGGTGCCACAATAAAGGCCATGTGGCCAGCATTGTGGGAGAGCAGGAGCGACCGGCAATCTACACTCCCAAACATCGATCCTTCTGCTTTATTTGCACGATATTCTGGGGTTTTAGTGGCAACCCTCTCGGAGCAGGAGAACTTCAGCCCTCTAGCATCTCCGGAACCATGATAATTTCCAGTTATCAGCCCCTACGTTGGGCCTTTATAGTAAACTTTAGGCAGAGCGCGCAATGCATAAAAATCCCTTAAGAGTTGGGCTCGCATTTTCTGAGATGGTCACGCAGAAAATTCAGCGCCTCAACAAGGTTTGGGACAACCATATCCGCTTCTGGCGGTAAAGATCTGCAGGACGGACCAGGTACGGCGATCAGAAAGCATCCTGCGGCCCTGGCACTGGCGGCACCAGTGGGAGAATCTTCGAAGGCAACACAGTTTCTTGCTGTGACATTAAGAATACTAGCTGCCCTCAAATAGACGTCAGGCTGCGGCTTCCCCCGCCCTTTCGGGACATCATCGTGGCCAGAAATACGATACTCAAAAAAATCAGCCAGCCCCGCCGCACTTACGGTGGCATCGATTTGCAGACGGGGGAGCGAGGAGACAATTGCTCTCGGCAGCCCAGCCTCCGCCGACCAATGAAGTAGGTCATGAACACCAGGAAGGACCTCCACGCCTCGTGCGGCCAGCTCAGATACGTAGAAGTCAGTACGTCTGTCCGCCAGTTCGTCCGGCGACGCATCAAATGCAAAGCGCTCAACAATATCGATCCAGCTTGCTTCTTCCGACCATCCTTCATACCTTGCAAAATCTTCTTCTGTAAGGTGTAGGCCAAACTCAGAAAGTACACGTTCCGTTGTCAGATAGTGCAACCATTCGCTAGATACCAGCGTTCCATCAAGATCAAAGAGGAGGGCAGATATATTGCCGTTCTTCATTGATATAAGTCCTATGATTAAAATTTAATCCCGATAGAAAACAATACAGAACAACATCTATTGGGCAGCCGACAATCTATCAATATCAAATTGAGCCGCATTCGCAATGATAGCTTACACCACCTTAAAGTGAAAGACACCCCTGTGATCGGGCGACAGAAAATCGCCCCCTCTATTCCATCGCCGTCACTCGCCCTTCCGCACTCCCACCTTCGCCGCCATCCCCACCGCCGCGCGGGCGTGTTCCAGCACGGCTTGGCGCACAGGGCTGGGCTGGTCGCGGGTGATGTGGACCACCTCGCGCAGTTCGTCCGGCAGTTCCTCCACCAGCAGCCCCTTGGCGTCATCGCGGATCAGCTCGAACGGTTCGACCGACAGCGCCCGGGCGATCTCGATGATGGTCTCCAGGCGGGTCAGCGTGGCGCCGCGTTCCAGGTTGGAGATGGTGTCCACGCTGCGCCCCACCGCGTCGGCCAAGGCTTCCTGGCTCATGTTCCGCAGCTTGCGGAACTGCTTCATGCGGCGGCTGAGGATGGGGCTGATGACGGGATCGATCATTCTCTGAGTGTGGTTGAGAGAATTGGCCTGGACCATCGAACTGGGTTCGTATAATGCTCGATATGCGCGCATTCGTTTCTGAACTGGATTCACAGTGACGCTCCGGATTGCCCGCCAGAGGGGAAACAGGGTCGGGGGGCGGGCATGGTGGGGACGGAAGAACAGGCACTGGCGCCGCGCGACCTGACCCTGGTGGCCGGGTGGCGGCCCGGCTGGGATTTCCCGCTGCCCCGGGCCAATCTGCCCAG
>JAVBXM010000086.1 GCA_030824585.1 Phaeospirillum sp. | reverse complement strand
GGGAGAATTCCAGGTCAACACCCACACCAACCAAGCCCAGATCGCTTCGTCGGTTGCGGCTTTGGCCGATGGCGGTTTCGTGGTCAGCTGGCAATCCGACCATCTGCTCTCCGGGGCTGCGGATATTGAGGCACAGATCTACAACGCCGACGGTAGTGCGCGGGGGGGCGAGTTCCTTGTCAACACCTACACCACTTCGAAGCAGACGAATCCGTCGGTGTCAGGCACCCCGGATGGCGGCTTCACCGTGGCGTGGAGTTCCTACGGGCAGGACGGCGACGGGTTAGGTGTCTATGGACAGCGCTTTAATTCGGCTGGTGTGAAGATCGGCAGCGAGTTTCATGTCGCCACATATACGACAGGCGCCCAGGACAATGCCACTATTGCGGCTCGGCCGGACGGTGGAATCGTTGTGACTTGGGATAGCAGCGTCCAAGACGGCAACGGAAGCGGAATTATCAGCCGGATATATTCGGCGACCGCTCCGGAGGCACAATCCGTATATGTGGGTGCTGCATCTGACGAGGCCTTCTTTGGTACATCGGGCGCCAATTCAATTTTTGGCAATGGCGGCACAGATACATATGTTTTTGCTGAAGGACTTGGTAACGACACATTCAACAACGTAGGACATGTGAACGATGGCGACCGCATCCTGGTAGCCGGGGGTGTCCCGCCTGATCAGCTCTGGTTTCAACAAGACGGCAGCGCCCTGAAGATTTCCATCATCGGAACAAACAGCTATGCGCTGGTTGAGGAGTGGTACAACAGCCCGAACAATCACGTCTCCACTATCCAAACAACGGAGGGCGATGTCCTGACCGACGCGGCCGTGCAGAATCTTGTCAATGCCATGGCAACGCTCACCCCGCCTCCCATCGGCCAGACCACGCTGACCTCCGAGCAGCATCGGCAACTGGACGCGGTGATCGCCGCCAACTGGCATTGAACTGTTTCAACGTAATATCGGGAGCGTCTTTACGGTGCTCCCGATCAATGCAAGGGCGGCTGATGCATTTGGCAATGCCGTGCGCGCAAGCAGTTGATTGCCGTACACCCGATTGCGCCGTCCAGACCCCAGGAAAACCGCGCCTTTGCGGTGGTCTGCTACGAGACCGTCGCCAACGCCATCAGGGAACTGGCCGCCCAATCCCATTTCGATCTGGTCGAAACCTTCGCCGACCGGATCGCCGATCTCTGCCTGGCCGATCCTCGCGTTCGAACGGCCGACGTCCAGGTCGAGAAACCTCTCGCCATCCCGGACACGAAAGGGGCCGGCGTCAGGGTTGTCAGGGAACGCTGAAATTGGCGCTGCTTTCAACTCCAATGCCCTGGCTATGCGCGAGTTATCGGCTTCTTTGTCGCAGAAAAGAGGCTTCGTGATAGCGCCGAAGAATCACCAGGTGATCCCTCTTTCCAACTGGATAGGCAATCGGATGAAGCGCTTTCGAAGCCGGGGCGCATCATCCCACGATTCCTCGGTCACATCCGTCAGTGATTTCTTCCGCCACCACGTGAGAAATCAGTGCCCGCAGCCAGCGGCTGCCGGGATCATGGTGGTAGCGTTCGTGCCAGTACTGCTTGACGGCATAGTCCGGCATGGGAAACGGCAGCGGGAAAATGCTGAATTCGCCGCGGCCGCGCAGCAATTCCCCCAGACGCCGGGGAATGACCATCAGCAGGTCGGTGCGCTCGATGGCGAAGGCGGCACCGACGAAGTTGGGAATGGTGAGCGCCACCCGGCGGCGGATGCCCTGGCGGGCCAGTTCCTGGTCGATGATCTGGTGGCCGGTGCCGGCGGTGGTGAAAGCCACATGTTCCTCGGTCTGGAACTGCGCGAGATCGAGGCCGGAGCGGACGCGGGAATGGTCGGCGCTGGCCAGGACGACGTAATGCTGGCGGAACAGCACCTGCTGATAGAAGCCGGCATCCAGATGGGGCATGAAGCCGATGGCCAGATCGGCGGCACCGCTTTCCAGCAATTGGGCGGTCTGGCCGGCGCTGGCCAGCGGCAGTGCCTCGATACGGACGCTGGGGGCGGCGGCGCGCAACGGGCTCCACAGCCTGGGCAGGATCACCATCTGGCTGATATCGGTCATGCAGATGCGAAAGCGGCGTTCGGACGAGGTGGCGTCGAAGGCGCTGCGCCGCCCCAGCGCCTCGCCCAGGGCATCGAGCGCCGTCCGGATCGGTCCCCATAATTCCTCGGCAAGCGGAGTCGGGTCCATGCCGCCGCTGGTGCGGACGAACAGCGGATCGCCGAAATGCTGGCGCAGCTTGCCGAGGGCGATGCTCACCGCCGGCTGGCCCAGGCCGAGCGCCTCGGCGGCGCGGCTGACGCTGCGGGTCTTGTAGATCTCGTCGAAGACGCTCAGCAGGCGGGTGTCCGAAATATCCATGGCCGTCATATTATTCGAATTTCGAATTTTATATATATTATAAAATATCTAGTAGGAATAGTTAGGTCTGGACACAATCGGGTCGTCACCACGGGGTGGCGGCCGCCCGGTCACCGGCGTGCCCTCTCCCCGATCATCGTGAGAGGGAAACAGATGCAAGAGCTCGGTCGACTCGCCGACCTGCCGGAAGGCTACCGGGAGGATCTCACCGCTCAGAATCTGGTGCCGCTGTGGCCCAGCTTGCGCAGCGTCCTGCCGCCCGGCGTGCCGAGCCGGCGCACCCGGCCGACCTGCTGGTCCTACGCCGCGCTGCGCCCGCTGCTGATGCGGGCCGGGGAGCTGACGCCCATCGAGAAGGCCGAGCGCCGCGTCCTGGTGCTGGCCAATCCCGGTCACGGCCTGGACAAGATGCAGGCCAGCGCCTCCATCTATCTGGGCATGCAATTGCTGCTCCCGGGGGAATGGGCGCCGTCCCACCGCCATACCCCCAACGCGGTGCGCATGATCGTCGAGGGGGAGGGCGCCTATACCACGGTGGACGGCGAGAAATGCCCCATGAGCCGGGGCGACCTGATCCTCACCCCCACCGGCCTGTGGCACGAGCATGGGCATGACGGCGACCAGCCGGTGGTGTGGCTCGACGTTCTCGACCTGCCGCTGGTCTATTACCTGGAGGCCTCCTACGTCACCGAGGGCAAGGCCCAGGCCGTCACCCGCCAAGGCGCCGAGCGTGCCTACCGGAGCGGCGGCGTCGTCCCCTCGCCGGTGTTCAGCCGGACCGCTCAGCCCTATCCCATGCTGCGTTATCCCTGGTCGGAGGCGCGCGCCGCCCTCGAGGCGCTGGCCACCGCCGAGCCCAGGGCCGAGGTGGTGCAGGTGGCCTACGTCAACCCGGAAACCGGCGCCGATTGCCAGAACATCCTCGGCTTCTCGGCCCTGATGCTGCGCCCCGGCGAAAGCCTGACGCTGCCGGCCCGCTCCCCGGCCATGGTGTTTCACCAGATCGAGGGCGAAAGCGAAATCCTGGTGGAGGACCAGCGCTTCCGGCTGGCGCCCGCCGATACCTGCTGCGCCCCCGGCTACGTGCCGGTGACGCTCGGCAACCGTTCGGGCGACCGCCCCGCCTTCCTCTTCCTGGCCGACGAGACGCCGCTGCACAAGAAGCTCGGCCTCTACGAAACCCGCTCCTGACCGAAGGAACAACCGCCATGGCTCATCCCGACTATCTCTGGCCTCCGTCGCCTGTTCCCTCGCTGCCGGTTCGCGGCACGGAGGCACGCTATCCGGTCAACCGCATTTTCTGCGTCGGGCGCAACTACCACGCCCATGCCGTCGAGATGGGAGTGCCGGTGGACAAGGCCAGCGCTCGGCCCTTCTACTTCACCAAATCGGCCTCGACCCTGGTGCAGTCGGGGGCAACGGTGCCCTATCCCTGCGGCACCGACAACTATCACCACGAGATGGAACTGGTGGTGGCCATCGGCGCGCCCGGCTTCCGGGTTTCCGAATCCGAGGCCGCTTCCCTGATCCACGGTTATGCCGCCGGCCTCGACATGACGCGGCGCGACCTGCAAATGGCGGCGCGCGAGCAGGGGCGGCCCTGGGATCTGGGCAAGGATTTCGAGCAGTCCGCAATCTGCGCTGAGATCGTGCCCGTGGGCGATCTCGGCGTGCTGTCCTGGGGGGCGATCTCGCTGGCGGTCAACGGCCAGACCCGCCAGTCGGCCGACCTCTCCCAACTGATCTGGAGCATCCCCGAACTGTTGGCCGACCTGTCGAAATTCTACCATCTGCAACCCGGCGACCTGATCTACACCGGCACGCCGGACGGAGTCGGCGCCGTCCGGCCCGGCGATCGCATCACCGGCCATATCGAGAGGATCGGCGAGATTTCCCTGGATATCGGCCAGCCCGAATAGAGCGGCGAGGGAGGATACGCACATGACCAAGCAAGATTCGGTGATCGTCGCCGGCGGCGGCATCGGCGGGCTGGCGGCCGCCCTGGCCCTGGTGCGCCGGGGATTCTCGGTCGAGGTTCTGGAACAGGCCGCCGAGATCGGCGAGATCGGCGCCGGCATCCAGCTCGGCCCCAACGCCTTTCACGCCTTCGACGCTCTGGGGGTGGGCGAGGCCGCCCGCCGCCGTTCTGTGTTCACCGACGAGATGGTGATGCACGACGCCCTGGACGAGAGCCTGGTGGCCCGCGTCCCCACCGGCGAGGCGTTCCGTCAGCGCTTCGGCAATCCCTATGCGGTGATCCACCGCGCCGACGTGCATCTGTCGCTGCTGGAAGGTGCGCAGGCGACCGGGTGCGTCCGCTTCCTCACCTCGACGCGGGTCGAACGGGTCGAGCAGGATGCCGGCGGCGTCACCGTCTACGATCAGCACGGCAAGGCCCATCGCGGCGTGGCGCTGATCGCCGCCGACGGCGTCCGCTCGGTGGTCCGCCAGCAGTTGGTCGGCGACCCGCCGCGCGTCTCCGGCCACGTGGTCTACCGTGCCGTAGTGGACAGGAAGGACTTTCCCGAAGACCTGCAATGGAACGCCGCCAGCATCTGGGTCGGCCCCAACTATCATCTGGTCCATTACCCCTTGCGCGGCGGCGAGCAGTACAACGTGGTGGTGACCTTTCACAGCCGCAACACCGAGGAATGGGGCGTCACCGAAGGCAGCCGGGAGGAAGTGGCTTCCTACTACACCGACACCTGTCCGCGGGCGCGGCGGCTGATCGACCTGCCCAAGAGCTGGAAGCGTTGGGCCACCGCCGACCGCGAGCCCATCGGGCAGTGGTCGTTCGGCCGGATCACCCTGCTGGGTGACGCGGCCCATCCCATGCTGCAATATCTGGCGCAGGGGGCGTGCATGGCGCTGGAGGACGCGGTGACCCTGGGCGAGGCTCTGCGGAGCGCCGGCGACGACATCGCCACGGCCTTCGACCTCTACCAGCGCTCGCGGGTGGTGCGCACCGCCCGGGTGGTCCTGGCGGCGCGTGAGATGGGGCGCATCTACCACGCCAAGGGCGTCGAGCGGCTGGTGCGCAACGACCTGTGGACGGGGCGCCGGCCCGAACAGTTCTATGACGCCATGGCGTGGCTGTACGGATGGAACGTCACCAACTGCCTGTCCTCGACCTGAGCCAAGGAGGCGACGATGCAGATCTATAATTTCTTCCGTAGCGGCACCTCGCACCGTCTGCGCATCGCCCTCAACCTGAAGGGGCTGGACTACGATTACGTGGCGGTCGATCTCAGGACCGAGCAACATCTGGGCGCCGCCTTCAGGGCCCTCAATCCCCAAGGGCTGGTTCCCGCCCTGGTGGAGGGTGATCTGGTCCTGACCCAGTCGCCGGCCATCATCGAATGGCTGGAGGAACGCTACCCCCGGCCGCCCCTGCTGCCCGCCGATCCCGACGAACGGGCGCGGGTCCGCGCCCTGGCGGCCATCGTCGGCTGCGACATCCACCCCATCAACAACCGGCGCATCCTGGAATACCTGCGCAAATCGCTGGGCTGCGACGAGGCGGCGGTGCTCGCCTGGTGCGCCACCTGGATCGGAGCGGGATTCGAGGCGCTGGAAAGCATGCTGGCCGCCGACCGGGGACGCGGCGCCTTCTGCTTCGGCGGTACCCCGAGCCTGGCCGACGTCTATCTGGTGCCCCAGGTGGAGAGCGCCCGGCGCTTCAAGGTCGATCTCTCGCCCTATCCCAATATCGTCGCCGTCGATCGGGCCTGTGGCGAACTCGACGCCTTCCGGCGTGCCCTACCGACGGAGCAGCCCGATGCCGGATGATCGGGCGATGCCCGAGAGTATGGAAATCGGCGGTGCACCCCGGGGGCGGCTCTCCACCAGACGAGGTGGTTATTCGGGACCTGGATATCTCCATGTATATCGGACTGCATCCCCACGAGCGTGAAACCCGTCAGCCGGTGGTGGTCAGGCCAAGCTGCGATCCCGCTTTCTGCCCATTGTCTCGACGAGACACCGTAGGCGTCCTCTGACGAACGCCGGCCACGATCCGTGCTTTGATGCAAGTTGTTCTAATTCCTTGACGTCCATGTACTAAACCGTACAGTATTGTGCCCGCCTCCACCGTGTGCCGTCGGTCTCTTTGGGATATCCGACATGTCTATCTCGCGCCGCCCCTTTTCCTTCCTTATTTTTGAGCCTTGCAGTCCCGGCCACCCGTGACGGCGAGAGCAGCGGACTGCGCCGCTGGCCGGGGGTTCCGCCGAAGCCGCAGAGATCGTCCGGCGGTCCAATCTGGTGAACCACATGGATGGAGGGCGCCGGTTGGCAGGCGTTGTGTCCGGGTATCGTTCCGCCGGCTCCGCCGGCAGGCGCCATTCGGACATTTGCGGTCGGCTTACCGGCCAATTGGGCGGCGGGGGCATCCTCGGTCTGCTGTAGATGAGAAGAGACCCGATATGTCTATCACCGAGGTGAATTTCTTTGACGATGTGGTCAGCGAGTCCTCTGTCGCCCTGTCGACGGTGGATGACGACATCGACGCGCGGCATATGGAGGCGGAGCATGAAGCCGTCCCGCCCCTCAGTGAGGCCGCCACCTTCCCCCGCACCAGATTTGCCGCGCTTCGCGAAGAGATCTTTTCGCCCCGGCTCTCCTTCCTGATGGAGGCCCATAGCGGCCTGTCGGCGAGAATCGTCGAGGAAGCCGGCTTTCGCGGATTGTGGGCCTCGGGACTGACCATATCGGCCAGCCTCGGCCTGCGCGACAGCAACGAGGCTTCGTGGACCCAGGTTCTGGACGTGCTGGAATACATGGCCGATGCGACCGCCCGGCCCATTCTGGTGGATGGTGACACCGGTTATGGCAATTTCAACAACGTCCGCCGCCTGGTCCGCAAACTGTGCGACCGCAAGATCGCCGGCGTGTGCATCGAAGACAAGCTGTTCCCCAAGACCAACTCTTTCATCGGGGAAAGACAGCCCCTGGCCGAGATCGACGAATTCTGCGGCCGCATCATGGCCGGCAAGGACAGTCAGAGCGACGACGACTTCGTTCTGGTCGCGCGGGTCGAGGCCCTGATTTCCGGCCACGGCATGGATGAGGCATTGCGGCGGGCCGAGGCCTATCACGCGGCCGGTGCCGATGCCATTCTGATCCATTCCAAACAATCCAACGCGAGCGAGATTCTGACCTTCGCCAAACACTGGGAGAACCGGGCTCCCCTGGTGATCGTTCCTACCATGTATCATGCCACCCCCTCCGACGTGTTCCGTCAGGCCGGCATTTCCACCGTCATCTGGGCCAACCACAATCTGCGGGCCGCCATTTCCGCCATGCGGGAGACCAGCCGGCAGATTTTCGAAAGCGAATCCCTGGGAGAGGTGGAGGGGCGCGTCTCCGGGGTGAAGGATATCTTCCATCTGGTCGGCAATGCCGAGCTGGAAAGCGCCGAACGGCACTACCTGCCCGGCAAGGCCACCGCGCGGGCCATCATCTTGGCGGCATCGGCGGGAAATCTTGGCGAACTGACCCGCCTGCGGCCCAAATGCATGATCGACATTCGGGGGCAGTCGTTGTTGCAGCGTCTGGTGACCACCCTGTCGGGCGCTGGAATCCGCGATATCGCGGTGGTCCGGGGAGCCCTCAAGGACGCGGTGACGCTGAAGGGCGTCCAGACCATCGACAATGACCGCCATGCCGAAACCGGCGAGGCGTTCTCGCTGGCTTGCGCCGACGACATGATCGACGGCGAGACCATCGTGGTTTATGGCGACGTCCTGTTCCGCGACTACATCCTGGAGGGATTGCTGGAAACGCCGGGCGATATCGTGCTGACGGTGGATGCGTCGGGGGGCAAGGCGAAGCCCGCCGGGACACCCCGCGATCTGGTGGTGACGGACCGTCCATTCTCGGGCGATTACCTGGACGACCTGTCCGTGCACCTGATGTCCATGTCGGCGGACATTCCGCCCGAGGCCATGATGGGGGAGTGGATCGGGCTGGCGCGGTTCAGCGCCCAGGGGGCCGCCTGGGTCCGGGACGAAATCGCGGCGATGGATTCCGACGGCCTTCTGGAAACCGCCGACCTGCCGCTGTTGTTTACCCGGCTGGCTGCGAAATATCCGGTAATGATACATTTCATCACCGCCCACTGGCTGGATGTCGATACCCTGACCGACGTCGCGGATGCGCGAAACTTCGCCTGATTGCCTCGAAACCCCAGTCTGGTCGATCCATCGATGATTACCGCCCATGAGTTCATAGCCGAGGCCGGCCGATGCGGTTTCGACTTTTTTACCGGAGTCCCATGCAGCTTCCTCACGCCCCTGATCAACGGCGTGCTGAACGACCGGACGTTGCGCTATGTGGGGGCGACCAGCGAGGGCGAGGCCGTGGCCATCGCCGCCGGCGCGTGGCTGGCCGGGCGTCAGGGCGTGGTCATGTTCCAGAATTCCGGCCTGGGAAATGCGGTCAACCCGCTGACGTCGCTCAATGCTCCGTTCCGCATTCCGACTCTGATGATCACCACCTGGCGCGGCCAGCCGGGGGTTGCGGACGAGCCGCAGCACACGGTGATGGGCGCCATCACCCACGATCTGTTGAGGCTGGTGGGAGTCGAATCCGCACCGTTTCCCACGGACGCCGCCGCCCTGGCCCCGGCCCTGGCCCGGGCCGCCGACCATCTGCGCGCCGGGGGCCTCTATGCCCTGGTGATGGCCAAGGACAGCGTCGCGGACGAGCCCCTGCGGCCCGCTCCGTCGCCGCCGACCGTCCCCGGCCAGCGGTTCGACGATCCCACCGCCGGGGAACCGCCAAGCCGCATCGCGGTCCTCGAGCGGTTTCTGGCCCGCACCGACGATGACACGGCGGTGATCGCCACCACCGGCAAATGCGGCCGCGAGCTGTTCACCCTGGCCGACCGGCGCCAGCATCTCTATCAGGTCGGCTCCATGGGCGGAGCCAGCGCCATGGGGCTGGGCGTGGCGCTCAACACATGGCGCAAGGTGGTGGTCCTGGACGGCGATGGCGCGGCCTTGATGAAGCTGGGCAATCTGGCCACCATCGGATCGTATGCCCCGCCCAATCTCGTTCATATCGTGTTGGACAACGGCGTCCACGATTCGACCGGCGGGCAGGCCACGGTTTCCGCCTCGGTGAATTTCGCCGCGGTGGCCCTGGCCTGCGGCTACCGCCATGCCGCCTCGTGCCGAAGCTTGGCGGGGTTCGAGGCCGCGCTGGATCAGGCTGCCCGGCAATCCGGCCCGTCTCTGATCCATATCCGCATCGCCCCCGGCTCACTGGCCAAATTGGGGCGGCCGACGGTCGGCCCAGACGATGTTGCCCGGCGGTTCCGGGATTTTCTGAGCGAGGATGCCGCCCGATGAAGGTCACCGCCATCTTGTCCACCCTGGTCGGGCTGGCCCTGACCATCGGCCTGGTGATGATGCATGGCGGGGCGGAAATCGCCACCAGCATCGCCAATGCCGGGTGGGGGATCCTCCTGGTGATCGCCCTGCATTTCCCCCAGAGCTATTATTCCGGTCTGGCGTGGCGCTCGGTGGTGATTTCCCCCCAGGTTCCGCCGCGTCCGGTGGTCTTTGGCCTGCGGCTGATCCGGGAAGGGGTGAACGCCCTGCTGCCGGTGGCGCAGATCGGCGGCGAATTCGTCGGCGCCCGCCTGATGGCTCTGCGCGGAGTGACGCTCAACAAGGCCGGTGCCGCCGTCACCGTCGATCTCACCCTGGAAATGCTCAGCCAGGTGATCTTCACCGTCCTGGGTCTGGGCCTGCTGATGGCCAATCCCGATACGATGGGAACCGTCCATTGGATCATCGGCGGGGTTCTGGCGGCGCTGGGCATCGTGGTGGCTTTCATCCTGGCCCAGCGGATGGGGCTGTTCCTCGTCCTGGAGAGCGCCCTGTTGCGGCTGGCCCGCCGGCAGAACTGGAAGGGGCTGGAAGATGTGGCGGGGCTGCATCTCGCCATCGTCGAACTGTACAAATCGCCGCGCCGTCTGGCCCTGGGGACCGGGCATCATCTGGTGTCCTGGCTGTTGGGCGCCCTCGAGGTCATGGCCGCCCTGCACGTGCTCGGCGTACCGGTCGATCTGCGCGAGGCCCTGATCATCGAAAGCCTGGGCCAGGCCATCCGTGCCCTGGGGTTCGCGGTGCCGGGGGCCCTGGGCATTCAGGAAGGCGGCTTCATCCTGGTGTGCGGACTCCTGGGCATCGGGCCGCAGAGCGCCATCGAGTTGTCGCTGCTCAAACGTATCCGCGAGTTGTTCCTGGGGGTTCCCGGACTGCTGGCCTGGCAATGGATCGAGGGGCGGCGTCTGGTCGGTGCCGCGCCATCGAAGATAGAGGAGACATCGTCATGATGGGTGGTTCGTGGACGCATCGATTGGCCCGCCCGCTGGTCCGCCCGTTGGTGGGCACGGGGGTCACCCCCAATCACATCACCACGCTTCGCCTGATCACCGGCCTGATGGCCGCCGCCGCACTGTTGCCGGGAGATTCCGACTGGACGTGGTGGGGCGGCTGGCTGTGGCTGCTTTCGGCCTTTCTTGATCGGGCCGACGGCGAACTGGCGCGCATCGGCAACATGGCGACGCCGGAAGGCCGGGCCTGGGATTGCCTGGTCGACAACATCGTCAATCCGGTGTTCTTCGTCGCCATCGGCGTCGGCCTGCGCAATTCCCCCCTGGGGGACTGGGCCATTGTCCTCGGCCTGATCGCCGGTGTGTCGCTGTTCCTCTGCGGCCACTGGTCGGAAGTCCTGGAGCAGCGGCAGAACCTCACCGTCAAGGCCTATTCCGGCGCCTTCGGCTTCGACATCGACGACTTGCTGTATCTGTTCGCGCCGTTGGCCTGGCTGAACTGGCTGTTGCCGGTCCTGGTCGGCGCGGCCATCGGAGCGACGCTGATGGCGCTGCTGACCGGATGGCGCCTTCGCCGGCTGATCGCCGTCCAGGCCCTTCAGGCCGGCGGAGCCGGTGACGCAGCCTGATGACCCAGCCCATCGTCCTGCTGACGCCGGGGCCGCTGACGACCCGCCCGGAAACCCGCCAAGCCATGCTGCGCGACTGGGGATCGCGCGACGAGGCCTTCATCGCCCTGACGGCGGAGATGCGCCAGAGGCTGCTGGCCTTGGCCCATGGCGAGGGCAGCCATGTGGCGGTGCCGTTGCAAGGCAGCGGCACCTTCATCGTCGAGGCGACCATCGCCACCCTGGTCGGGCCGGCCGACCGGCTGCTGGTGCTGGTCAACGGAGCCTATGGCGAGCGGATGGCCGCCATGGGTCGCCGCCTGAACCGGCAGGTGGAGATTCTGTCCTGGGAGGAGGATCGCCCTGTGGACCCCGCCCGCGTCGACCGGGCGCTGGCCGATGATCCGTCCATCACCCATGTGGCGGTGGTCCATTGCGAGACCACGACCGGACTGCTCAATCCCCTGGCCGAGATTGCGGCCGTTGTCCTCGGCCACGGCAAGGCGCTGCTGGTGGACGCCATGAGCAGCTTCGGTGCCCTGCCCATCGACCTGAGGCGCCATCCGGCGACCGCCGTCATGGCCTCCAGCAACAAATGCCTGGAGGGGGTGCCGGGGTTGGGCTTCGCCCTGATCGACAGGCAGGTGCTGGCTGGCGCCCGGAATGTCTGTCCGTCCCTCAGCCTCGACCTTCACGACCAATGGCGCGCCTTCGAAGCCAACGGACAATGGCGCTTCACTCCGCCGGTCCAGGTGGTGGCGGCACTGGTCGCCGCGTTGCGCCAGTTGGAGGCCGAAGGTGGTCCGCCGGCCCGGCTGCGGCGCTATCAGGAGAATTTCGCCACCCTGGCGGCCGGCATGGGCGGGCTGGGATTCCGGCTGTTCCTCGCCCCCGCCGTGCAGGCACCGATCATCGCCACCTTCCATAGTCCGGCCGAGGGCTGGTTCAGGTTCGGGGACTTCTACCAAGCCTTGGCCGGGCGGGGGTTCCTGATCTATCCCGGCAAGCTGAGTCGGGCCGAAAGCTTCCGCATCGGCTGTATCGGGGCTATCGATCCGGCCGATTTCCGACGTCTGCTGGCAGCCATCACGGACATCGTCGGCGAAATGAAGGCTGCGTGAAGAGGGGTTTTCATGAGTTTCAGCGATAGCATGTCGAAATCTTCTCCGGCCGTCATCCTGCTGGTCGCCGGTGTCGGCCGCAGGCTGGATGGCGCGATTCCCGGCCCCAAGGTGCTGCTGGAATTCGGGGGCAAGACCCTGCTGGAGCGCCACCTGGACGCCCTGCTGGCCCATGGTGTCGAGGATGTCGGGCTGACCGTCGGCTATCAGAGCGACGCCATCCGGCGGGAAGTGGCGCGGCTGGGCCTGGAAGACCGGGTTCGCCTGATCGAGAACCCCGATTTCCGGCTGGGCAGCCTGGTATCGTTGTGGGTGCAGGCCGAACGGCTGCGGTGCGGCCGTCCGGTCATCCTGATGGATGGCGACGTGCTGTACGACCCGGCCATGATTGGCCGCCTGCTGACCGCCCCGGCCGAAAACGTGCTGCTGCTGGACCGCGAGATCGAACCGGGCGACGAGCCGGTGAAAATCTGCCTGCGGAACGAACGGATCGTCGACTTCCGCAAGAGGCCCGAGCATGCCCATGACTGGCACGGGGAATCGGTTGGTTTCTTCCGTTTCTCTCCCGCCATGGCGGCCCGGCTGGCCGAGCGCTGCGCCTGGTACGTCGATCAGGGGCAGACCGGCCTGGAATACGAGGAAGCGATCCGCGACCTGATCCTGGCCGAACCCGAGCGGTTCGCCGCCACCGACATCAGCGATCTTTCATGGACCGAGATCGATTTCGTCGATGATGTGACCAAGGCCCGTGAGACCGTCTTGCCTCGCTTATCGGCACGCTTGCATGATTGATGGTTCGGCAATTCTGGTTCGGGTCATGGAGATCGTTTCCCTTTTTCCATTCAGCCGGGCGGCAACCTGATCCCCGCCAGGAAAATCCCCACCGCCAGTTTGGTGTGGCGCTGGATTTCGCCCTCGTCCCAGGTCGGGTTCAGGCCGATGGTATGCCGGACATGGAAGTCGGCGAGGACGATCCCGACAAAAAGGCGCGTCAGGTCATCAGGGGAAATATCCTTGAAGCCTCCGGAAGACCGCGCCTGCCGGAACCAATCGGATAAACGGCTCTCCAGTTCCTGGACGCTGGCCTGGTAGAACAGTTCGGCAATGCCCGAAACCCAGCGGCCTTCGCTGACCACGATCCGATAGACCGCGACGGCATCCGGAGCCAGGACGGCACGGATGAAGCGAACGCCCAGTTCGACCAGCCCGGCTTCGGTCATGCCCCGTGCAACGCTGTCGATGCCGACGTTCTGACGCACCATGGCCGCGGTATCCTCGACCATGGCCCGCAGCAGACCTTCCTTATTACCGAAATACTCGTAGAGGGTGCTGCGAGATCCCTTGGAGCGGTCGACGATATCGCTCAGGCTGGTGCGTTCGAATCCCTTTTCCAGGAACAGTTCCGTCGCCGCCCTCAGCATGGCGGCCCTGCGGACAATTCCACGCGCCTGGGGTTTGCCTGGGGCCGCTTTACGCTCGTCTCTCATGGATGCCTTTCCCTGCCACCGAAAACCGCATTGCCAAAATAAGAACTGTACGATACGGTACAGTATGTGGGGGCCGTCGTCCAGAGTTCGTGAGTCGGCTCCGCCAAGCCAGGGATACCAAGATGCCCATTCGATCTAAACACCTTTCTCTGCCCTTCGTCATATCTCTTGCCTTCGCCATCGCAGCCTGTGACGACAAGCGGCAGTCAGGTGCCCAGCCCGCCCCACCCCCGACCGATGTGGCGGTCATCACCATCGAGCCCCAGCGCGTCGCGCTGTTTACCGACCTGCCGGGGCGGACGGCAGCCTTTCGGGTCGCCGA
>JAVBXM010000226.1 GCA_030824585.1 Phaeospirillum sp. | reverse complement strand
CCTGGCCGGCCTGCCCCGGCCGCTATTCCTGTACGTGGGCCGGGTGGCGGTGGAAAAGAACGTCGAGGCCTTCCTGGGCCTCGACCTGCCCGGCTCCAAGGTGGTGGTGGGCGATGGCCCGCAGTTGGAGGAGATGAAACGCCGCTTTCCCGACGTCCGCTTCGCCGGCGCCCGCTTCGGCGAGGACCTGGCCCGGCACTATGCCGCCGCCGACGTCTTCGTCTTTCCGTCGCGCACCGACACCTTCGGGCTGGTGCTGCTGGAGGCCCTGGCCTCGGGCCTGCCGGTGGCGGCCTATCCGGTGCCCGGCCCCAACGACGTGATCGGCGCCTCGCCGGCCGGCGCGCTGGACAAGAACCTGGAAAAGGCGGCCATCGCCGCCCTGTCCATCGATCCCGCCCTGTGCCGCGCCCACGCCCTGGATTTTTCGTGGGAGGCCTGCACCCGGCAGTTCCTCGACAACCTGCGGCCGTTCGAGACGGGGGTGTGGCGGGCGGCGGCGGAATAGCTCGCCCCTTGACCCGGCGGGCCGCTTCATGCTGTTGATGCCGCGTCCCGAGTCTGCACGGATCGCCCCATCGTGGAACGACTGACCGGCGGTATCCGCCCTTATCTCCTGCTTTCGCTGCTGTCGCTGTTCCTCTATCTGCCGGGTCTGGTGGCGTTGCCGCCCATGGACCGCGACGAATCGCGCTTCGTCCAGGCCACCCGCCAGATGCTGGAGACCGGCGACTACATCCGCATCCAGTTCCAGCAGGAGATGCGCGCCAAGAAGCCGGTGGGGGCCTATTGGCTGCAGGCCGCCTCGGTCAGCCTGTTCTCGGACAAGGCCTCGCGCGAGGTGTGGCCCTACCGCCTGCCCTCGGCGCTCGCGGCCTGGGCGGCGGTGCTGATGACCTTCGCCTTCGGGCAATACCTGTTCGGCCGCCAGGTGGCGCTGCTGGGCGCCGCCCTGCTGGCCTCGTCGCTGATGCTGGTGTCCGAGGCCCATCAGGCCAAGACCGACGCCATCATGCTGGCAGCCGCCGTGGCGGCCCAGGGCGCGCTGGCCCGCGTCTATCTCGGCGCCAGGGGGCAGGCGGCGGTGCCGGGACCCCTGGTGGCGCTGGTCTTCTGGATCGCCATCGGCGCCTCGATCCTGATCAAGGGACCGGTGATTCCGGCCATCTCCATCCTGACCATCCTGGCGCTGGGCTTGGCCGACAGGCAATGGGCCTGGCTGGTGGGGCTGCGGCCCTTCACCGGGCTGATCGTCGCGGCGTCCATCGCCGCGCCGTGGTTCGTGGCCATCTCCAACGCCACCGGCGGCGCCTTCGTCGGCGAGGCGGTCAAGGGCGACCTGCTGCCCAAGCTGCTGGGCGCCCAGGAAAGCCACGGCGGCTGGCCCGGCACCTATCTCGCCCTGGCGGCGGTGATCCTGTGGCCCGGCTCGCTGCTGCTGTGGCCCTCGCTCACCGCCGCCTGGAAGGTGCGCCTGCGCCCCGAGATCCGCTTCTGCCTCGCCTGGATCATCCCCGCCTGGGTGATGTTCGAGATCGTGCCGACCAAGCTGCCCCATTACGTGCTGCCCACCTTTCCGGCCCTGGCGCTGTTGATGGCGGTGGCGGTGGTGGGCCGCGCCCCCGACCTGTTCTCCAGGCCGGCCAAGGTCTGGTACGGCCTGTGGTGCGTGATCGGGCTGGCCCTGGCGGCGGCGGTGGTGATCGCCCCGCATCAGTTCGCCCCGGCCTTCCCGGTGATGAGCATCCCCTCGGCCCTGCTGGTGGCCGGCGCCGCCCTGGCCGCCGCGTGGCTGGCCTTCAAGGAGCGCCTGCGCCCGGCCATCATGGCCCTGGTGCTGACGGCGGTGACCAGCTTCCAGGTGGTGTTCGACGGCGTGCTGCCCGGCCTCGACTACCTGTTCGTCAGCCGTCAGGCCGCCGAGCTGGTGGCCAGCCGCCCCCATCGCGGCGCGGTGGTGGTGGCCGGCTATGCCGAGCCCAGCCTGGTCTTCCTGCTGGGCACCGACACCGTGCTGACCGGCGGCGAGAGCGCCGCCCAGCACCTGACCAACGGCCCCGCCGCCCTCACCTTGGTCTCCGACCGCGAGGAAGAGACGTTCTTCGCCGCCGCCGCCCGAATCGGGGTCAAGCCGGTGGTGGTGGGCATGGTCAGGGGCTTCAACTATTCGCGCGGCAAGAAGGTGACGCTCACCGCCTACGCCGTGGAAGGCAAGGCGCCATGAGACCGCTGGATTTCATCGTCCGCCAGTGGGACAGGGGCGGCAACCGCGTCACCCTGATCTGGGAGGAACTGGCCGGCTTCCGTTCGTTCACCGCCGGCCAGTGGGCGCGCACCCAAGCCCATCCCCGCACCTGGGCCACCGTCTATTGCGCCCTGGTGGTGGTGATCGGCTATTTCATCCTCGACCGGCCGCTGGCCCGCTTCCTCAAGGCCCATGTGGGCGGCGAGTTCGAAGGCTTTTGGAAGACCGTCACCCATCTGGGCCTGGCCGGGGTGTGGATGGTTCCCGCCGGATTGCTGACCCTGGGCCTGATCCTGTCGGCCCTGGCGGCCCCTGGGCTGGAAAAGCGCGCCCGGCTGCGCCGCGCCGCCTGGGTGCCGGGCTTCCTGTTCCTGTCCATGGCGGTGTCGGGCATCGCCGGCAACATCGTCAAGATGCTGGTCGGCCGCACCCGGCCCGCCGCCCTGTTCGACAGCAACATCTACGACTTCGTGCCGCTGACCCGGGGCTATCTCACCAATTCCTTCCCGTCGGGCCATTCCCAGGCGTCCTTCGCCGCCATGACCGCGCTGGCCCTGATCTTCCCGCGCTACGACCTGGCCTTTCTCACCGTGGCGCTGCTGGTGGCGCTCTCCCGGGTTCTGACCACCGTGCACTTCCTTTCCGACGTGGTGGCGGGGGCCTGGCTGGGCGTCATGGTCACCCTGGCGCTGCATTCCCTGCTGACCCGGCGCGGCATCGACGTCCGCGTCCGCTTCGAGCGGGACAAGACGCTGGCGGAGTGATCAGTCCTCGAAGGGCAGTCCCACGTAATTCTCCGCCAGCGTCGTCCGCCCGGCCAGGGAATGGACCACGTAGTCCAGCTCGGCTTCCAGCGCCCGCTGCTCGAAGGGCGGGGTGTCGGGGAAGCGGTGCAGCAGGTTGGTCATCCACCACGAGAACCGCTCGGCCTTCCATATCCGGCGCAGGCAGCGCTCGGAATAGCGGTCGATACCCTCGGTGCCGCCGCCATAGAAGTCGATCAGGGCATGGCCGAGATAGCGCACGTCCGATGCCGCCAGGTTGAGTCCCTTGGCGCCGGTGGGCGGCACGATGTGGGCGGCGTCGCCGGCCAGAAACATGCGGCCGAACCGCATGGGCTCGGCCACGAAGCTTCGGAGCGGCGCGATGCTCTTTTCCAGGGACGGGCCGGTGACCAGCGATTGGGCCGCCTGGGGGTCGAGACGCAGGCGCAATTCGTCCCAGAAGCGCTGATCGGACCAATCCTCCACCTTCTCGGACAGCGGCACCTGGACATAGTAGCGCGACCGGGTCCTGGAGCGCATGGAGCACAGGGCGAAGCCCCGTTCGCTCTTGGCGTAGATCAGTTCGTCGCAGACCGGGGGCGTGTCCGACAGCAGGCCCAGCCAACCGAAGGGGTAGACCCGCTCGAAATTGCGGATGGATGCCTTGGGGACCGAGGCCCGGCATACCCCGTGGAAGCCGTCGCAGCCGGCGATGAAGTCGCAAAGGATCTCGTGCCGCACCCCGTCCTTGAGGTAGGAGACGCGGGGATGGTCGGTGTCGAAGTCGGAAACCGCCACCTCCTTGGCCTCGTAGACCGTCTTCAATCCGGCGGCCTTGCGGGCGTCCATCAGGTCGCGGGTCAGCTCGGTCTGGCCGTAGATCATCACCTCCTTGCCGCCGGTAAGGCCAAAGAGGTCGATGCGGTGGCGGCTTCCCTCGATCAGCAGTTCGATACCGTGGTGGGGCAGACCCTCGCGGTGCATGCGCCCCCCCACCCCGGCCTCGTCCAGCAGGTCGACGCACACCTGTTCCAACACCCCGGCCCGGATGCGGCCCAGCACGTAGTCCGGGGTATGGGCCTCGAGAATGATGGCGTCGACGCCGGCCTTGGCCAGCAACTGGCCGAGGATGAGGCCGGACGGGCCGGCGCCGATGATGGCGACTTGGACTCTCATAACGCCGTCTCCTCTTGCTGGCCCCTACACCGTCTCCATGGCGATCAGGCCGGCGGCGGTGTTGGAGATGGGGATGTGGTAGTTGGTATGGATGGCCTTGACCGCGCCGCCCAGGGCGCCGCGCGCCGTCAGCCAGTTGATCAGCTCGACGCCCTGGGTGCCGGTCAGCTCCACCAGATCGGTGATGGAATACCGGGTGACCCAGTCGGGGTCGGTCACCAGCTTTTCCATGAATTCCAGGTCGAACTTCTTGTTGATGAAGCCGGCCCGCTCGCCGTCCAACTGGTGCGACAGGCCACCGGTGCCGATCACCACCACGCGGGCGTCGCTGTCCCAGCTTTCGATGGCCTTGCCGATGGCGCGGCCGAAGGCCAGGCAGCGCTTCGGGGTCGGCAGGGGGAACTGCACGGTGTTCTGGCAGACGGGCACGGTGCGCAGGGCGGCGTTGCGCTTCGGCCACAGCAGTTCCAGCGGCAGGGTGAAGGCGTGGTCGACCAGCATCTCCTGGCAGGTGGTCAGGTCGAATTCCGCCTCGATCAGGCTGTCGATCAGATGCCAGGACAGGTCGGGGTCGCCCTTGAACGGCGCCACGGTGGGGATGCCCCAGCCCTCGTCGGCGTTCCGGTATTCCTCGGCGGCGCCGATGGCGAAGGTGGGCATCTTGTCGAGGAAGAAGTTCAGCCCGTGGTCGTTGTAGACCACCACGGCCACGTCCGGCTTGACCTTGTCCAGCCAGGCGTGGACCGGCGGGAAGCCGTCGAAGAACGGCTTCCAGTAGGCGTCCTGCTGCAGGCTGTTGGCGATGGCGCGCCCGATATAGGGCACATGGGTGACGGAGATGCCGCCGACGATCCTGGCCATGTCAGTTCTTTCCCGCTGCGACGAGTTTCGCCTGGAATTCCGCCTTGGTCATGCCGGTCTGCTGCGCGCCGACGTCTTGCATGTCCAGCTTGTAGATGCCGCCCAGCTTGGCGATGAAATAGGCGTTGCCGCCCGCCGCCAGCATGGCCAGCACGCTGAGGTCGAGAACCGCCTTGGTCTGCTCGGCATTGAGGCCGAACCTGGCGCAATAGCCCTCGCGGTCGGCCAGGAAGGCCTGGCGGTTTTCCTCCGAGTTGAACGAGTAGCACATCTTGTTCAGCGCATAGCCCTTGCGGGCCATGTCGCCGTCGAAGATGGTGGTGCCGGGTATGACCCGCTTGGATTTGCTTGCCACGTTTAACCTCCTCAGGTGAATTCTTCCGTGTCGATCTCGGTCTGGATGGCCGGGCTGTAGCGGGCACCCCACACGGTGTTCTGGTTGATCAGCAGGTCCAGCCGGGAGACCGTCTCCGGCGAAAGTTCGAGGCCGTCGGCGCCCAGGTTCTCGTCCAGGTGCTCGAGGGATTTGGTGCCGAACAGGGCGACGACGTTGCGCCCCCGCCCCAGGACCCAGGCCAGGGCCAGTTGGGCCGGGGTGCAGCCGGTCTCGGCCGCCACAGCCTTGAAGCCGTCCAGCAGCTTGAGGTTTTGCGCATAGGGCCCGGAATCGAAGCGTGGCATCTGGCGGCGGATGTCCTTGGCCTCCAACTGGGTCGCCGGATCGGTCAGCCGCCCGGACAGGAAGCCGCGGGCCAGCGGGCTGAAGGCCACGAAGGCCACCCCCAATTCGCGGCAGGCCTCCAGCACCCCGATCTCGGGGTTGCGGGTCCACAGGGAATATTCGCTTTGCACCGCCGCGACGGGGTGGACCGCGTGGGCGCGGCGCAGGGTGGCGGCCGAGACCTCGGACAGGCCGATGGCCCTGATCTTGCCCTCGGCCACCAGCTCGGACAGGGCGCCGACGCTGTCCTCGATGGACACCTGCTTGTCCCAGCGATGCAGGTAGTAGAGGTCGATGACGCCGGTGCCCAGGCGCCTCAGGCTCTCGTCACAGGTCCGCTTGATGGTGGCCGGACGGCCATCGATCACCTTCTTGCCGTCCACCCCGGTCATGCCGCACTTGGACGCCAGGGTGATGCGGTCGCGATGGGGCTTGAGCACCGGCCCCACCAGGGTTTCATTGGCGCCGAAACCGTAAAGCGCGGCGGTGTCGAAGAAGTCCACGCCGGCCTCGAGCGCCCGGCGCAGCAGCGCCTCGGCCGTCTCGCGCCCCGGCGGGGTGCCGTAGGCGTGGCTGAGATTCATGCAGCCCAGGGCCAGGGCCGTGACGCTGAAGGGACCAACGCGGCGCTTTTCCATCGGGGGCCTACCTCAGTTGCAGTTCGAGCGCGTGGAGCGTCCGGTAGCAGGGCAGCACCCTGGCGACGGACGCGTTGGGCTCGCGCCCCTCGCGGATGGCGGCGATGAACTCGCGGTCCTCCAACTCGATGCCGTTCATGGAGACGTCCACCTTGGTGACGTCGATGGGCTGGTCCTTGCCGTCGAACAGGTCGTCGTAGCGGGCGATGTAGGTGCCGCTGTCGCCGATATAGCGGAAGAAAGTGCCCAGCGGCCCCTCGTTGTTGAACGACAGCGACAGGGTGCAGATGGCCCCGGTGCTGGATTTGAGCTGGATGGACATGTCCATGGCGATGCCCAGGGTCGGATGGATGGGGCCCTGCACCGCATTGGCGGCGACGATCTCGCCGCCGGTCTGGTAGGCGAACAGGTCGACCGTGTGGGCGGCGTGGTGCCACAGCAGATGGTCGGTCCAGCAGCGCGGCTGGCCCAGGGCGTTGATGTTGGTGCGGCGGAAGAAGTAGGTCTGCACGTCCATCTGCTGGATGGTGAACGCGCCCGCCGCGATCTTGTTGTGGACCCACTGGTGGCTGGGGTTGAAGCGCCGCGTGTGGCCGCACATGGCGACCTTGCCGGTCTTCTTCTGAGCCGCCGCCACGGCCTCGGCGTCGGCCAGATTGTCGGCCAGCGGAATTTCCACCATCACATGCTTGCCGGCCTCGAGACAGGAAATGGCCTGGGAGGCGTGCAGTTGGGTGGGGGTGGCCAGGATGACGGCGTCCACGTCGGGAAGGGCCAGGGCGGCCCCCAGATCGTGGGCCACGTGGGCAACGCCGTACCTGGCGGCGATCTCCTCGGGCTTGTCTTCGGCGCGGCTGACCAGCGAGACGACGTTGGCGCCGTCGATGACCTTGAGCGCATCGAGATGCTTGACGCCGAAGGCGCCGGCGCCGACCAGGGCGATGTTGACGGGCTTGCTCATGGGTTCTCCAAGATCAGGTGGCCGACGGCGGTGTTGCTGGCCGGCACATGGTAGAAGCGATGGACGAGCTTGGGCGCCTTGCCTGGGGCCATGGCGCCGCGGGCGATCAGCCACATGACCAGCTCGATGCCCTCGGACCCGGCTTCGCGCACGTAGTCGATATGCGGCACCTGGGCCTGCCCTTCCGGATCGGCGATCAGCCGGTCGAGGAAGGCGTTGTCGAAGTCCCGGTTGATCAGGCCGGCGCGCGGCCCCTGCAACTGGTGGCTCATGCCGCCGGTGCCCCATATCTGCACGTTCAGGGGTTTGTCGAAGCTCTCGATGGCCTTCCTGATAGCCTTGCCCAGGGCGAGGCAGCGCCGCCCCGACGGCACCGGGTACTGCACCACGTTGACGGCGAAGGGAATCACCGGGCAGGGCCAGGCATCCCTTTGTCCGAACATCAGGGACAGCGGCACGGTCAGGCCGTGATCCACATCCATCCTGTTGACGATGGTGAGGTCGAAATCGTCCTGGATCACCGATTGGGCGATATGGGCGGCCAGTTCGGGATGGCCCTGGACCACCGGCACCGGGCGCTTCCCCCAGCCCTCGTCGGCGGGCTGGAACTGGCCGGCGCAGCCGATGGCGAAGGTGGGAATCATCTCCAGGCTGAAGGCGGTGGCGTGATCGTTGTAGACCAGGACGATGACGTCGGGGGTGTTGTCGGCCATCCATTGCTTGGAGGGCGCGTAGCCGGCGAACAGAGGCTGCCAGTAGGGCTCGTCCGCCTTGCCCAGGTCCAGCGCGGCGCCGATGGCCGGGACGTGCGAGGTGTAGACGCTGGCGGTGATGCGGGCCTTGCCTGGCTGCGGGGAGGCGATCTCCACGCCGGCCGAGCGGTTGCCCTCGACGGAGCGGCCGCCGGCCAGCATCATGGCGCGGTAATCCTCCTCCGACAGGCCGGTCATGGAGCCGGCCATCTGCTGGAACGACTTGCCGTCGGTGGCGCCGATCTTGGCCAGGAAGTAGATGTTGCCGCCCGCCGCGATGCAGCGGTTGAGGTCGCGGGCCAGCACCGCCTGCTTCTGCTCCTCGGTCATGGGCCATTCATCGAGATAGGCGCGCTCGTCCGCCAGGAAGCGGGCACGATTCTCCGCCGTCATCAGCGACATGCAGAACTGGTTGAGGTGATAGCCCCGGCGCGACTGGTCGGCGTCGAAGATGGTGGTCCCGGGAATATCCAGGTAGGGCTTGTCGAGCGCCATGGTCACTCCTCCGGCCAGTAGAGCCGCATGGGATTGTCCACCAGCAGCTTTTGCTGCAATTGGGGCGTGGGGGCGATGTGGGGGATGAAGTCCACCAGCAGCCCGTCGTCGGGCATATGGTCCTTCAGGTTGGGATGGGGCCAGTCGGTGCCCCACAGCACCCGGTCGGGGAAGGTCTCGACGATGGCCTTGGCGAAGGGCACCACGTCGGCGTAGGCGGCGCGCTCACCGTCCAGGGCCTTGGGGCCGCCGACCGACAGGCGCTCGGGGCAGCTGACCTTGCTCCACACATTGGGGTGGTCGCGCATGAACTTGACGAACAGCCCGAATTCCGGTCCGTCCACCGGCTTGGTCACATCGGGGCGCCCCATGTGGTCGACCACCACGGTGGTGGGCAGCGCGGTGAAGAAATCCATGAGCTCGGGCAGGTCCACCGCCTCGAAATAGATCACCACGTGCCAGCCCAGCGGCGCGATGCGCGACGCGATCTCCATCAGTTCGTCCTTGGGGGTGAAGTCCACCAGCCGCCGCACGAAGTTGAAGCGTACGCCGCGCACCCCGGCCGCGTGCATCCCGGCCAGTTCGGCATCGCTGATCGAACGCTTCACCGTGGCGACACCGCGGGCCTTGCCGCCGGAATGCCGCAGCGCGTCGATCATGGCGCGATTGTCGGCGCCGTGGCAGGTGGCCTGGACGATAACGTTGCGGGCGAAACCCAGATGGTCGCGCAAGCTGAACAACTGGTCCTTGGAGGCGTCGCAGGGGGTGTACTTGCGCTCGGGGGCGAAGGGGAACAGATGGCCGGGGCCGAAGACGTGGCAATGGGCGTCGACGCTGCCCGGCGGCGGGGTGAAGGCGGGCTTGGAGGGGCCGGCATACCAGTCGAGCCAGCCGGGGGTCTTTTCGAAGCTCATGACCGCTCCTTTCGCTTGAGCGTGGCGAGGATGCGGTCGGCCTCGACCCGCCAGTCATCCGATTTGGCGAACCCATCGGAGGATTTCGGTCCGAACACGCCGGCATCGGCCAGATCGGCCACCCAGGCCTGGCGCTCGGCGGTGCCGGCGGCGGAAAAGGGATCAAGGCCGGCCTCGCGCACCGTCCGGGCCACCTCGCGCACTTCCTCGGCGCGGCGGCGGCCGTGCTGGATCACCCGCTGGAAGAAATAGGCGCCCAGCTTTTCCCACCCCAGGCCGGGGAAGGTCTCCTCCAGCGAGGCGATCACCGCGTCCTCGACGCCATAGGCCCGCGCCGTGGTGAAGCTCTCGATCACCATGGCCTCCAGGCCCTTGATCATCACCGAGCGACACATCTTGGTGGCCGAGGCGACGCCCAGCCTGTCCGACGCCACCTTGGCGGCGAAGCCCAGGCGACCGAGCAAGGGCTCCAGCCCGGCCGCGTGGGGACCGCCGAGCAGCAGCGGCACCTTGACGCGGTAGGGCGGCACCGAGGTCATCACCGCGCCCTCGACGAACAATCCTCCGGCTCCCTCCACCAGGGCGGCGGCCTCGATCTTGGCCTTGGGCGAGGCCGAGTTGAAATCCAGGAACCAGACGCCGGCCCGCAGCCCGGGCACGCAGGCCTCGGCCACCGGAACCGCCTGGGACGCGGTCACCGCCGAGATCACCAGATCGGACATGGCCGCCAGGGCGGCATGGCCGGACACCAGCTCCACCCCGAAGCGGGCGGCATGCCCGACCAAATCGCCCTCGGCCGGACCGCCCAGCTTGATGTCATGGGCGGCCACCCGCACGCCCTGGGTGCGGAGGTCCTCCGCCAGGATGCGGCCCACCTCGCCATAGCCGATCAGGCCGATGGAAAGGTCAGTCGACATAGCGCAATCCGGCTGCCGCCAGGGCCTCGCGCATCTTGTACATGTCGAGGCCCAGCTCGCCGGCCGCCAGGCGCTGGCGCTTGACCGCCTCGTTGTCTTCCCGCGCCTGCGCCGCGTCGGCCGCCGCCTGGGCGATGGCGGCGGGAACCACCACCACGCCGTCGTCGTCGGCCACCACCACGTCGCCCGGGTTCACCTGGGCTCCGGCACAGACCACCGGAATGTTGACCGACCCCAGCGTCGCCTTGATGGTGCCCTTGGCGCTGATCGCCGTGGAGAACACCGGAAAGCCCATGGCGGTGAGGTCCTTCACGTCCCTCACCCCGGCGTCGATCACCAGTCCCACCGCACCGCGGGCCCGGAACGAGGTGGCCAGCAAATCGCCGAAGAAGCCGTCGGTGCAGTCGGCGGTGATGGCGGCGACCACCACGTCGCCGGGCCTGATCTGCTCGGCCGCCACATGCATCATCCAGTTGTCGCCGGGATGCAGCAGCACGGTCACCGCCGTGCCGCACAGATGGGCGCCGGTGTAGATGGGGCGCATGGTGGGCTTCATCAGCCCGACCCGGCCCATGGCCTCGTGGATGGTGGCGACGCCGAACTTCGACAGCTTGTCCACCGCCGCCTTGTCGGCGCGCACGATGTTCCTTTTGACGATGCCGAGATTGTTCATGGTCTTCTCTCCGTACCGGCAGGCTAGCCTGCCGTATTGCCCTCAATCGCCGGGCGCTTCGCTTGGCTTTCGCGCCATAAGGCGCGGCGGGCCTTGCCCTTGCCTCCTCGCCTTCGGCTCGTCGGTCAGAGCCCCTTCGCCTTCAGTGCCGCGTCCAGGCGGGGATAGACGCGCCTTGCGTTGCCTTCGTAGACCTTGAAACGATCCTCCGCCGACAGGTTCAGGGTCGCCTCGATGTAGCGCCTGGTGTCGTCGTAGTAGTGCCCGGTCTCGGGATCGATGCCCCTGACCGCGCCGATCATCTCGGAGGCGAACAGGATGTTGTCCACCGGAATCACCTTGGTCAGCAGGTCGATGCCCGGCTGGTGGTAGACGCAGGTGTCGAAGAAGATGTTGTTGAGCAGATGGTCGCGCAGCAGCGGCTTCTTCAGTTCCTGGGCCAGGCCCCGGAAGCGGCCCCAGTGATAGGGCACCGCTCCGCCGCCATGGGGGATGACGAACTTCAACGTGGGAAAGTCCTTGAACAGGTCCGAGGTCAGGCACTGCATGAAGGCGGTGGTGTCGGCGTTGAGATAGTGCGCGCCGGTGGTGTGGAAGCAGGCGTTGCACGAGGTCGACACGTGCACCATGGCCGGCAGTTCGTAGTCCACCATGGCCTCGTAGATGGGATACCAGTGCCGGTCCGAAAGCGGCGGCGAGGTCCAGTGACCGCCCGACGGATCGGGATTGAGGTTGATGGCGACGAAGCCGTATTCCTTGACGCACTTCTCGATCTCGGGAACGCAGGTCCTGGGATCGGTTCCGGGGCTTTGCGGCAGCATGGCCGCGCCGATGAAGTTGTCGGGGAACAGCGAAGCCACGCGGGCGCACAGCTCGTTGCAGATGGCGGCCCAGGTGGAGCTGGTCTGGAAGTCGCCGATGTGATGGGCCATGAAGCTGGCGCGCGGGCTGAAGATGGTCAGGTCCGAGCCCCGTTCCTTCATCTTGGCCAACTGGTTGGTCTCGATGCTTTCGCGCAGGTCGTCGTCGCCGATCTTCAACTCCGACGCCTTGGGAGCCTGGGAGGGGTCCTTGAGGCCGGCGACCTGGCGGTTGCGCCACTCCTCCAGCGCCTTGGGCGCCGTGGTGTAATGGCCGTGGATATCGATGATCATGCGGGCGTTCCTTCCCAAAGTGGGCCCTCCCAGACCGAGGCGGGGATCATCACCTCGCCCTTCATCAGCAGGCGCGCGGTGCGCAGCAGGGCGGCGCGAACCACCTTCTGCGGATCGGCGGCATCCAGCTCCAGTTCGACGCTGAACTCGCCGGTGGGGTGCTCGACGGCGATGGTCTTGACCGCGCCCGCCGGCACCACTGCCAGACCCTCGGCCACCGAACCCTCCAGCACGCAGGCGGTGGCCACGGTGACGGCGGCCAGCACGCCGATGGCGTCATGACAGACATGGGGAATGAAGCAGCGGGTTCCCACCGCCCCACCGGCACCGGGCGGGGCGATCAGGCACATCTTGGGGTAATTCCTGGCCGCCACGTCGCCCAGGCCCATCAGATGCCCGGCCTTGAGCCGCAGCGCCTCGATGCGGGCCTTGAGCCCGGCATCGCCGTTCATGGCCTCGACGCTCTCGGTGCCGGTGCGTCCGACATCGGCGGCGCGGAACAGCACCATGGGCATGCCGTTGTCGATGCAGGTGACCTCCAGACCGTCGATCGCGTCCCGGGTGCGGCCGGTGGGCAGCAGGCCGGAACACACCGAGCCGGCGGTATCGAGGAAATTGATGGCGATGGGCGAGGCGGTGCCGGGCACCCCGTCGATGCGGGCCTCGCCCGCGTATTCCATCCTTCCGCCGGGGGTGCGCACCGTGATGTCGCACTGCATGCCGGTATTTTGGGTCAGCACGCGAAGGGTGGTGGTGTCGCCCCGGGCCGTGACCAGCCCGCGCTCCAGGGCGAAGGGCACCACCGCGGCCAGCATGTTGCCGCAATTGGGGGTGGTATCGACGCTGTCCTGGTCGGGCTGCAACTGGGCGAACAGGAAATCGAGGTCGACGCCCGGCGCGGTGCCGGACCGCACGATGCCCACCTTGCTGGTCAACGGATGGCCGCCGCCCAGCCCGTCGATCTGCCGCGCATGGGGCGAGCCCATGACCGCCAGCAGCACCTTGTCCCTGAGCGCCGCGTCGGCCGGCAGGTCGCTCTCCAGGAAGAACGGCCCGCGCGAGGTGCCGCCGCGCATGAACAGGCAAGGGATCGAGGTCTGCATGTCGGGCCTCCCAGCGTTCGACCTTGCCATGGTGACAAAATCGCCCTGCCCCACCAAGCCCCCCTCGGCGACTTTCAGCTATAGCGGATTGCTATAACTGGAACGGTTTCAGCGCATTTCCGTTTTCACCAGATCCTGCAACAGGGCCATGGCGCGGCGCCCCAGCGGCGTGATGGGCTTGTGGGCGGAAACCGCCATGAACAGGGTGCTGGTGACGGCGGGGTCCACCAGCCGGCGCAGGCTGAACGCCCCCGCCCGCCGCCAGGAGGCCAGGGCGGTCTCGGTCAGCACCGCATGGCCATAGCCGGCCGCCACCAGATCGAGGATGGAGGGAATGGAAGACACCTCCATCACCACCTTGAGCCGCACGCCGGCGAAGGCCGCCTGGGTCTCCAGCAGCTTGCGCATGGCGTGGGTGCGCTCGGGCAGGATCAGGGGACAGGCGCCAAGCTCGGCCCAGCGCAGGGTGGGAGGGAAATCGCCGGCCGGCCCGACCAGGCCCAGGGGCTCGTCCAGCAGGCGCGAGACCTCGATGGCCGGGTTGGGCTCGGGATTGTGGACCAGCCCCAGGTCGACCCGCCCGGTGGCGATCCACTCGGTGACGTGGGTGGACAGGCCCTCGACGATGGCGAGGCGCGCCTTGGGCAGCGTGGCGCGGAAGCGCTCCACCAGGGGCAGGATCAGGCGGCGGCCGATGCTGGGCGGCAGGCCGATGACGATGCGTCCCGCCGGCTCGCCGCGCGCCGATTCCAGGTCCTCGGCGGCGCGTTCCACCGATTGCAGGATGCCCACCGCGTGATCGAACAGGCGCGAGCCCGCCTCGGTCAGCACCACGCCGCGCCCGGTGCGGTTGAGCAGGGTGATCCGCAGGTCGGTCTCCAGCAGGCGGACCTGCCGCGACAGGGCGGGCTGGGCGATGTCGAGCACCATGGCCGCCTTGCTGAAGCTGCCCAGCTCGGCGACGCGGACGAAGTATTCCAGTTGCTTGAGGTTCAAGGGCACCCCCGGACCATGGGTCCGGCCATGATGAGATTCACGGCTCCCCCTCCCCCAGTATAGCTG
>JAVBXM010000131.1 GCA_030824585.1 Phaeospirillum sp. | reverse complement strand
GGGCGGACGGGCCGGGGCTTCCCCCGGCCAATTGTCGGGGGGCGAGGCCCAGCGGGTGGCCATCGCCCGCGCCCTGGCCAACCACCCCCGCCTGATTCTGGCCGACGAGCCCACCGCCGCCCTGGATTCCCAGCGGGCGGCCATCGTCATGGACCTGCTGATCAAGGTGGCGCGGGAACAGGACGCCGCGGTGCTGGTGGTCAGCCACGACGAGAAGATCTACGACCGCTTCGACCGCATGGTCCGGGTACGCGACGGAGTGCTCGAAAGCGGTTCGGCTTGAAAGGGCTCGGGAGAGCCCTCTAGAATGCCCACCCCGCTGAACGATCCCACTGGATGCGTCCGTTGAAGGTTCTGTCCGCCCTCGTCCTCGCCGCGTTTGTCCTCCTGAGCCTGCCCCGGCCGGCCGCGGCCGAGGGTGACGCGGCCCTGACCCGGCAGGTCGTCGCCGCCGCCAAGCGCGATCATTTCGACGAGGCCGCCCGGCTGGCCCGGCAGTCCCATTCCAAGGTGCTGCCCCGGCTGGTGACCTGGATGGCCTATGTGTCGGGACGCTCGGGGGCCGAGTTCGCCCAGTTGTCGGCCTTCATCCACGCCAATCCCGAATGGCCGATGATGAGCCAGATGACCAAGCGGGCCGAGGAATCCATCACCGCCGCCACGCCGATTCCCCAGGTTCTGGCCTGGTTCGACAGCCACCCGCCGACCACCGCCGACGGCGGCCAGGCCTATGCCCGCGCCCTGTTCGCCGCCGGGCGGGGCGAACAGGCGGTGCAGGTGATCCGCGACACCTGGGTGTCCCTGAGCTTCGGGGCGCTGCAGGAGAAGCAGTATCTCAATCACTTCGGCGAGCATCTGCGCTACGAGGACCATTGGCGCCGTCTCGACCGTCTGCTGTGGGACCGCCAGGAGACCTCGGTCCAGCGCATGATCATGAAGGTCGATCCCGGGCACCGCGCCGTGGCCCAGGCCCGTCTCGCCCTGCAATCGGGCAAGGCCAATCCCGAGCCGTTGATCAACGCCGTTCCCGCCTCCTTGCGCGACGATCCCGGCCTGATCTACGAGCGGGTGCGCTGGCGCCGCCAGAAGGACCTGGACGAGGACGCGCTGGACCTGCTGGCCCATCCGTCGCGCAACAAGGTCCGCCCGGACCTGTGGTGGCAGGAGCGGGCCATCCTGGCGCGGCGCGCCCTGCAGAAGGGGCTGGTGTCGCGGGCCTATCAGGCGGCCGCCGACCACGGGCTGGAGGGCGGCACCCAGTACGTGGATGCCGAGTTCCTGGCCGGCTGGGTGGCGCTGCGCTTCCTCGACGACAAGGCCACCGCCATCCACCACTTCACCCGCCTGCACGAATGGGCCAGCCATCCCATCTCGCGGGCCCGCGCCGCCTATTGGGCCGGCCGCGCCTTCGAGGCGGCCAACGATCCCAAGGCGCGGGACTGGTTCACCCGGGCGGCGCGCTATTCCACAACCTATTACGGCCAGTTGGGGGCGTCCCGCCTGGGCAACCACCATTGGCCGCTGCCCGACGAGCCGCAGCCGACGTCCGACGACGTGGCGCGCTTCGAGGGCCGCGACGTGGTCGCCGCCGCCCGCCTGCTGATGCAGGTGGGGGAAAGCGAATTGCTGCGCTCGTTCTTCATCCGTCTCAACGATACCGTCCAGACGCCGGGCGAGCGCGCCCTGGTGGCGGGGCTGGCGTCCCGCACCGGGCGGCACGACCTGGGGCTGACCGTGGCGCGGCGCTCCGACCGCGAGGGCGTCACCCTGGTGAAGGCCGGCTGGCCGGTTCCTTCCCTCGACGCCGACGAGACCAATCCGGAAAAGGCCCTGGTCCTCGCCCTGATCCGCCAGGAAAGCGGCTTCGTCGCCGACATCGAATCGCCGGCGGGGGCCAAGGGTCTGATGCAGCTCTTGCCGTCCACCGCCTCCAAGGTGGCCAGGGCCATCGGGCTGAAGTACCACGTCAACAAGCTGGACGAGCCCAATTTCAACGTCCAGGTCGGTTCCGCCTATCTGCGCGACCTGGTGAGTGATTTCGAGGGCTCCTACATCCTGGCTCTGGCCTCCTACAATGCCGGGCCGGGGCGGGCGCGGCGCTGGATTCGCGAATACGGCGACCCCCGCGATCCCAATGTGGACGTGGTCGACTGGGTGGAGATGATTCCGTTCGGCGAGACCCGCAACTACGTGCAGCGGGTGATGGAAAGCGTCGCCGTCTATCGCGCTCGCCTGGGCAAGCAGGTCGGGCCCACCCTGGAGGTCGACCTGAGGCGCTGGGCCCGTCGCACGGCGGAGGCCAGGCAGTGACACTCGCCCCCGTCAGGGTGTGCGTCTTCGATGCCTACGGTACCCTGTTCGATCTGGGAGGCATCCCCCGGTCCGTGCGGGCGGAACTGGGCGACAAGGCCAATACCCTGATGCGCGTCTGGCGCCGGCGGCAGTTGGAGATCAGTTGGCTGCCGCTCCGGCCGGGCTCCCACGCCGATTTCTGGCGGGTGACCGACGAGGCTCTGGAATTCGCCATGGAAGCCGTCGGTGTCGACGACCGGCGCCTGCGTCTGCGGCTGATGGAGGGCTGGCTGACGCCGGCTCCGTTCCCCGAGGTGGGCGAAACCATGGTCCGCCTGCGGGAGATGGGCTATCTGGTGGCCATCCTGTCCAACGGCTCGGTCCGCATGATCGAGGGGGCGGTGGCGGCCGCCGGGCTGACGGACAAGCTGGACGCCGTACTCTCGGCGGAAACGGTCGGGCGCTTCAAGCCCGATCCCCTGGTCTACCAGGAAGCGGCCAGCCATTTCGGCGTGGCGCCGGAAAGCGTATACTTTGTATCGGCCAATGCCTGGGACGTCAGCGGTGCCGCCGCGTTCGGCTTCCAGGTGGTGTGGATCAACCGTGATGGTGTCCCGGCGGAGAAACTGCCGCTGGGAACGAGGGCGACGGTGGCAAATCTGGCCGAGCTGCCGACGATTTTGGGAGGGTGAGCCATGGATGAACTGGAAGAGTTGCGGGCCGAGAACGAGGCCCTGCGCGCCGAGCTCGAAGAACTGCGGGCCGAGATCGAGGACATGCAAGGCGATGCCGATCTGGAAGCCTGCCATATCGCCGGGCTGACCGCCCAGATCCGGGCGCTGATCGCCGAGGGCGACGCCTGCCCCAACAAGGACGCCCACCCCCTGCTGGTGCGCGAGAAGTATACCCACGCGCGGACCGGAGAGGAGGTCGTCAAGACCCGGGCCTTCCCGCTGTACCGCGAGGCTTTCGACGCCGAGGCCGAGCGCCTGGGCATCGCCAATCCCGAGAAAGTCCGGGGCTGACCCGGTTCCCGTTTCCGCCAAGACGAAGGTTGACTTCAATGCCCGCTTATCGTTCCCGTACCTCGACCCACGGCCGCAACATGTCCGGTGCCCGCGGCCTGTGGCGCGCCACCGGCATGACCGACGCCGATTTCGGCAAGCCGATCATCGCCATCGCCAATTCCTTCACCCAGTTCGTGCCCGGCCACGTGCACCTCAAGGACCTGGGCCAGATGGTGGCGCGCGAGATCGAGAAGGCGGGCGGCGTCGCCAAGGAATTCGATACCATCGCCATCGATGACGGCATCGCCATGGGCCATGCGGGCATGCTGTACTCGCTGCCCTCGCGCGAGCTGATCGCCGATTCGGTGGAGTACATGGTCAACGCCCATTGCGCCGACGCCATGGTCTGTATCTCCAACTGCGACAAGATCACGCCCGGCATGCTGATGGCCAGCTTGCGCCTCAACATCCCGACCATCTTCATTTCGGGCGGCCCCATGGAGGCCGGCAAGGTCACCTATCAGGGCGAGACCCACGCGGTGGACCTGATCGACGCCATGATCAAGGGCGCCGACCAGAACGTCTCCGACGAGGAGGCCCTGGCCTTCGAAAAGGAAAGCTGCCCCACCTGCGGCTCGTGCTCGGGCATGTTTACCGCCAATTCCATGAACTGCCTGATCGAGGCCCTGGGCCTCGGGCTGCCGGGTAACGGCACGGTGGTCGCCACCCATGCCGACCGCAAGGAACTGTTCCTGGAGGCCGGGCGGCGTATCGTCGACCTGGCCAAGCGCGCCTATGAAGGCGACGATGCCTCGGTCCTGCCGCGCTCCATCGCCACCTTCCAGGCCTTCGAGAACGCCATGACGCTCGACATCGCCATGGGCGGCTCCACCAACACCGTGCTGCACCTGCTGGCGGCGGCTCAGGAAGCGGGCGTCGCCTTCGGCATGGGCGACATCGACCGCCTGTCCCGCCGGGTGCCCTGCCTGTGCAAGGTGGCCCCCAACGTGCCCGACGTCCATATCGAGGACGTGCACCGGGCCGGCGGCATCATGGGCATCCTGGGCCAGTTGGACCGGGGCGGGCTGATCAACCGCGATTGCGGTACCGTCCATGCCCGCACCCTGGCCGAGGCCCTGGACAAGTGGGACATCTCGCGCTCCAACGATCCCAAGGTGCACGAGCTGTTCAAGGCCGCCCCCGGCGGCGTGCGCACCACCCAGGCTTTCGGCCAGTCCAAGCGCTGGGCCGAGGTGGACGCCGACCGCGTCAATGGCGTCACCCGCTCGGTTGACAACGCCTTTTCCAAGGATGGCGGGCTGGCGGTGCTGTTCGGCAACCTGGCGCTGGACGGCTGCATCGTCAAGACGGCCGGTGTGGACGACAAGAACCTGACCTTCTCGGGCCCGGCGGTGATCTGCGAAAGCCAGGACGAGGCGGTGGCCAAGATCCTGGGCGGCCAGGTCAAGGCCGGCGACGTGGTCATCGTCCGCTACGAAGGTCCGCGCGGCGGTCCGGGCATGCAGGAGATGCTCTATCCCACCAGCTACCTGAAAAGCATGGGCCTGGGCAAGGAATGCGCCCTGATCACCGACGGCCGCTTCTCGGGCGGCACTTCGGGCCTGTCCATCGGCCACGTTTCGCCCGAGGCGGCGGAAGGCGGCGCCATCGCCCTGATCGAGGCGGGCGACATCATCGACATTCATATCCCGAACCGCAGCATTGCAATCCGGGTGAGCGATGCCGAACTGGAAAAGCGGCGCCAGGCCATGCTGGCCAAGGGCCCCAAGGCCTGGAAGCCGGTCGACCGCGACCGGCAGGTTTCGGCGGCGCTCCGGGCCTATGCCGCCATGACCACCAGCGCGGCGCGCGGCGCGGTGCGCGACGTCTCCCAGCTCGAACGCTGAGGAAAGGATCGGCCGATGGGGCTAACGTGGAGCGAGAGGATGAGCGTCGGCGTGCCGCTGCTCGATTCCGACCACAAGACCCTCATCGGCCTGATCAACCAGTTGCACCGCTCCATCGGCGACGAGGAGGAATACGCGGCGGTGGGCAGCATGCTGCTGGCCCTGGAGGAATATGCCGCCCATCACTTCGCCCGCGAGGAAAAGATGATGGAGGCCTGCCGTTATCCGCTGCTGGCCCAGCATCACGAGACTCACGGCAGCTTCGCCGGGAAGGTGAAGGCCCTGAGGGCCCGCTACGACGAGGACCCGACGGGGGTGCGGGCGCGGGAATGCCAGACCTTCCTCAATTCCTGGCTGATCGACCATATCTGCACCACCGACATGAACTACCGTTCGTGGGTGATCGGCCATCCGGGCGCCGAGGCGGCGGCCCAGCGGGTGTCGCTGACCGGCGGCGGACGGCGGGCGAGGCAGGTGGACTGGGCGCGGCTTCGCGTCCTGCTGGTGGATGACAACGTCACTTTCTCCGAGATTCTGCGCACCATCCTGGTCAGCGTCGGCGTGACCAATCTGTCGGCGGTCCACGACCTGGATTCGGCCAAGGCGGTGATCAGCCACGAACCTTTGGACATCCTGGTGTCCGATTGGCATGTGGGCGAGGAAAACGGCCTCGATCTGGTGAAGTGGGTGCGGCGCGGCCCGCCCGATCAGGCGCGGCTGCCGGTGCTGATCCTGTCCGGCCACGAGCGCATGACCAACCGCGATCTGGCCCTTCTGGCCGGGGCGGATGAATTCATGGAAAAACCCATCTCGGCCCGCAATCTGCTGCTGGGCATGGCGCGGCTGCTGGAGCCGGCGGCATGAGCCGCCTGATCGACCCCGACGGCTCGGTTCCCGATTCCGTCCATCCCTTGCCCGACCTGCTGCGGCTGTCGGCCGATCAGGTGCTGGACGCCTTCATCGCCAGCCAGCGGGCCGACTTCACCCGGGTGATCGCCCAGGTGGCCGAACCGGGCTCGGCACTCAACGGCGTGTTCCGCGACTTGGGGGGCGGCGCGGTGGATGCCGGTCGGCTGGGCGGAATGTTCATCGAGCTTCATGCCCATGTGATGGACCATCCGGTGTGGCGGCACCCGTTCTTCCGCCGGGTGTTCGAGGGACGCATCACGCCGGCCCAGGTGGCGGCTTTCGCCCTGCAGTACTTCAATCAGATCAAGAATACCCGCCAGTGCGTCGCCCTGGCCATCGGCCGCTTCCACGGCCTGGCCGCCACCGCCCGTGGCAGCCAGGGGGAGCGCCGCTCGGAGCTGACCCAGGTGGCCCTGGCCCAATTGGTGGCCGACGAATACGGGGTGGGCAGCCACGGCCTGGACGATTATCCCGAACTGGGCCGGCTGCTGGCTGCCAAGACCCACATCGTCATGTACCGGCAGGTGTTCGAGGGCCTGGGGCTGGCCGTCGGCGACCAGGACGTTCCCATGCTGCCCGAGGTGGCCGACAACGTGCTGATCCAGCGTCTGGTGGCCGGGCACCCGTCCTTCACCCCGCTGGAAGCCCTGGCCTCGGTCGGACTGGGCATGGAATGGGGTGTGCCGGAATTCTTCAGCCTGTTGCTGGGCGGCCTGATCAAGGTGTCCGAGCGCGAGGGGTTGAACCTCACCCCCCATCACCTGGAAGTATTCATCGCCCATGTGCGCTACGACGTGTTGCACGCCATCTCGGTGATGCTGGTGACCTCGCTGCACATGGAGGGAGAGGGCGACCTGACGGCGGTCAAGGGAGCCTGCAACATGCTGATGGGCGGCCGTTTCGCCATGATGAACGGCCTCTACGCCCATGTGTTCGGCGAGGAATGCCCCGCGGCGGCCTTTGACCCCCGGCACCGCGTCGCCGATGCCCGGATCAAGGCGGCCCTGGCCGAGGCGCGGCGCTCCATCGATCCGGCCCAGGTGGTGGGCGGCGAGGCCTATGGACGAAGCACCGTGACGCCCTTCGACCGCTAGAGCCGGATGCTTCTCTAATCCAGCTCGATCCACACCGGCGTGTGGTCGGAGGCCTTTTCCCTGGCCCTTGGCGCCTTGTCGATGTCGCAGGCCCGCAGCCGGTCGGCCGCCTGGGGCGACAGCAGGAAATGATCGATGCGCAGGCCCTCGTCGCGCTGCCAGGCGCCCGCCTGATAATCCCAAAAGGAATAGCGGCCCTTTTCCCCCGGATGCAGCGCCCGGAACGCTTCCGTCAGCCCAAGGTTGACGATGGCGCGGTAGGCGGCGCGGCTGTCCGGCCGGCACAGGGCGTCATTGCGCCAGTTGGGCGGATCGTAGACGTCGTCGTCGGTGGGGCAGATGTTGTAGTCGCCGCCCAGGACGAAGGGCACGCCGCCGGCCAGCAGGGATGCGGCGTGGGCCTCGAGGCGGGCCATCCACGCCAGCTTGTAGTCGAATTTGTCGCCCGGTGCCGGATTGCCGTTGGGCAGGTAAAGGGAGGCGAGGCGCCAGCCGGCGATGGTGGCCTCCATATAGCGGGCCTGCTCGTCGGTTCCGTCGCCGGGCAGGCCGGTGCGGATGTCGTCCATGGGGTGGCGCGACAGGATGGCGACGCCGTTATAGCTTTTCTGGCCGTGGACGGCCGCCTTGTAGCCGGCCGCTTCGATCTCGAGGCGCGGGAAGTCCTGGTCCTGGCACTTGATCTCCTGCAGCAGCACCACGTCCGGCGCGAAGGAGCCCAGCCAGTCGAGCACGTTGCCCAGGCGGGCCCGCACCGAGTTGACGTTCCAGGTGGCGATGCGCAGGCCCATGGTTTCGATCCGCTCCGGGAAGGTAATGCCGGCCCCGAGGATACAGGACCCGCCGGTTTCGGCAAGGCAGGCCGGCATTTATCCGATTGTAAGAATAAATGCCGAGCGTGCATACTTATTGGGGCCGTTTTGGTTCGGGGGCGTTGGTGGCAGGCGAAAGCGGAATCAACTCCAGGTTCAGGCTATTGCGGTACTACTCCATCGCCAGTGCGGTGGCGCTGACCATTACCGCCTCGGTTCTGGTCGCCCTTTACCGTCACGATCAGGTGGACGAGTTCGTGCTGTCCACCGAGGCGGAGAACACCCGTCTCGCCACCACCTTCGCCAATACCTTCTGGCGCCAGTTCCAGCCGTTCTTCCTGTCGGCGTCCAACGTTCCCGCCGAGGCGTTGCGCCGTCGCGGCGAATTGCGGGCCCTGGACATCGCCTTCGAAAGCCTGTCGACCGGCCTGCCCATCCTGAAGATCCGCGTCTATGACAGCCGGGGCCGCGCCATCTACTCCTCGGTTCGCGACGAGGTCGGGGAGAGCTTTTCCAACACTTTGGAGGTGATGAAGGCCATGGGGCCGGGGGTGGCCTCGAACCGGATGACCTTTACGCGGGACATGCCTGCCCTGGGCGGACAGCCGGCGGACCGCTGGGTGGTGCAGACCACCATGCCGGTAAAGGGCGAGGCGGGGCCGGTGATCGGCGGACTGGAACTTTACTCCGACGCGACCCCATCCATGGAACGGCTGCAGTCCAACGTCTGGCAATTGGGGCTGCTGGTGGCTGGCATCCTGGGGGGCCTCTACCTCATTCTCTTCCTGATCGTCCGCCGCGCCGACGTCATCATCCACAATCAGCACGAACAGGTGGAGCGGGCCCGCGAGGCGTTACGGCTCAAGGAGGAGCGTTTCCGGGCCATCGCCGATTACACCTTCGACTGGGAATCCTGGCTGGACCAGGACGGCAGGCTGCAATGGGTCAATCCGGCGGTGGAGCGTCTGGCCGGCTATTCCATCGAACAGTGTCTCGCCATGGACGATTATCCGCTGCCAATGGTTTACGAGGACGACCGCGACGAGATCCGCCGATTACGGCAGGCGGCGCTGGACGGCACGTTCGAGACGGGCATCGAGTTCCGGGTGATCTGTCGCAACCGCCGGATCAAGTGGGTGACGGCCAGTTTCCAGCCCATCTTCAACGACGCCGGGGCGATCATCGGCACCCGCTGGAGCATCCACGACGTCACCGACCGCAAGAGGGCCGAGCGGGACCTGGCCGAGCGTACCGCCGAACTGGAACGGTCCAACGCCGAACTGCAGCAATTCGCCTACGTCGCCTCCCACGACCTGCAGGAGCCGCTGCGCACGGTGACCAGCTTCCTGCAACTGCTTCAGCGGCGCTATGAATCCGCCCTGGACGACAACGCCAGGGAATACATCCGCTTCGCCGCCGATGGGGCTTCGCGCATGCACCGGCTGATTACCGACCTGCTGGTGTTTTCCCGCGTCACCACCCATGGCGGCTCCTTCGAGCCGGTGGAGATGGACAGGGTGCTGGACGTGGTGCTGAACAACCTTGGGGCCGCCATCCAGGAGGCCGGAGCCGAGATTTCCCGCGATCCGCTGCCCGAGGTGGAGAGCGACCAGATCCAGATGGTCAGCCTGTTGCAGAACCTGGTGGGGAACGCCATAAAGTACAGGGCACCCGGGACGGTTCCGCGTGTCCATGTCGGGGCGGTGCGCGATGGGGATTTCTGGACGTTTTCCGTGCGCGACAATGGAATCGGCATCGATCCCAAGTATTTCGAGCGGGTGTTCGTCATCTTCCAGCGGCTGCACGCCCGGACCGAATACGAAGGCACCGGCATCGGGCTGGCGGTGGCCAAGAAGATCGTGGAGCGTCATGGCGGCCGTATCTGGGTGGAATCCATGCCGGGCGAGGGGAGCACCTTTCTTTTCACCCTGCCGGCCCGGCGGGGGCGGAAGGGACAGGCTTAGCCCCGGCCGCCGGCTGATCCTCGCCCTTGTCCTGCTGCTCGGCCCGTCATCGGCTTTCGCCCAGGCCTGCCCGCCAGCCGGAGCCTATGTGCCGACCCGCGCCGTGACCTTCTCCACCTGGATGGCCGATCCCACCTACAGCAGCGTCGAGAGCCGGGCGCGCATCACCGCCATGTCGGGCCTGACCCGGGCGGATTCCAAGGACTTCACCACCGGCCTGACCCGCACCACCACCAATCTGGAGCTCCGGGTGCAGGGCTGGCAGATCGATCTGGGGCAGGGGCGGCGGTGCATGGGGGTCGCCCGGGTCGAGGGCGTGTGGAAGATCACCGAGATCAAGGTGGATATCGCCCGGGAATATCCGCCCGGCGGCTGCCAGTACCGGGTGATCCGCACCCACGAGGACGAGCATGTCGCCATCAGCCGCGACGCCTTCCGTCACTGGACGCCCCAGGCGGAGGCCGTCTTGCGCAACGCGGCGGCGCAGATCGCGCCGCGCATCACCACCTTGAGCCCCGACGCCATGACCAGCGAGTTCAAGGACCGGCTGACGGCGGCCATGAAGCCGACCTTCGAGGCCTTCGCCGCCGAACTGCGCACCCGCAACGCCGCCATCGACACGCCGGGCAATTACCGGCGGGTCAACGGGCAGTGTCCGAGCTGGTGAATATCAGACGGAGAACGAGCTGCCGCAGCCGCAGGTCGAGGTGGCGTTGGGATTCTTGATCTGGAAGGACGAGCCGGCCAGATCCTCGACGTAATCCACCACCGAGCCGTCCAGCATGTCCAGCGAGGTCTGGTCGATCACCACGGTGACGCCGAATTCGCTGAACATGCGGTCGTCGTCGCCGACCTTGTCGTCGAGGGAAATACCGTAGGAAAAGCCCGAGCAGCCGCCGCCCGATACGCCCAGGCGCAGCATCATGTTGGGCTTGCCCTCCATCTTGATCAGGGTCTGCACGCGCTCGGCGGCGCTTTCGGTGACGCTGACGCGGGCGGCGTAATTGTGTTCAACCTCGGCCATCTTGTCCTCTGCGGCAAGGATTGGAATTGTTCGAAGGGTAGCACTTCGCCCACCCCGAGGGGAAGCCTCGTTCCCGCAATTTAGGTATTCCGATGCCGAATTCAAGTCCCGATGCCTCCATCCCCCCGGTGCCTCCATCCCCCCGGTGGTTGCGTTCCCCCGCCTTGGGCGGTAGTGTCCCGGACATGACCGAGTCCCGCTTCCATACCCTGGCCCCCTATGCCTGCCGGCCCGAGGAATCGCGTGGCCGCCTGCATGAGGAGGCGGACAGCCCGACCCGTTCGCCGTTCCAGCGCGACCGCGACCGCATCATCCACTCCGCCGCTTTCCGCCGCCTGCAGTACAAGACCCAGGTCTTCGTCTATCACGAGGGCGACAACTTCAGGACGCGGCTGACCCATTCGCTGGAAGTGTCGCAGATCGCCCGTTCCATCGCCCGCGTCCTGGCCCTGGACGAGGATCTGGCCGAGGCGCTGGCCCTGGCCCACGACCTGGGCCACACGCCGTTCGGCCATGCGGGCGAGGACGCGCTGCAAGAGGTGCTGGCCGAGTACGGCGGCTTCGACCACAACGCCCAGAGCTTGCGCATCGTCACCAAGCTGGAACGCCGCTATGTGGAGTTCGAGGGCCTCAACCTCACCTGGGAGACCCTGGAAGGCCTGGTCAAGCACAACGGGCCGCTGACCGGCCCGCTGGCGGTCAAGCCCGACCGGGTGCTGCCCGGCGCCATCGCCGAATACGCCCAGATGCACGACCTGCGCCTGAACAGCTTCGCCGGCATGGAGGCCCAGGTGGCGGCCCTGTCCGACGACATCGCCTACAACAACCACGATATCGACGACGGCCTGCGGGCCGGGCTGTTCACCATCAAGGACCTGGCCGACGTGCCCCTGGTCGGGCCGCTGTTCCATCAGGTCGTCAAGGAATATCCCGATGCCGACCCGTCCCTGCACATCCACGAGGTGGTGCGGCGGATGATCGGCATCATGATCCTCGACCTGATCGAGGAGACCCGGCGCCGCATCGCCGAGTTCAAGCCGCAAAGCGCCGACGAGGTGCGCGACCTGGGCCGGCCGCTGGCCGCCTTTTCCGAGCGCATGCGCGCCAACGACTCGGCGCTGCGCCAGTTCCTGTTCACCAACATGTACCGCCACTTCAGCGTCAACCGCATGACCAGCAAGGGGCGCCGGGTGGTCAAGGACCTGTTCCGCCTGCTGTTCGCCGAGCCCGAATGCCTGCCGCCCGAATGGCGCCGTCTGGCCGACGGCAAGGGCACCGCCAAGACCGCCCGCGTGGTGGCCGATTACATCGCCGGCATGACCGACCGCTTTGCGCTCGACGAGCATCGCCGGCTGTTCGACCTGCAAGAGAAGCCCTGAGAAAAATGAACCTGTTCAAATACTTCCGCGAAGAAATCATCAAGTCGGTCGAAGCGATCGTTCCCGGCCTCGATACCTCCAAGGTGACCGCCGAACCGCCGCGCGAGACCAGCCACGGCGACGTGGCCACCAATGCCGCCATGGTGCTGACCAAGGCGGCGGGCATGAAGCCCCGCGATCTGGCCGAGAAGATCGCCGCAGCCTTGCGCACCCACCCGGCGGTGTCCGAGGTGGAGGTGGCGGGCCCCGGCTTCATCAACCTGCGTCTGGCGGATTCCTTCTGGTTCGAGCGTCTGGCCGAGGTGCTGGCCGCCGGGACCGCCTATGGCGAATCCGACATGGGCAAGGGCTGCAAGGTCAACGTGGAATACGTTTCCGCCAATCCCACCGGCCCCATGCATATCGGCCACGCCCGCGGCGCGGTGTTCGGCGACGCCCTGGCCTCGCTGCTGGTCAAGGCCGGCTACGACGTGACCCGCGAGTATTACGTCAACGACGCCGGTTCCCAGGTGGACGTGCTGGCCCGTTCGGCCTTCCTGCGCTACCGCGAGGCCCTGGGCGAGGAAATCGGCGAGATTCCCGAGGGCCTATATCCCGGCGAGTACCTGAAGCCGGCCGGCGAGGCCCTGGCGAAAAAGTACGGCCCGGCGCTCAAGGACAAGCCCGAGGCCGAGTGGCTGCCCGAACTGCGGACCTTCGCCGTCGACGCCATGCTGGACATGATCAAGGACGATCTGGCCGGCCTGGGTGTCCGCCACGACGTGTTCGTCTCCGAGCGCGGGCTGGTCGACGCCGGCAAGGTCCAGGATTCCCTCGATTACCTGACCGGGAAGGGCCTGATCTACGAAGGCGTGCTGGAGCCCCCCAAGGGCAAGCTGCCCGACGATTGGGAGGCCCGGCCGCAGACCCTGTTCAAGGCCACCGAATTCGGCGACGACGTGGACCGGCCGTTGCGGAAGTCGGACGGGTCGTGGACCTATTTCGCCTCGGACATCGCCTATCACCTGGACAAGTACCGGCGCGGTTTCGGCTCGATGATCGACGTGTGGGGCGCTGATCACGGCGGCTACGTCAAGCGCATGCAGGCGGCGGTCAAGGCGGTGAGCGAGGGCGGCGGCGATCTCGACGTCAAGCTCTGCCAGATGGTCAATCTTTTGAAGGGCGGCCAGCCCTACAAGATGAGCAAGCGGGCCGGCACCTTCGTCACCCTGCGCGATCTGGTCGAGGCGGTGGGCAAGGACGTGGTCCGCTTCATCATGCTGACCCGCAAGAACGACGCCCATCTGGACTTCGACCTGGACAAGGTGCTGGAGCAGAGCCGCGACAATCCGGTGTTCTATGTCCAGTACGCCCATGCCCGCTGCCATTCGGTGATGCGCCACGCCGCCGGCATGTGGCCCGATGCGGTGGGGCCGGTTCCCGGCATCGACGTGCTGGCGCGCTTGACCGACCCGGCCGAGCTTGGTTTGATCAGGCTGCTGGCCGGCTGGCCGCGCCAGGTGGAAAGCGCGGCCGAGGCCCACGAGCCGCACCGCGTGGCGTTCTACCTGTATGATCTGGCCGCCGCCTTCCATGGGCTGTGGAACAAGGGCAAGGACGAGACCCGGCTGCGGTTCCTGATCGAGGACGACCGCGAGCTGTCCCTGGCCCGCCTGGGCCTGCTGCGCGCGGTAGTGGGGGTGATCGCCTCGGGGCTTGGCATCTTCGGTGTCGCTCCCGTGGAAGAGATGCGCTGAACAGGGGAGATGCGCTGACATGGCCAAACGTCCCGGCGACGATTACGAACGCGACCTGCTGGACATCATTCCCGAGCGTTACGACGCCGACGCCGATTCCCATCAGGCCCGCGCCGGCCACCGCCTGCGCAGTTGGGTGCTGATCGGCGGCGCCGTCATCGCGGTGGGCGCCATCGTCGCCGCCGGCCTGCATTTCGTCGGCGGCCGCAAGGGCGGCGGGCTGGGCGTGCCGGTGATCAAGGCCGACGACCGCCCCATCAAGACCCGTCCCGACGACCGGGGCGGCATGCAGGTGCCCAACCAGGACAAGCTGGTCTACGAGCGCATGGATTCGGCCGGGGAGGGCGAGCCCAAGGTGGAGCGCCTGCTGCCC
>JAVBXM010000088.1 GCA_030824585.1 Phaeospirillum sp. | reverse complement strand
GCCGCCGCCGTCGAGGAACAGAACGCCGCCACCCAGGAAATCGTCCGCAACGTGCAGGAAGCCGCCAACGGCAATCACGAGGTGACCAGCAACATCACCGAAGTGTCGTCGGCCGCCCGCATGACCGGCGAGATGGCGTCCAACATGTTCAAGGTGGCGGAAGTGCTGGAGGAATCCGGCACCAGCCTGGGCAAGCACGTGGAAACCTTCCTCGGCAACGTCAAGGCGGTGTAACTCGGCCTTCCTACCGCCCCGGTACCGAGCACAGCCCGTCGCTGCGCGGGCAGGTCTCCGACATGGGCTCGGATGCCGGGGTCAGGCCGATCCAGGCGTTGACCGCCTCCTCGTCGAAGCCGGCCATCCGCCGCCCACCGCTTTCCATCAGGGGACGGCGGATCAGCAGGGGGTCCAGGCACATCTCGGCCAGGGCCTCGGCGGCTTCCATGGCTTCGGGCACCACCGCCCCCGATTTGACCCGGGGAGCGGCGCGGTTGAACCATTCGGCCACCGGCAATCCCGCGAAGAACGGCCGGAGCATGTCCGGGCTCCAGCCCTGGGCGCGGATGTCCAGCGCCACCACGTCGTGGCCGGACTTCGCCAGAAGCTGCTTCTGGCGGGTATTGTTCATGCAGCCCGGCTTTTCGTAGAAGACGATCATCGCCATGGCGTTACTCCCTTATTTTAATTTTTCCGCCAGGGCCAGCAGGGCCGGCACCTGGGTACGAATCTCGTCGGCCACCGCCCTGTCCAGCTTGCCGAGCCAGGCGGACGGTATCTCCCGGACCCCATAGGTGGCCCCGGCCAGCATGCCGGCGATGGCCCCGGTGGTGTCGGCGTCGCCGCCCTGGTTGACCACCTCGATCAGGCAGTTGCGGAAGGAATCGGTCAGGAAATAGAAGTGCAGCACCGTCTGCATGGTATCGACCACATAGGCGGTGGACTGGCTGCGGAAGGTCTCGAACCGGAAGCACTTGTGCTTGTCCACCAGGGCGTTGGCCTCGTCGCGGGCCGCCTTCATGCCGTGGCCCGCCAGCAGCGCCTGGGTCATGCGCCCCAGGGCCAGGGTGGCATCGTCGGACAGCGGGTGGTGGTGGGTGATATGGCTCTGGGCCACCGTCCACTCCTCCAGCCGGTCGGGACTGTGCAGGGTGGCGATGGCGGTGGGCAGGTTGCGCATGGCGGCGCCGTTGCCGGCGTCGCCTTCGCAATAGCCGCCCTCCAGCGTTCCGTTGGTGATGAAGCGGCGAATGCCGCGCCGGCAGGTGTTGCCCACGTCCACCGGCCCGCTTTTCAGCCAGGCAGCGAATTCCTCGCACACGTCCTTGAGGTCCAATCCGCCCTGGCGTACCAGCGAACGGCCCAGGCACAGCGACATCTCGGTGTCGTCGGTGACCTGCCCCGGCACCAGATGCAGCCAGCCGCCGCCGATCATCTTGCGGTGCACGCCGTATTTCTCGCGAATTTCCCCCTTGGTCAGGAATTCCACCGTCGCCCCCAGGGCATCGCCCACCGCGAAGCCCAGATAGGCGCCAAGGACGCGCTCCTCCAGGCTGGGGCCGGACACCGGGGATCGGTCGAGAAACGGCAGGGGTAATCGCATGATCGGTCCAATCAGAAATAGGCCGCGCTGACCCGGTAATCGCCACCGATCACCAGATACTCGCCCTCCCCCTTCAGGGGGTGGACGGGCAGCAGCGTGTTGAAGAACAGAACCTTCACCGCCGGCACATGGGCGGTCAGGATGGTGTCGCCGAAGCAGTCGGCCACCGAGCGGTCCGACGAGAACGACGCCAGATTGTTGAGGCGCATCACCACGTTCTTGCGATCGAGACGCTCGATCACCTGGTGCTCGTCAAAGGAATTGATGCCGCGATACAGCGTCAGATGGGTCTGGCCGGGAGCGGCGAAGCGGGCCAGACCCCACTGGCAGAATTCATAGAGCATGTCGAGCTGGCAGTAGATGGAGTTGTTGTGGAAGCGGCTCGACATCTTCTCGTCCACATAGGCCGCCCAGCCCCGGGTGGAGAAGCGGGTGATCATCTCCTTGTGGAAGGTGGGGAACAGCCCGAAGCGGCTTTCCACCCAGCCCTTGAGCACGGCGCCCTCCGGCCCGTTGGAATCGTAGCCCCAGCCCTTGAGCAGGCGCAGGAAGCTGGAGCGGTAGCGCCGGCGCGCCCCCTTCAACTCCTCCTGCTGCTCGGGATCGATGCCGAACATGGCCATCATGTACTTATAAAAGGCATCGCCGGCATCCATCAGGCCGTCCGACCGGCCCAGCATCTCGAACAGTTGGCCGTTCATCTCGCGCACGCCCGAGATATGAAGCTCGCGCGGCTCGTCGTTGAAGGCCGTCGACCCCAGCAGGCTGGTGGACAATCCCATCAGGTTGGTGCTGTGGCCGATGCTGTGCGCCTGCGCGTCGTTCATGTGTCAGCCGGAGCCCCTTTTGAGTCGAACGTGTCATCCTGACGACCAACGGGAGGAAGGATCTCACCCTGGTCCGGCATTTCCGGGACGGAACCGCCATTCCAAACGGAGATCCCTCGCTACACTCGGGATGACCTTACTTAACGGCCATCTCATGCAAGACCCGTACCTTTCGGCATAAGGGGGCGGGAAAGGGCCAAAACCCTGGTCCTGTTGGGGTTGCAACACAGTCGGGAAGGTTTGTCGGATTCCGCACAGACGCCCAAAAAGCAGGCATGAGCCCACCACCCCTACATAACGCATTGTTTTTGCTGTGATATTTTTTCTCGCTGCGCCGCACACCAAATTGGCACGCCCATTGCGATGAGGAGGCCGTGGCGGTGGCCGTGTCCTCGCCGAGCAAATTTTAGGCTAACCAGCGAAAGGAAATTCCCATGGTTCGTCAGATCGCTTTCTACGGCAAGGGCGGTATCGGTAAGTCCACCACCTCGCAGAACACCCTGGCCGCTCTCGTCGAGATGGGTCAGAAGATCCTCATCGTCGGCTGCGACCCCAAGGCCGACTCCACCCGTCTGATCCTCAACACCAAGCTGCAGGACACCGTGCTGCATCTGGCCGCCAAGGCCGGCTCGGTGGAAGACCTCGAGCTCGAGGACGTGATGAAGATCGGCTACAAGGGCATCAAGTGCACCGAATCGGGCGGCCCCGAGCCGGGCGTCGGCTGCGCCGGCCGCGGCGTGATCACCGCCATCAACTTCCTGGAAGAGAACGGCGCCTATGACGACGTGGACTACGTGTCCTACGACGTGCTGGGCGACGTGGTGTGCGGCGGCTTCGCCATGCCGATCCGCGAGAACAAGGCCCAGGAAATCTACATCGTCATGTCCGGCGAGATGATGGCCCTGTTCGCCGCCAACAACATCGCCAAGGGCATCTTGAAGTATGCCGGTTCGGGCGGCGTCCGCCTGGGCGGCCTGATCTGCAACGAGCGTCAGACCGACCGCGAGCTCGAACTCGCCGAGGCCCTGGCCGTCAAGCTGAACACCCAGATGATCCACTTCGTGCCGCGCGACAACGGCGTGCAGCACGCCGAGCTGCGTCGCCAGACCGTCATCCAGTACGCCCCCGACTCCAAGCAGGCCGGCGAGTACCGCGCCCTGGCCCAGAAGATCCATGCCAATGGCGGCAAGGGCACCATCCCGACCCCCATCACCATGGAAGAGCTGGAAGACATGCTGCTCGAGTTCGGCATCATGAAGTCCGACGAGCAGGCCCTGGCCGAGCTCGAGGCCAAGGAAAAGACGCTCTGCAGCGCCTAGGACTTCGACGGTAACCGGAGGGCCCTCCTAAAGGGTGGAGGGCCCCCAACGAAAGCTGAAGGAGAGGGCCATGAGCCTCGATTACACCAACGATACCGCCGCCGCCGAGGCGCTGATCAAGGAAGTCCTTGACGCCTATCCGGAAAAGGCCGCCAAGCGCCGTGCCAAGCACCTCGCCGTCGCCAAGCCGGCCGAGGAGGAGGGCGCCACCTCCTGCGGCGTCAAGTCGAACATCAAGTCCATCCCCGGTGTCATGACCATCCGTGGCTGCGCCTATGCCGGTTCCAAGGGCGTGGTGTGGGGCCCCATCAAGGACATGGTCCACATCTCCCACGGCCCCGTCGGCTGCGGCCAGTATTCCTGGTCCCAGCGCCGCAACTACTTCAACGGCACGGTCGGCGTGGACAGCTTCGTCACCATGCAGGTGACGTCGGACTTCCAGGAACGCGACATCGTGTTCGGCGGCGACAAGAACCTGGACGCCATGATCGACGAGCTGGACACCATGTTCCCGCTCAACAAGGGCATCTCCATCCAGTCCGAATGTCCGATCGGTCTGATCGGTGACGACATCGAGGCCGTCGCCAAGAAGAAGCACAAGGAAACCGGCAAGACCATCGTGCCGGTGCGGTGCGAAGGCTTCCGCGGCGTGTCCCAGTCGCTGGGCCACCACATCGCCAACGACGCCATCCGCGACTGGGTGTTCGACAAGCCCTCGCCCGAGGAAGCGTTCGTGCCCGGCCCCTACGACGTCAACCTGATCGCCGACTACAACATCGGCGGCGACGCCTGGCCGAGCCGCAAGTTGCTGGAAGAGATGGGCCTGCGGGTCATCGGCATGTGGTCCGGCGACGCCACCCTGTCCGAGATGGCGCGTGCCCCCAAGGCCAAGCTGAACCTCATCCACTGCTACCGGTCGATGAACTACATCTGCCGCCACATGGAAGAGAAGTACGGCATCAAGTGGGTGGAATATAACTTCTTCGGCCCGAGCCAGATCGCGACCTCGCTTCGCAAGATCGCCGCCCAGTTCGACGAAACCATCCAGAAGAAGGCCGAGGAGGTCATCGCCAAGTACCAGCCGCTGGTCGACAGCGTGCTGGCCAAGTACAAGGCCCGCCTGGAAGGCAAGACCGTGATGCTGTACGTGGGCGGCCTGCGCCCCCGCCACGTCGCCAACGCCTACGAAGACCTGGGCATGAAGATCGTCGGCACCGGCTACGAGTTCGCCCACAACGACGATTACCAGCGCACCGGCCATTACGTGAAGGAAGGCACGCTGATTTACGACGACGTCACCGGCTACGAGCTGGAGAAGTTCATCGAGCAGATCCGCCCCGACCTGGTCGGCTCGGGCATCAAGGAGAAGTACGCGACCCAGAAGATGGGCGTGCCCTTCCGCCAGATGCACTCGTGGGACTACTCGGGCCCCTATCACGGCTATGACGGCTTCGCCATCTTCGCCCGCGATATGGACATGGCCATCAACAGCCCGGTCTGGAGCAAGTTCAAGGCCCCCTGGAAGGCCGCCTGAAGCTTCCGATCCTGACCTGTAATACGTTGTTTTGCTTTAACTCCTCCCCGCGTACCGCCCAACACCCGGGGGCGCGGGGAGTTGAGAAGGAGAGAAGTCATGCCTCAGAGCGCCGAAAAGACCAAGGACCACGTCTCCCTGTTCAAGGAGCCCGAGTACACGGAGATGTTCGCGGCCAAGAAGGCCCAGTTCGAGTGCCGTCCCACGGACGATGCCGTCGCCGCCCAGGCCGAGTACACCAAGACCTGGGAATACCGCGAGAAGAACTTCGCCCGTGAAAAGGCCGTCATCAACCCGGCCAAGGCCTGTCAGCCTCTCGGCGCGGTGTTCGCCGCCCAGGGCTTCGAGGAGACCATGCCCTACGTGCACGGCTCCCAGGGCTGCGTCGCCTACTTCCGCTCGCACCTCGCCCGCCACTTCAAGGAGGCGGTGCCCTGCGTGTCCGACTCCATGACGGAAGACGCGGCGGTGTTCGGCGGCCTGACCAACATCGTCGACGGCCTGCAGAACGCCCACGCGCTCTACAAGCCCAAGATGATCGCCGTCTCCACCACCTGCATGGCGGAAGTCATCGGCGACGATCTGTCGGCCTTCATCGCCACCGCCAAGGAAAAGGAATCGGTCCCGGCCGATTTCGCCGTCCCCTTCGCCCACACCCCCTCGTTCGTCGGCAGCCACACCACCGGCTACGACAACATGATCAAGGGCGTGCTGAACTACTTCTGGGACCGCGAGAAGGGCGAGGTCAAGCGCGGCGCCGTCTCCGAGAAGATCAACATCATCCCGGGCTTCGACGGCTATGCGGTCGCCAACAACCGCGAACTGAAGCGCTACATGGATACCATGGGCGTCGAGTACACCTTCATCTCCGACGTGTCGGACATCTACGACACCCCCTCGGACGGCACCTACCGCATGTATGACGGCGGCACCAAGCTGGAAGACGTGCGCACCGCCATCAATGCCAAGGCGACCATCGGCCTGCAGCACGACTGCTCGGTCAAGTCCCTGGAATACATCGGGACCAAGGGTCAGCCGACCAGCTACTTCCGCTATCCCATGGGCGTGTCGGGCACCGACGCCCTGCTGATGAAGGTCTCGGAACTGTCGGGCAAGCCGATCCCCGAGAGCATCGAGAAGGAGCGCGGCCGTCTGGTCGATGCCATCACCGACAGCCAGGCCTACCTGCACGGCAAGAAGGTCGCCGTGTTCGGTGATCCCGACTTCGTCTACGGCATGGTCTCCTTCCTGCTGGAAATGGGCTGCGAGCCGCTCCACTGCCTGTCCACCAACGGCAACAAGGAATGGGTCGCCGCCATGGAAGCCCTGCTGGCCTCGTCGCCCTTCGGCGCCGGCTGCAAGGTCTACGCCGGCAAGGACCTCTGGCACATGCGCTCGCTGCTGTTCACCGAGCCCACCGATCTCTTGATCGGCAGCTCCTACGGCAAGTACCTGGAGAAGGACACCGGCATTCCGCTGATCCGCCTGACCTTCCCCATCTTCGACCGTCACCACCACCACCGCTTCCCCACCCTGGGCTACCAGGGCGCACTGCGGGTCCTGGTGGAGATCCTGGACCGCATCTTCGAGGCGACCGACGCCTCGAGCGATATCTCCTTCGACCTCACGCGTTAGTCTCCCAACCCTTCCAGTAACGCGTGAGATCGCCCCGGGGAGGAACCCGCCCTCCCCGGGGCTCTTATTTTGTCGGAAGCCTTGGCCCGGGGAGGAACCCGCCCTCCCCGGGGCTCTTATTTTGTCGGAAGCCTTGGCCCGGGTCTCTTATTTTGAAATGTCATCCCGACGACCATCGGGAGGAGGGATCCCGTCCTGGCGCGGTATTTCAGAATCGGCACCGTCATACCAAGCGGAGATCCCTCGCCAAGGCTCGGGATGACAGGCCGAAGTCACAGGCCCCGGCGGTGAATCCGCCAGCCTTCCAGCGGCGTGAAGCCCCGCTCGCCATAGAAGCGCCGGGCCTCTTCGTTCCAGTCCAGAACGTTCACATCCATGCGGCAACAACCGTTCTCGGCCGCCAGGCGGGCCGCGGCGGCCAGCAGGGCCGAACCGGCACCGGTTCCCCGGGCTCCCTCCTCCACGAAGAGATCGTGCACCACCAGGGACGTCGCCCCCTTCCAGCTGGAATAGGCGAGATAGGTCACCACCAGACCGCACGGGGCGCCCTCCCTCTCGGCCAGCAGCGCCTCGAAGCGGCGATGCGGCCCGAAGCCGTCCCTGCGGATGATCTCCTCGGTGACGACGACACCCTCGGGCTCGCCCTCGAACGCCGCCAGCAGGCGGAGCAAGCGCAGGATATGGCCGCTGTCGTCCGGTCGGGCCGGTCGTACGCTGACGCTCATGGTGTTCTTCCCCAGTTGCGACGCAACGCTACCACACCCGCCCGGATCGTGTCGCACTTGCGACAATGGCGTGAGCCCCACACGGCTGAATCCAGCATTTCCGCCACTTTTCCTCTCGGCACGGGCATTGCAAGACCCCTGGCGAACCGCTTTACGCGAGGTCCGCCATGCTGAAGGCCAAGATCGCCGAACTGATGCACGAGCCCGGTTGCGCCAAGAACCAGGCCAAGTCCGATGGCGACCGCAAGAAGGGCTGCGGCAAGTCGCTGACTCCCGGCGCGGCGGCCGGCGGCTGCGCCTTCGACGGCGCCAAGATCGCGCTGCAGCCCATCACCGACGTGGTGCATCTGGTGCACGGCCCCATCGCCTGCGAAGGCAATTCCTGGGACGGGCGCAATTCATGGAGCAGCGGCTCGGACCTCTACCGCAAGGGCTTCACCACCGACCTCACCAACCTGGACATCATCGCGGGCGGCGAGAAGAAGCTCTACAAGGCCATCAAGCAGGCCATCGCCAAGCACAAGCCCCCGGCCGTGTTCGTCTACCAGACCTGCGTCGGCTCGCTGATCGGCGACGACGTGGACGCGGTGTGCCGCGCCGCCACCGAGCGCCTGGGCACCCCGGTCATCCCCATCAACTCGCCCGGCTTCGTCGGCTCCAAGAACCTGGGCAACCGCCTGGGCGGCGAGGCCTTGTTCGAGCACGTCATCGGCACGGTGGAGCCCGACGACGCCGGCCCCTGCGACATCAACATCCTGGGCGAGTACAACGTGGCGGGCGAACTGGACCAGTTCCGCCCGCTGCTGGCCCGTCTGGGCATCCGGCTGCGCGCCTCCATCACCGGCGACGCCCGCTATCGCGAGGTGGCGGCCTGCCACACGGCGCGGGCCAACATGGTGCTGTGCTCCCAGGCCCTGGTCACCCTGGCCCGCAAGATGAAGGAGAAGTGGGGCATCCCCTACTTCGAGGGCTCGTTCTACGGCATCTCCGACACCTCGGACGCACTGCGCAATATCGCCCGCATGCTGGTGGAGCGCGGTGCCGACCCCACCCTGACCGACCGCACCGAGGCGCTGATCGCCGAGGAGGAGGCCAGGGCCTGGGCACGGCTCGAGCCCTACAAGGCCCGTCTGGCGGGGCGCAAGGTGCTGCTCTACACCGGCGGCGTCAAAAGCTGGTCGGTGATCCAGGCCCTGCAGGAAGTGGGCATGGAGGTGGTGGGCAGTTCGGTGCGCAAGGCCACCGAGGCCGACAAGCTCAAGGCGCTGGAACGCCTGGGCGGCGACGAGGACAAGCTGGCCGACGCCATCACGCCGCGCGACATGTACGCCATGTTCAAGGACGGCAAGGCCGACATGATGCTGTCGGGCGGCCGCTCGCAATTCGTGGCGCTCAAGGCCCGCACCCCCTGGATCGACATCAATCAGGAACGCCACCACGGCTATGCCGCCTATGACGGCATGGTCGCCCTGGTGCGCGAGATCGATCTGTCCATCAACAGCCCCATCTGGGCGCAGGTCCGCGCCCCCGCCCCCTGGGAGAATTCGTGATGGCTCTCATCGTCGACCACAACAAGGCGCTCTCCACCTCTCCGCTCAAGGTCAGCGCGCCGCTGGGCGCCGCCCTGGCCTTCATGGGGATGAGGGGGTGCCTGCCCATGTTCCACGGCTCGCAGGGCTGCACCGCCTTCGCCCTGGTGATGATGGTGCGGCACTTCCGCGAGGCCATTCCGCTGCAGACCACCGCCATGAACGAGATCAGCACCATCCTGGGCGGCATGGATCAGGTGGAGGAAGGCCTGCTCAACATCGCCAAGCGCGCCAAGCCCGAGATCATCGGCCTGATCTCCACCGCGCTGACCGAGACCCGGGGCGAGGACATGGCCGGCGACGTCAAGGTCATCCGGGCGCGCAACAAGGAGTTGGCCGACATCGCCGTCATCGACGTCTCGGCCCCGGACTTCTCGGGCTCGCTGGAGACCGGCTGGGGCAAGGCGGTGACCGCCATCATCAAGGCCCTGGCGCGGCCGGCGGGCAATCACGCCAAGCTGGATCGCGTCAACCTGTTGCCCGGCGCCCACCTCACCCCCGGCGACGTCGAGGCATTGAAGGACATCATCGCCGATTTCGGCCTGGAAGCCATGGTGCTGCCCGACCTTTCCGACTCGCTGGACGGCCACGTTCCCGATTCCTATACCCCCACCACGCTGGGCGGAACCTCGGTGGCGAGCGTGCGGGAAATGGGCCGGGCCCGGCTGACCATCGCCGTCGGCGAGCACATGCGCATCGCCGCCAAGACGGCGGAAGGCATCACCGGCGTCCCCTCGGTGCTGCTCGATCGCGTCACCGGCCTGGACGCGGTGGACCGCCTGATGGTCTGCCTGTCCACCGTCGCCGGAATGCCCGTTCCCGCCCGCCAGCGCCGCGCCCGGTCGCAGTTGGTCGACGCCATGCTGGACGGCCACTTCTATTTCGGCGGCCGCTCGGTGGCCATCGCCGCCGAACCCGCCTTGCTGTGGAGCATGGGCAAGCTGGCTTCGGACATGGGCGCCACCGTCGCGGCGGCGGTCACCACCCAGCCGGTCGCCATGCTGGCCGAATTGAAGGCCGAACGGGTGATCGTCGGCGATTTCGAGGATCTGGAGGACCAGATCCTGGAAGCCGGCGGCGCCGACCTGATCATCGCCAATTCCAACGGCCGTCAGGTGGCGTCGCGCCACGGCATTCCGCTGTTCCGCGCCGGCTTCCCGGTGTTCGACCGCCTGGGCGCCGCCCACCTGACCACGGCGGGCTACCGGGGGACCCGCGATCTGATCACCCAATTGGGCAACATCCTGATGGAGCGGCCCGGACATGCCCACGAGCCGTCGGAGCACGCCCATGGCCACCAGAGTGCTGCGGCTGGTTGATCCCACCGCGCCCCACCAGGGGTCGAGACCGAAGATCAAAGGAGGTCACATGAGAATCGCCGTCGCCACCCAGGACCGCCAGCGCGTGGACGCCCACTTCGCCAGCGCCAAGACCTTCATGTTCTACGACATCGGCCCCGAGGGTCACACATTCTTGGAAGCCGTGCAGTTCGACAACGTGTCGGCCGAGGACGGCAACCACAAGGAGGACGGCGAGGACCGCCTGGCCGCCAAGATCAACGCGCTGCAAGGCGCCTCGCTGCTGTTTTGCCGCGCCATCGGCGGCCCGGCGGCGGCCCGCGTGGTCCGCGCCCGCGTCCACCCCATCAAACTGCCCGCCGACGAGGCCATCTCCGACGTCATCGACCGGGTGCGCACCATGCTGAAGGGCAACCCGCCGCCCTGGCTCAGGAAGGCCATGCGCGACGGCGATGCCGGCGACGAACGCTTCATCGACGACGACGAATAAGGAGGAAATCGACCTCCCCCTCCGCCGTCATGGCCCCCTGGGTCAAGCCCGGGAGTGACAGGAAGGGAGAGCAGGACCTTCTCTTCATCAAGGAGTACCGCCATGACCGCCATCGCCACCACCCAGGACCCCTTCATCAAGAGTCTCTTGATGTTCATCCGCGCCCACGACCAGTCCGGCGCCTGGGAATCCATGCCCGACGAGGAGGTGCTGGCCCCCTACATCCTCTCCAAGGAACAGCGCCGCGAGATCCCCCTGTTCGGCGATCCCGACCCGGACATCCTGTGGCGGGTGGAGCAGTATTTCAATGCCATCGCCATGGCCATCGAGACCCAGAGCGGCCACGCCGTCTCGCCCATCATGAAGATCCATCACGAGGGCTGGGGCCGGGTGATCCTCACCGCCGGCAAGCTGGTGGCGGTCAACACCTACATGCGCGAGCTGCACCGCTTCGCCTTCGACTCCGCCGAGGAGATGAGCGCCAAGGCCGGCAAGATCATCGCGGAAGGCGTCGCCACCATCGCCCGCTTCCCCGAAGTCGCCTCCGCCTGAGGAAACATTGAACCAGCCAGAAAGAGAGAGATAACACCATGTCGTTTCGCCAGTTCATCACCCGCGACGGATCGCCCTGGACGCCCAAATACCTCACCGCCATCTCGGACGAGCTGTGCATCGGCTGCGGCCGCTGCTTCAAGGTCTGTACCCAGGCTGTGATGAAGCTGATGGGCATCAACGAGGACGACGAGATGTGCGATCCCTTCGACGACGGCGAGGAGATCGTCCGCAAGGTCATGACGCTGGACAAGGACGGCAGTTGTATCGGCTGCGGCTCGTGTGAGGCGGTCTGCGGCACCAAGGCCCAGACCCACGAGGCCGTGCCGGCGTAAGGACGAAGTGTCATCCCGAGGCGCTGCCGAGGGATCTCCGCCTGGATCACCGGTTCCGATTCGGACGGAGCCCTCCAGGACGAGCTCCCTCCTCCCGCGGGTCGTCGGGATGACAATGTCCACGGACAGGAGGACAGCGCATGGCCAAGGAAATCTATTCCCGTCTGATGTCCGTCCCCGGCGGCGGCGATCCGTTCGACCGCCACCTGTTCGCCTGCGCCATCGCCATGGCCCTGTCGTCGCCCGGCGAGAGCCTGACTTTAGGACTGGGGCTTTCCGAGGAATGCCTGGCCGCACTGGTGGGTCGCTACTTCCCCCATGCGCCGGGATTGCTGTCCGGCCTGTCGCTGTCCGGCCATGGCGACGAGCCCCTGACCATCGAGGAGCCGGACCTGCGCACCTTGCTGCTGGACTACCGGACGCGGGACCTGATCGAGGAGGAATGGCTGGCCCATATCGTGGCGCGCCGCTGCCTGGGCGCCAACCACCTGTGGCAGGACCTGGGGCTGACCGGCCGCGCCGATCTGTCGGGGCTGATGCGCCGCCATTTCGTCGGCCTGGCCGAACTCAACAGCCGCGACATGAAGTGGAAGAAGTTCTTCTACCGCGAACTCTGCCAGCGCGAAGGCGTGCTGATCTGCAAGTCGCCCAATTGCGAGGTCTGCACCGACTTCTCCACCTGCTTCGGGGTCGAGGACGGCGCCTCCCTGCTGTCGGGCCATCCTGTCGCAAAGCCGACATTGTCGGATTCCACCTCGGGCACTATCGTTTAGATTCAATACTCTAGCACTTGGCATCCTTCTTGCTGATCCAAAGGACAGGACATTCCATCCGGCAAGGAGGACCAAGTCATGCTGAACCTGACCGATAAGGCCGTCGACGTCATCCGCGAGGTGTGCAACGGCGAGTACCTGGGTCTGCGGATCATGGTCAACAAGGGCTGCTCGGGCTTTTCCTACAATATGGGCCTCGAAGAGACTCCCGCCGAGGACGACCAGGTGCTGGAATTCTCCGACGTCAAGGTGTTCGTCGATCCCGGCTCGGCCCTGTGGCTGACCGGCGCCACCATGGATTACGTGGACAATTCCTCCATGGGCTCGGGCTTTGTGTTCGACAATCCCAACCAGCCCCCCGCCCCCACCGCCACCACCGGCGGCGGCTGTTCCTGCGGCATCAAGACCTGCGGCTAGGAGAACAGCCATGCCCGCCCCGGTGATCATGAACGACACCACGTTGCGGGACGGCGAACAGACCGCCGGGGTGGCGTTCCGCCTGGACGAGAAGCTGGACATCGCCCGGGCGCTGGACATCGCCGGGGTACCGGAGATCGAGGTGGGCATTCCCGCCATGGGCCCCGAGGAACAGGCCGCCATCGCCAAGGTGGCGGGCCTCGGCCTCAAGGCCCGGCTGATCGCCTGGTGCCGCATGCTGGACGACGACCTGGAGGCGGCGACGCGGTGCGACGTCGCCACCGTCAACCTGTCCATCCCGGTTTCCGACCTGCAACTGGCCGCCAAGCTGGGCCGCGACCGCGCCTGGGCGCTGGAGCATATCCGCGCCATGGTGGGCAAGGCCCGCGCCATGGGATTCGAGGTGCTGGTGGGTGGCGAGGACAGTTCCCGCGCCGACCCCGCCTTCCTGACCGACGTGGTTCGGGCCTGCGAAGCGGCGGGCGCCCGGCGCTTCCGCTTCGCCGACACCCTGGGCATCATGGACCCGTTCGCGGTGCATGACGCCTTCAAGGCCTTGCGCGCCACCTGCTCCATCGAGCTGGAAATCCACGCCCACGACGATCTGGGGCTGGCCACCGCCAATTCCCTGGCCGCCGTGCGGGGCGGCGCCACCCATGTGAGCACCACCGTCAACGGCCTGGGCGAGCGCGCCGGCAACGCGCCGCTGGAGGAAGTGGTGGTGGCGCTAGGCCACCTCTACGGAAGGGAAACCGGCATCGACAAGCGCCAGTTGGGCCGGGTGTCCCGGCTGGTGGCCGACGCCTCGGGCCGGCCGGTGCCGGTGGACAAGAGCATCGTCGGCGAGAACATCTTCACCCATGAATCGGGCATCCATGTCAGCGGCCTGCTGCGCGATCCCCGCACCTACCAGGCCCTGGACCCGGCCGAACTGGGCCGCGGCCACCGGCTGGTGCTGGGCAAGCATTCGGGGCTGACCTCGGTGCTGCACGCCTGCCGCGAGATCGGCCTGGAGGTAGACGCCCCGGTCGCCCGCGCCATGCTGGCCCAGGTACGCCGCCATGCCTCGAATACCAAGACCATTCCCACCGCCGACGACCTGCGCCGCTTCGCCGGAACCGCCACCGCCCTTACGGGAGTCCCGTCATGATCCTCGACACCCTCGCCACCCTGTCCGCCGCCGAGCAGTTCTTCGAGACCCTGGGGGTCCCCTTCGATCAGTCGGTGGTCAATGTCAGCCGCCTGCACATCCTCAAGCGGTTCAAGGAGGTGCTGCGCAGCACCGACCTGGGCGGTCTGGCCGAATACGAGGTGGAAGCGGTATGCCGCGCCGCCCTGATCGAGGCCTACGAAGATTTCGCCGAAGGGCGCGGCACCAAGACCTTCAAGGTCTTCAAGGACGCCCATCCCGGCTTCGTCTCCCTGAGCGAGATCCGGCCGGTGGCGGGGCGGTAATAGCCC
>JAVBXM010000166.1 GCA_030824585.1 Phaeospirillum sp. | reverse complement strand
GGCGGTGGCCCCGCCGGCCGTGGCGCCGCCCCCTCCGCCTCCGGCCGCCGAGGCGCCGCGCAAGCTGGTCTACCTCGCCTCGTACAAGACCGAGGACTGGGCCCGTAAGGGCTGGGGCATCCTGGCCGGGCATTCCGCCACCCTCAAGGCCTCGGAGCCGGTGATGAAGGGCGTCGAGATCAAGGGCAAGGGCAAGTTTGTCCGCCTGTTCGCCGGGGCCAGGGACGACGGTGCCGCCAAGGCCATCTGCAAGGAACTGGGCAAGGCCATCGCCGAATGCGGCGTGGTGGGGCGGGAATAGCCCCCGGAATCCGCCTGAATTTGACCGGTTCTAGAACCGGTATCCCAGGCCGGCGCCCAGCGTCAGGCCGGTTCCGGGCTGTTCGACGCCGCTGGTCCGATTGGCCCCGGCCATGCCGCCGACGCTGAAGGATGGGCTCACCTGATGGATCAGGCTGAGCGACATGTTGATCTCATTGCCGCCGCCATTGGGGCCGCCGCCATTGAGGCCGCCGCGATAGGGATCAGCCAGGGTCAGGGCCGGATGCTGGGAATTGGGGCTGATGCTGCCCCATTCGGCGCGGTTGACCCCCAGGCTGAGCGAGGCCCGGCTGTCGGCGCCCAGGATGCCGCCGCCCCACGAGGCGGAGAGGTTGGCGCCGCGGCTGGCGCCATCGCTGCGCAGCGACGAGGACAATTGGGCATTGGCGCCGCCATAGGCGATATAGCCGCCCACCGCCAGGGGGCTGCCCGGCAGCCCGAAGGCCAGGGGATGGCCCGACAGGCCGGCCGACGGGCCCGATACGGTCCCCACCGACAGTTTTCCCGACGAAGCCAGGGGCAGGCGGGTTTCGCCCAGGCCGAAGGCGGGGGCCTCGGCGCGCGCCGCGCCGCCGCCCGGCACCAGCCGCGCGGCGGGGGAGAGTTCCGCCGAATCCGCCGCTCCCGCCGCCCATAGGGGCAGCGCCAGGACAGCGAACAGGGTGGAACGGGTGAAAATCATGGCCTCGGACGGGTAAAGGTGTATCGCTTCAGGAAGATATAGGCGTCCGCCCGGCCACAGGGAAGTCCCTGGAAGGCCGTCTGTTTTGATTCTCCGACAGTGTTGCAGTTTTGCACTGCAGCATCGGGGAAATCCCCTATTCCGTCTCGGCGATCAGCCGGCGAATTCCGGCGCTGCCGGTGTCGGGGGCGACGATTCCGGCCAGCCAGGGCAGGACCCGCTCCAGGGTCTCCCGCAATTGCCAGGGCGGGTTGATCACCAGCAGGCCGCTGCCGTTGAGCTTGAACGGGTCTTCGGCCGGCCGCAGCAGCAGTTCCACGGCCAGGGTCTCGGGGCCGCCCTGCCCGGCGATCTCCCGATAGAAGGATTCCACCGGGGCGCGGCCCTTGATGGGGTACCAGGCCATGGTGATGCCGGTGGGCCACAGCTTGCGGGTCCGGCGCAGGGCGGCCAGCAGGCGTTCGAACTCGTTCTTGACCTCGAAGGGCGGGTCCATCAGCACCAGCCCGCGCCGCTCGGGCGGCGGCAGCAATCCCTTGGCGGCGGTATAGCCGTCCAGATGGTGGACGCCCACCCGGCGGTCGCCGTGGAAGCGGGCCCGCAGCGTCTCCACGTCCTCGGGGTGCAGTTCCACCAGCGCCATGCGGTCCTGGGGGCGCATCAGGCCGCGCACCAGTTCGGGCGATCCGGGGTAGCGGCGCAGGGTGCCGTCCGAGTTCCAGGCCCGCACCACCGCCAGATAGGTCTCCAGCTCGGCGGGGGCAAGGGGGGCGTCCAGCACCCTTGCGATGCCGCCCAGGTATTCGCCGGTCTTGTCGGCCTGGGGGGCCTCCAGGTCGTAGGCGCCGATCCCGGCATGGGTATCGAGCACGAAGAACGGCGTTTCCTTGCGCTTCAGTCCGGCGATGACCAGCGCCAGGATGGCGTGCTTCATCACATCGGCGAAGTTTCCTGCGTGGTAGGCGTGGCGGTAGTTCATGCCCTGATTTCCGTGCCCCTGGCTGCGGTGACGGCGGGAGCATAAGGGGCACCGCCATCCGGGAGCAAAGGGAAAGCGGCATAAGTCGATCTATAATTAAAACTATTCAAAATAAAGAATGAATCAGGTGTTTTCTGTAGTGTGTCAGTTGTTGGATCATTCCAATGGGATAATCGGTAATACCAACGAATGGTATAAAGGCTTCGCAGAGAAATTGATCGGTGGCATAAAAGGGCGGCGGCTCTATCAACTCCTGTGATTTATGACGGATCAGGGTTTTGTAAAAGACACACTTTGATGCATCTTTATTCATCCTTTTCAAAGAGATTTGGTGTAGTGTCCGCCTTGGAGCGGCTCCAAAGCGGGGCTGGGACTGCATTGGCTGGGTAGCTACCCGGCATTCTGCTTGTGCGGGGAATAGTCATGTCGCGTCCTGGTGTTTACTTGTCCGGGGTCGAGCGCACATTCGGGGCGGACGAGATCATCGTCAGCAAGACCGATACCAAAGGGCGGATCATCTATGCCAACGAGGTGTTCCTGCGGATGGCCGGTTTCGCCGAGGCCGAGATCCTCAATCAGCCCCACAGCATCATCCGCCATCCCGACATGCCGCGCTGCGTCTTCAAGCTGCTGTGGGACACCATCGAGACCGGCAAGGAAATCTTCGCCTATGTGAAGAACCGTTCCAAGAACGGCGACCATTACTGGGTGCTGGCCCACGTGACCCCCACCTTCGACAAGACGGGGAAGATCGTCAGCTACCATTCCAACCGCCGCTCGCCCCGGCGGGATGCGGTGGAAAAGGCCGAGGCCCTCTACAAGGACCTGCTCGCCATCGAGAACGGCCACGATGATCGCAAGGCCGGCATGGAAGCCGCCTTCCAGGCCGTGGTCGCCAAACTGCAAGGCGCGGGAGTGCCCTACGATGAATTCGTCTTCTCTCTCTAGGGCCCTGGCCGCCGCAATCTTCGCCGCGGCGCTGTGCGGAATCGGCGCGCTGATCGCGCTGACCCGCGGCGCGCTGGTCGACGCAGGAGCCATGGGGCTGGCGGCGCTGGGCGCCCTGGCCGTACTGTTCTACGTCAACCGGGCGCGCACCAGCATCCACCGGGCCTGCCAGATTCTCGGCGAGGCCGGGGCGGGCCGCCTGGACGTGCGCATCGTCGGCATCGTCGAGGGCGGCACCCTCGGCCGGTTGGACAAGGCGATCAACCGGCTGCTCGACCTGACCGAGGTGTTCACCAAGGAGGCGGACGCCGCCATGGCGCTGACCTCCGAGGGCCGCTATTTCCGCCACATCCTCACCGACGGCATGGTGGGCGAGTTCGCCGACCATGCGCGGCTGATCAACAAGGCGCTCTCCGAGATGGAGAAGCGCGCCAACACCTTCAGCGCCGAAGCCACCAGCGTCGGCAACACCATCAAGCACGTCACCGGAGTGGTGGCGGCCACCGCCACCGAGCTGGAAGCCACCGCCCAGCAGATGTCCGACATCGCGTCCCAGACCAGCGACCAGTCCACCAAGGTGGCCGGCGCCGCCGAGGACGCCTATACCCACGTGGAGGCGGTGGCGGCGGCGGCCGAGCAGGTGTCGTCGGGCATCCGTGACGTGGCGGCGCGAATCCAGGATTCGGCCCGCATGGCCCAGGAGACGGTGCGGGTCGCCACCGAGACCGACGAGGCCATCAACGGCCTCAACATGGCGGCGCAAAAGATCGGCGAGGTGGTCAACCTGATCACCGAGATCGCCAGCCAGACCAATCTTCTCGCCCTCAACGCCACCATCGAGGCGGCGCGGGCCGGCGAGGCGGGCAAGGGCTTCGCGGTCGTCGCCAACGAGGTCAAGCATCTGGCCAACCAGACGGCGCGCGCCACCGACGAGATTTCCAGCCAGATCGACGGCATGCGCCAGGCCACCGGCCAGGCGGTGAGCGCGGTGCGCAACATCGCCGGCAAGATCCGCGAGATCAACGACAACGCCACCGGCATCGCCGCCACCACCGAGCAGCAGAGCGCGGCGGTGGCCGAGATGAGCCGGTCCATCCGCACCGTCGCCGCCGACGTGCAGACGGTGGCCGACACCATCGGCGAAGTGGCCTCCACCGCCGGCACCGCCACCGACGCCGCCGGTCAGGTGCTGGTCGCCGCCGGCGACCTCGCCAGCCGCACGGTCAGCATGAACGACGACATCGACGCCTTCATCTCGCGGGTATGCTCGGGCATCAAGGGGGCGTAATCTTTCCCCTTGCGTGCCGGAAGCGCTTCCGTTAAAGCTGCGCTTCCGATGGAGGAAGTCATGTTCGTCTGCTTGTCCAAGGCAAACGCATTCCGCGTCCGGGGCTCTGCCTCGGCGGCGGCCTTCGTCACTACCAAAGCCGGCACCACCAAGACCGCTTGAGCGGGCCGGTTCGTCACGATCGCACGAAAAAGGCCCGCGGAAAGCTTCCCGCGGGCCTTTTCGCATCTCGATAAGCGCCAGGGAACCAAGGGCTTAGGAAAACGGAGAGGACAAGATGGGTTACAAGGTTGCCGTAATCGGCGCTACCGGCAATGTGGGCCGGGCAATGCTTCAGATCCTGGTGGATCGCAAGTTTCCGGTGGACGAGGTCGTCGCCCTGGCGTCCGAGCGTTCGGTGGGCCGCGAAGTCGCCTTCGGCGATGACAAGATCCTGAAGTGCAAGGACCTGGCCACCTTCGACTTCAAGGGCTTCGACATCGCCCTGTCCTCTCCCGGCGCCAAGGTCTCGGCCATCCATTCGCCGCGCGCCGCCGCCGCCGGCTGCGTGGTGATCGACAACACCTCGCATTTCCGCATGGACCCCGACGTGCCGCTGGTGGTGCCCGAGGTCAACCCGGACGCCATCGCCCAGTACAAGACGAAGGGCATCATCGCCAATCCCAACTGCTCGACCATCCAGATGGTGGTGGCGCTGAAGCCCCTGCACAAGCTGGGCAAGATCAAGCGCGTCGTCGTCTCCACCTACCAGTCGGTGTCGGGCGCCGGCAAGGAAGGCATGGACGAGCTCTACGACCAGACCAAGGGTGTCCTGGTCCACGACGCCATCAAGCCGCAGAAGTTCCCCAAGCAGATCGCCTTCAACCTGATCCCGCAGATCGACGTCTTCATGGAGGACGGCTCGACCAAGGAAGAGTGGAAGATGGTGGTCGAGACCCACAAGATTCTCGATCCCGATATCGCCGTGAACGCCACCTGCGTGCGCGTGCCGGTGTTCGTCAGCCATTCGGAATCCATCAACGTGGAATTCGAGCGTCCGGTCAGCGTCGCCGAGGCCACCCGGGCGCTGCGCGACGCCGAGGGCGTGGTGGTGATGGACACCCGCGAACCGGGCGGCTACATCACGCCGCTCGAGACCACCGGCGAGGACCCGGTCTATGTCAGCCGCATCCGCAAGGACCCCACCGTCAAGAACGGCCTGTCCTTCTGGTGCGTCGCCGACAACCTGCGCAAGGGCGCGGCGCTCAACGCCGTGCAGATCGCCGAGGTGCTGATCCGCGATTACCTGAAGAAGTAGCGTTCCTCTTTCGCCATGCCCGGACCAAGCCCGGGCATGGCGAGAACAAGAGACCCGGAATGAACGGCCACCCCCTCCGGGGTGGCCGTTTGCCGTTTGCGGCGGGGCGGTCTATCCTGGTCCCATGAGCGAGACAACCGCAGCACCGGTGGAAATCCGCATCGAGGGCCTGACCAAGGCGTTCGATGGTCACCAGGTGCTGCGCGGCGTCGATCTCGACATCCATGCCGGCGCCTTCGTGGCGGTGGTGGGGGGATCGGGCTGCGGCAAGAGCGTGCTGCTCAACCATATCCTCGGCCTGATGCAGCCGGATGGCGGCCGGGTGCTGGTCGCCGACCCCGAACGGCCCGACGACCCGCTGCTCGACCTTGCCGCCCTGGACGCCGACCGCATGGCCGACATCCACATTCATTGGGGCGTGGTGTTCCAGCGCAATGCCCTGTTCTCCGGCACCGTGCTGGACAATATCGGCCTGTGGCTGGAAGAGGTCGGCCATCTGGGGGCGAGCGACATCGAGCGCATGGCCCGGCGGGTGCTGGCGGCGGTGGGGCTGCCGGCCACCCCCGACTTCCTGGCCGGGCGGGTCGAGGCCCTGTCGGGCGGCATGGCCAAGCGCATCGCCATCGCCCGGGCCCTGGCCATGGAGCCCCGCTGCATGTTCTTCGACGAGCCGACCACCGGCCTCGATCCGGTCACCGCCTCGCAGATTCAGGACCTGCTGCTCTCCACCCATGTGGACGACCGCGAGGGACTGGCGCGGACCACCATCATGGTGACCCACGACAAGGACCTGCTGTACCGCCTGCGGCCCCGCGTGGTGATGCTGCACGAGGGCCGCGTGTCGTTCGACGGGCCGTTCGAGGAATTCGAGGCCTCGCGATCGCCGATCATCCGCCCCTATTTCGACCTGATGCCGACCCTGCACCAGAGGGAACTCGCCTGATGCAGGCCCATCTGCCGACCCTGCGCCAGTTGCGCTATCTGGTCGCCCTGGCCGAGCACCGCCATTTCGGCCGGGCCGCCGACGCCTGCTTCGCCACCCAAAGCACCCTGTCGGCCGGTCTGCAGGAGTTGGAAAGCCTGCTGGGCGTCACCTTGGTGGAGCGCACCAAGCGCAAGGTGCTGATGACGCCGCTGGGCGACGAGGTGGCGGCCCGGGCCCGCGAGCTGCTGCGCGGCGCCGAGGACATCGCCGACCTGGCCTGCGCCCACGGCAGGCCGCTGACCGGCAGCCTGCGCCTGGGGGTGATCCCCACCATCGCTCCCTTCCTGCTGCCCCGCGCGCTGCCCGGCCTGCGCCATCTCTACCCCGAACTCAAGCTGGCGCTCCGCGAGGACCTGACGGCGCGGCTGCTGGAGCGTCTGGTCAACGGCGACCTGGACGCGGCGGTCCTGGCCCTGCCCTACGAGGCCGCCGAGGTGGAGATGGAGGCGCTGTTCACCGATCCGTTCGTGCTGGCCTGCCCGCCCGGCCATCCCCTGGCGGCGCTGGACACCGTCGGCGGCGGCGATCTGGCCGGGGCGGATCTGCTGCTGCTGGAAGAGGGGCATTGCCTGCGCGACCACGCCTTGGCCGCCTGCTCGCTGCCGGCGCCCCGGCGGGGCGAGGGCATCCTGGGCACCTCGCTGGGCACCCTGGTGCAGATGGTCGCCTCGGGCATGGGGGTGACCCTGCTGCCCCGATTGGCGGTGGAGGCCGGAATCCTGATCGGCACCGATCTGGTCACCCGCCCGCTGTCCGGCGGCGGCTCGCGCCTGCTGGGCCTCGCCTGGCGCAAATCCAGCGCCCGCAAGGATGAATTCCGGTTGCTGGGGAAGGCGTTGTTCGGGGCCTGAAAAAGTAATGCCCGGCACATGGCCGGGCACGATGCGGAGGATATCGGTCGATCTTAGAGCCGGATGCTATGAGGTCGAATCGCTTCGCGATTCGTCCGAGAAGCTGAATCCGCCTCTAATCAATAAGTTAGAGGGCGATTCAGATAATAGATCGGCGCGAGGCCGCGTCGATCTATTATCATCGCGCTCTAGTCGAACAGGCTGGAGACCGAGCGCTCCTCGCTGATGCGCGAGATGGATTCGGCCATCAAGGGCGCGATGGTGACCTGGCGGATGTTGCGGGCCATCTTCACCGCCTCGGTGGCGGGAATGGAATCGGTGATCACCAGTTCCTCGAGCGGCGAGGCGGTGACGCGGGCCACCGCGCCGCCCGACAGCACGCCGTGGGTGACGAAGGCGGCCACCGACACGGCTCCGGCCTTCATCAGCGCCTCGGCGGCGTTGCACAGGGTGCCGGCGGAATCGACGATGTCGTCTACCATGATGCAGCGGCGGCCGCGCACGTCGCCGATGATATTCATCACCTCGGAGACGCCGGCCTTTTCGCGGCGCTTGTCGATGATGGCCAGGTCGGCGTCGATGCGGCTGGCAATGGCGCGGGCGCGCACCACGCCGCCCACGTCGGGCGACACCACCATGACGTCGTCGCCCTGGTAGCGGGCGCGGATGTCGTTGGTGAACACCGGAGCGGCGTAGAGGTTATCCAGCGGAATGTCGAAGAAGCCCTGGATCTGGCCCGAATGCAGGTCCAGCGTCACCACGCGGTCGGCACCGGCGGTGGTGATCAGATTGGCGACCAACTTGGCCGAGATGGGCGAGCGCGGGCTGGACTTGCGGTCCTGGCGGGCATAGCCGAAATAGGGGATCACCGCCGTGATGCGCCGGGCCGAGCCGCGCCGCAGCGCGTCCAGGGTGACCAGCAGCTCCATCAGGTTGTCGTTGGCGGGATAGCTGGTGGATTGGATGACGAAGACATCCTCGCCACGGACGTTCTCGTGAATTTCGACGAACACCTCGTTGTCCGAGAAGCGGCGAATCACCGCCTTGGTGATGGACATGGTGAGATATTCGGCGATCGCTTCCGCGAGGGGCCGGTTGCTGTTGCAAGCGAGGATTTTCATGATGGATACCGCCGGGTTAGCGCGCCGCTGCGCTGACGTGAAACCGGCACCCGTATATCAGCCGGATACCCGTTCTGTAAACTGGTGCCTATGACCAATCCATCATTTCTGTGGTATGGCGGCTATGATGTCGGCGATACCCTCGGCGCCGCCCGCCGCGATATCGCCGGCCAGCGCGCCCCACGGGCCGGCAAGGCGCCCCTTGGGCAGCGCGCCCTGCTGCGCCGCCTTGCCCAGTTCCTGGCCGGTCCTGGCGTCCAGCACCATCCAGGTGACGTCCAGCACCTCCTCGCCGGGGCGCCCGGGCACCAGGGCGATGCGGCCGCGTATGGCCAGCTCGGCCTCGGTGCCGCCCAGCTTGACTCCCAGACGCTGCAGGGCACGCCCCAGCGCCTTGGGCAGAGCGGTGTCGCCGTCGCCCGGCAACCCGCCCAGCGGCTCCAGCCGCGCCACGGGAAGGCGCGGGGGCGCGGCCGCCACCGCTTCCGCCGGCTCGCCGTGCAGGGCGGCGGCGTATTTGGCGACCACCTCGTCGGCCAGCCGGTCGATGGTGGCGGGCCCCGCCTTGTCCCACACGGCGGAGGGCAGGGTCTGGGGGAAGGCGGCCGGCGGTTCGCCTTCCGGGGCGATCAGGCGCCAGCGCAGGGTCCTGGCGGCGGCGGTGGCCTCGGTCTCGGCCACCAGGACCCACGAACCGCTCACCGCGCTGCGGGTCGAGGCGGGAATGTCCTGGTCCATCAGGCGCTTGACGATGGCCTTGGCCAGGGCGGCCCCGCTGGGGCTGTCGTCGGGCAGCCGCACCACCACGCCGCGCGGGCCCGGTGGGCTCACCGACGCATTGATGCCGTCGTGGCGGAACGGCTGGGGCGGGTCGCCGCAGGCGGTCAGCAGCAAAAGCAGGAGAAGGGAAAGACGCTTCATCGGTCCAGCGTGATCACCGCGATCTGCCGGCCGTAATCGGCCTCGCCCCGCAAGGTGGCCCGGCGATAGCTGAAGAAGCGGGTCTCGTCGCGGAGCGTGTCGGCGGGGACCCGCGTCACCTCGTGCACGCCGATGCGCGACAGCTTGCGCGAGATGTAGCCCGGCAGGTCGAACAGGTGGTGGCCGGGCCGGGCCGGCGAGGGGGCGAAGAAATCGGCGTTCTCGGCGGCCTCGGCCAGGAAGGGGGCGGGGAATTCCGGCCCCACCTCGTAATTGCGGTGGCCGATGCACGGCCCGATGGCGGCGACGATCTTGGGCTTCCTGGCGCCGATCTCGATCATGGCCTTGACGGTGTTCTCCAGCACGCCGCCCAGGGCTCCCTTCCAGCCGGCATGGGCGGCGGCGATGATCCCCGACTTGCCGTCGGCCAGCAGCACCGGGGCGCAATCGGCGGTAAGGATGCCCAGCGCGATGCCGGGGCGGTCGGTGACCATGGCGTCGGCCTTGGGGGCGTTGCCCGGCTCCCACGGCTCGGTGACCGTCACCACGTCGCTGGAATGGGTCTGGTAAAGAGTGACCAGCGCCTCTTCCGGCAGGTCGAGCAGGGCCGTGACGCGGCGGCGGTTTTCCTTCACCGCCTCCGGCTTGTCCGCCGAGCCCGGGCCGCAATTAAGCGAGGCGTAAAGGCCTTCCGACACGCCGCCTTCCCGGGTGAAGAAGCCGTGGCGGATGCGGACGAACTCGTTAAGGGCCGACAGGGTGATCATTCAGCGGGTTCCAGGCCGGGGGGGACGGGCAACAGAGGGTTGGCGAGCGCCATGACCTTGAACAGGGTGCCCATTTCACCGGGATCGATCAAGCGCCGTGCGCCGCCGGCCAGATGAGCGGCCTGTTCGGGGGTGGCGTTGGCCATCAGCATACGGGCCCGTTCCTCCAGCCCCAGGCGGGCGAGGAAGCGGCCCTGCGACACCGGCCCATGGGCCACGGCGATGCCCGCCGCCGCCTCGGCCAAAGCCTGGAAGTCCACATGGGCGGTAATATCGGCATGGCCCGGCTGGGACAGCACCGGATGATGCTTGTGGCCCTTCAGCGCCTGCAGGCTGTCGCCGGCGGCACTCTTTTCATAGCCGTAATCGATGATCAGGGCGGCGCCCCCCTGGGTGGTGACCCGCCGTGCCATGGCCCGGGCCAGCTCCCGTCCCTGGGGGCAGAACTCGGCCAGGGCACCGTCGGGGGCGCCCAGTACGGCGGGAGCCAGCGGTGGATCGGTCACCACCGGACCGGCGGCGAAGACGAGCGCGCCATGGTCGTCCAAGGCGACCACGCGCTCGCGCCAGACGCCGCCTTCCTTCTCCAACTGGCGGACGGGCAGGGCGTCGAACAGCTCGTTGGCCACCAGCAGCAGCGGCCCGTCGGGCAGGTCCTCGAAGCGCTGGTGCCAGGCGACCCGACGGTCGCCCAGGCTCTGGCGCTGGCGGTTGCGAAGCGCCGGGCTGGTCTCGATCAGGTGGACGTCCAGGGCCAGGGCGAAGGGCGGCAGGGCGGCGGCGGCGCGCAGCAGGTCGGCCATCAGGGTGCCGCGCCCCGGCCCGATCTCGGCCAGCACCACGCGGGCGGGCGAGCCCATGCTCTGCCAGACCAGGGCGCACCACAGGCCGATCAGCTCGCCGAATATCTGGCTGATTTCGGGCGCCGTGGTGAAATCGCCGGCCATGCCGAACGGGTCGCGGCCCATGTAGTAGCCGTGCTCGGGATCGGCCAGGGCGGCCCCCATGAACTCGGACACCGGCATCGGCCCGGTGGCCCTGATCCTTTCGGTAAGGATACGGGCCAGACTCATCCGGCCGCCTTGCCCACCGGACCGCGTCGCCACGCCCAGACCAGCATGGCAAGGCCGACCAGCACCTGGGGAATGGACAGCAACTGGCCCATGGTGGCCCCGCCCCACAGGAAGCCCAGATGGGCGTCGGGCTGGCGGAAGAACTCGGCGGCGATGCGGCCCAGCCCATAGCCGGCCAGGAACACGCCGGACAGGGCGCCAGCCCGGTAGCGGATATCGGTCAGCTTCCACAGGCCGAACATCACCAGGAACAACAGGGCGCCTTCCAGCCCGGCCTCGTAGAGCTGGCTGGGATGGCGCGGCAGCGGCCCGCCGCCGGGGAACACCATGGCCCAATAGGCATCGGGGGCGACGCGGCCGAACAGCTCGCCGTTGACGAAATTGGCCAGCCGGCCGAAGAACAGGCCGATGGGCACGGCGCAGCAGATGACGTCACCCACCAGGAACAGGTTGCGGCCACGAAAGCGCGAGAAGGCGATGATGCCGATGATCACGCCCAGGGCGCCGCCGTGGAACGACATGCCGCCTTGCCAGACCATGGGGATTTCCAGCGGATTGGCGAGATAGTGCAGCGGCTTGTAGAACAGCACGTAGCCCAGCCGTCCGCCCAGCACCACGCCGAGCGTCGCCCACATCAGGAAGTCGTCGACCTCGATTTCGGTCATGGCGCCCGGCGGCCGGGCCACCAGGAACTTGACGTAGCGCCAGCCCAGCATCAACCCGGCGATGTAGGCCAGGGCATACCAGCGGACGGCGAACGGCCCCAATTGCAGGGCGATGGGGTCGATATGGGGATAGGCCAGGGCGAAGGTCATCAGCGGTAGGCATCCCCGGAGGCCAGGAAGCGCTTCACGTACTGCTCGACGCCGTCCTCCAGCGAGGTGAAGGGCTTGGCATAGCCGGCGCGGGTCAGGCGCTCCATCTTGGCCTGGGTGAAGTACTGGTACTTGTCGCGAATCTCGATGGGGGTGTCGCGGAACTTGATCTGCGGCTGGCGCCCCACGGCGTGGTAGACGGCGTTGGCGAGGTCCAGGAACGAGCGGGCCTTGCCGGTGCCGACGTTGAACAGGCCGCTGACCTTGGGATTCTCGATCAGCCACATCACCACGTCGACCACGTCGCCGACCCAGATGAAGTCGCGCAGCTGGCCGCCGTCCGGGTACTTGGGATTGTGTGATTTGAACAGCTGGTAGGCGGCGTTCTTCTCGGCGTGGGGATAGACCTGGGCCACCACGCTCTGCTGGTTGCCCTTGTGGTACTCGTTGGGGCCGTAGACGTTGAAGAACTTGAGGCCCGCCCATTGCGGCGGCTTGCGCGAGCCGGCCGACACCTTGCGCGCCACGCGGCGGTCGAACAGGTGCTTGGACCAGCCGTAGGCATTCAGGGGCCGCAGCCCGGCCAGATGCTCCATGGAGCCGTCGTCGTCGAAGCCCTGGGTGCCGTCGCCGTAGGTGGCGGCCGACGAGGCATAGATGAAGCGCACGTTGTGCACGGCACACCACTTCCACAGCGCCAGCGACAGCGAGAAGTTGTTGGCGAGGATCTTGTCGGCATCGGTCTCGGTGGTGGCCGAGATGGCTCCCATGTGGACGATGACTTCCATGTGCTTGGCGTTGGCTTCCAGGAAGTCGAACAATTGCTCGGGATGGACGATGTCGGCCAGCTCGCGCTTGGCGATGTTCTGCCACTTGGTGCCCGAGCGCAGGCGGTCGCAGGCGACCAGCTTGCCCGCCCCCTTTTCCTCGAGGGCCGCCAGGATGTTGGAACCGATGAAGCCGGCTCCGCCGGTGACGAGGATCATGGGGCGCTCCGCGCGTGGGAATTGGTCCGCGACTCTTATAGGCCGGGACGTGCGACCCCGCAAGTTACCGTCTGACCCGCATCTTCATGCGCTCGGCCGCGTCGACCAGTCCGGCGCGGATGCCGGGCTCCATGGCCGAGTGGCCGGCATCGGGAACGAAGCGCAGGTCGCAGCCGCCCCAGGCCCGCGCCAGGTCGTCGGCCGAATTGGGCGGGCAGACCATGTCGTAGCGCCCCTGGACGATGATGGCGGGCAGGTGGTGGATGCGGTCCAGCCCGTCGAGAAGCTGGTTGGGACGCATGAAGCCGTCATGGGCCATGTAATGGGCCTCGATGCGGGCCAGGGCCAGGGTCGAGGGGCCGTCGGCCTCGCCGCTCTCCTCGCGCGGGAGCAGGCGGGCGCAGGCCTCTTCGTAGCCGCACCAGACGCGGGCGGCCGGCATGTGGACGGCGGCATCGGGATGGTTGAGGCGCCGCAGGTAGGAGGCCAGCGGCCGCTCGCGCTCGGCCTCGGGCAGGAAGGTGGTGAAGCGGCGGTGGGCCTCGGGGAAAAAGCGGCCCATGCCGGTCATGAACCATTCCACCTCGGCGGGGCGGAACAGGAAGATGCCGCGCATGATGAAGCCGGTGCAGCGCTCGGGATGGGCCTGGCCATAGGCCAAAGCCAGGGTGCTGCCCCACGAGCCGCCGAACAGCAGCCACCGGTCCACGCCCAGGTGGTGCCGCAGCTTCTCGAGGTCGGCCACCAGATGGGCGGTGGTGTTGGCGTTCACCGAGGCGTTGGGGCGCGAACGTCCCGAGCCGCGCTGGTCGAACAGCACGATGCGCCAGAACCTGGGGTCGAAGAAACGGCGATAGGTCGGCGCGGTGCCGGCCCCCGGCCCGCCATGGACGAAGACCGCCACCGGGCCGTCGGGGTTGCCCGAGACCTCCCAATAGAGGTCGTGGCCGTCTCCCACGGCCAGCATGCCCGAGGCATGGGGCTCGAACGGCGGAAACAGCTCCATGGTGCCTGGTCCCCTGATGCTCTTGCTCTTGTTTCCAATATGGCATGCGCCCGGCCGGTCTGCGAGGGCCTGGCTGTCCGGGAGTGCTTGACGGTGGTATTTCCACGGCCTAAACCCGCCATCATGAAAGTGGACGACTTCGACTTCGATCTGCCGCGCGACCTGATCGCCGAGCGCCCCGCCTCGCCGCGGGATTCGGCGCGGCTGCTGCATGTACCGGCGGGCGGCGGGCCCGCGGGTGGAGGTCTGGCCGATCTCGGGATCCGCGATCTGCCCGGCCTGCTGCTACCCGGCGACATCGTGGTGTTCAACGATACGCGGGTGATTCCCGCCCGGCTGTTCGGCCGCCGGGGGCTGGCGGGTATCGAGGTGACGCTGCACCAGCGCACCGGGCTGGCCCAATGGAAGGCCTTCGCCCGTCCCGCCAAGAAGCTCAGGCCCGGCGACCGGGTGGACTTTGCCGAGGGCTTCGCGGCCACCGTCGCCGGGAAGGGCGAGATGGGCGAGGTCACCTTGGATTTCGACCGCTCGGGCGAGGAGCTGATGCTGGCGCTGGAGGCTTTCGGCCATCTGCCGCTGCCGCCCTATATCCGCCAGGGCGAGGCCGACGAGCGCGACAAGGGCGATTACCAGACGGTGTTCGCCCGCCAGAAGGGGGCGGTGGCCGCCCCCACCGCCGGGCTGCACTTCACCCCCGACCTGCTGGCCGCCCTGGACGCGCGGGGCGTCAAGCGCGCCACGGTAACCCTGCATGTGGGGGCGGGGACCTTCCTGCCGGTCAAGGTGGACGATACCGACGACCACCGCATGCACCAGGAGATCGGCGTGGTGACGCCCGA
>JAVBXM010000083.1 GCA_030824585.1 Phaeospirillum sp. | reverse complement strand
GGCGGCGGCGCGGCGCGGCCGGGTTCGCCCGTGGCCGTGCTGGGGCCGGGGACCGGGCTGGGGGTATCGGCGCTGATCCCCTCGGCGAGCGGGGTGTGGACGGCGCTCGACACCGAGGGCGGGCACGTCACCATGGCCGCCGCCAACGAGCGCGAGGCCCGCATCCTCGAGCGCCTGCGCGGCCAGTTCGACCACGTCTCGGCCGAGCGGGTGCTGTCGGGGCAGGGGCTGGTCAACCTCTATCAGGCGATCGCGGCGCTGTCGGGGCATCAGGCGGTATTCTCCACCCCCGACGTCATCAGCAAGCGCGGCCTGGACGGTTCGTGCCCCATCAGCCGCGAGGCGGTGGAAACCTTCTTCGCCATGATGGGCACGGTGGCCGGCAATCTGGCTCTTTCCCTCGGAGCCAAGGGCGGTGTCTATATCGCCGGCGGCATCCTGCCGCGCATGGCCGACGCCTTCCGCCTGTCGGCGTTCAGGACGCGCTTCGAGGCGCACGGGCGGTTCCAGCCCTATCTGGCCGCCATTCCCACCTGGCTGATCACCCATCCGCTGCCCGCCTTCGTCGGGCTGGCCGCGCTGGTCGCATCCAGCGAAAACGCATAGGCCCATTCCGCCCCGGCACTTGCATTGCGACGCAACATGACCGATATCTGAACTATCGAGGCATGTTCACGAGCCCTCCCATGTTGGTTTCCGCTTTCCGTACCGGTGAGTTCGACGGCATGGCGCCCCGCCAGGACGCGGCGGTGCTGCGCATCTGCGATCCCACCGACGAGTGGCGGGCCGAGGGGCGGGGGTTGGCCCAGGCCGGTTGGGGAGCGACCCTGACCCTGGCGTTCTGGGACATGGATTCCTCGGCGCTGGGCGTGAAGGGCCACCTGATCACCCGGCTGTGGGGCCGTAACCGCGCGGTGTTCGAGGCCCTGGCCGGACGCCTGTTCGGCACGGATATTCCCTGGCGGCCGTTCATCGCCGCCGATGCGGTCGATATCGCCGCTTTCGCCGATTCGCTGGCCGGCAAGGGGATCGGCGAGGTGCTGGTGGTCTGCCGCAATGGAAGAGGCCGCTCGGGCACCGTGGGCCGCTGGCTCGCCCGGCGCCTGGGCGCCCGTTTCGCCACCAGCGGCGACGAGCGCGAAGCCGATCATATCCGCGAGACCCTGGACCGGGTGGCGGGAAGCGCTCCGCTGCGCATCGAGCCGACCCTGACCCGCGCCGCCTGATTTTTCCGCGCCCCTGGAAGCATCCCACGCCGCGCCGGCCGCGCGGCCGGCATCAGTCTTGTCTGGTGATATAACGAAAAGTTGACGATACATTTCGAGTCTATCGCAATAGGCAAAGTTTGTGCTCTGATTAGTTCTATTGGAGCATCTGCCTAGCGGGGTCTGCACCCATGGACGATTCGCCCCCCGAGCCTCCGGCCGAGGAAAGCCCGTCGCCGGCTCCGCCGGCCGCCGAGGTTTCCCCAGGCATCGCCGAACCTTCCACCATCCAGCATTTGGAGAGCGACATGGCCATACCTACCGCCGTCAACGGCCAGATCACCGATGCGGTGACCCAGAGCAACATCTCGGTTCTGGGCAATGCGCCGGCCGAGGCTCTGGGGTCGCTGTTCCTGGCCGCCTCCCATGCCCAGGGGCTGGCGGCGGCCAATGCCGTCGCCGCCCAGCAGCAGGCTTTCTCCCTGGCTCAGGCGGTGACCACCCGCTGTGTCATGGCCCTGCTCGGCGGCAAGGAGGTTTGACCGCCATGGGCGATATTTCCGAAGCCGCCGGCTCCACTCCGGCCCCGGCTCCGGTGCCGGCGCCGGCCGATTCCGCCCAGGCGGCCGAAACCGCCCTGGCCATGGCGCTGCATTCCATGGCCCATGCCGCCGGCCTCGCCATGCTGGCCGGACCGCATGCCCAGGCCTGCTCCCGGCAGGTCGGCGCGGCAGCGGTCGCCATGGTCTGCAAGGGATTGCTCGACGCTGATTTCAATTCCCGCCCCTCTACCAGCCAAGGATGATCCGTCATGGCCTTTCCCACCGCCGTCAACGATCAGATCACCGATTCCGTCACCCAGGCCAACGTCAAGGTCCTGGGAGACGCGCCCGCCGTGGCCATGGGCAACCTGTACGCCGCCACGGCCCAGGCGCTGTCCAATGCCGCCCATAACGCCACCAACAACCAGCAGCAGAGCTATGTCACCTCCCAGGCCGCCACCACCCAGGCGATCGTGGCCCTGCTGAAGGTGACTGCGTGAGCGACGCCGAGCTTTCGGCGCTGCCGGCCTGCGGTGCCGCCACCCTGGAGGCGGCCCGCATCCTGGCCGGCATCCAGATCGCCCAGACCATGGCCCTGGCGGTGCAGGACGCCGCCGACCATCTGCGCGACGTGGAGACCATTGCCGCCACCGCCCAGGGGACGGCGCTGCGCCGCATATTGGAGAGCGGCGCATCGGACGGGGCCGAGCTTCTGGCCGCCATCCAACTGATGATGTCCCAGGGGCAGGACAACCTGGAGCGCGTGGGAAATCTGGCCCGGACCGTCCTGGACGGAATGCGATAAAGGCGGAGGCGGGACTGGAATCCGAATCGGTTCCGGGGTACACAAGGCCTTCCATTTCACCTGCGTGAAGGCAACGCCCTTGAAAGCCGCCGTCATCGTATTCCCCGGCTCCAATTGCGACCGCGACGTCGCCGTGGCGCTGGAAGCCAGCATGGGCTCCAAGCCCCTCATGGTGTGGCACCGCGACACCCAATTGCCCGACCTGGACCTGATCGTGGTCCCGGGCGGCTTCTCCTATGGCGACTACCTGCGCTGCGGCGCCATGGCGGCTCACTCGCCGATCATGCGGGAAGTGAAGGCCAAGGCGGAGAAGGGCACCCGGGTGCTGGGCATCTGCAACGGCTTCCAGATCCTCACCGAGACCGGGTTGCTGCCGGGCGTCTTGATGCGCAACCGCAATCTCAAGTTCATCTGCAAGGACGTCTACCTGCGGGTCGAGAACGCCGGCACCGACTTCACGGCCAAGCACAAGCTGGGCGACGTGGTGCGCTATCCCATCGCCCACGCCGAGGGCAACTACTTCGTCGAGCCCGAGACCTTCCGCGCCATGGAGGGCCAGGGGCAGGTGGCGTTCCGCTACTGCTCCAAATCGGGCGAGGTTTCCGACGCGGTTAATCCCAACGGCGCCCTGTCCAACGTGGCGGGCGTCTATAACGACAAGAAGACGGTGCTGGGCCTGATGCCTCATCCCGAGCGTCTGGCCGAGGATCTGCTGGGCGGCAAGGACGGCAAGGCCATGTTCGATTCGCTGGTGGAGGCGCTGTCGTGACCAAGATTTCCCCCGACGTGATCGCCCAGCACGGCATCAAGCCCGACGAATACGCCAAGATCCTCGAGATCATGGGCCGCGAGCCCAATCTCACCGAACTGGGCATCTTCTCGGTGATGTGGTCCGAGCATTGCTCGTACAAGTCCTCGAAGAAGTGGCTGAAGACTCTGCCGACCAAGGCGCCGTGGGTGATCTGCGGCCCGGGCGAGAACGCCGGCATCATCGATATCGGCGACGGCCAGGCCATCGTCTTCAAGATGGAAAGCCACAACCACCCCAGCTTCATCGAGCCCTATCAGGGCGCGGCGACCGGCGTGGGCGGCATCCTGCGCGACGTGTTCACCATGGGCGCGCGGCCCATCGCCAACATGAACGCGCTGCGCTTCGGCGATCCCTCCCACCCCAAGACCCGCCATCTGGTGGCGGGCGTGGTGGCCGGCATCGGCGGCTACGGCAATTGCGTCGGCGTGCCCACCGTGGGTGGCGAGACCAATTTCCACCCCAGCTACAACGGCAACATCCTGGTCAACGCCATGACCGTGGGTCTGGCCGACAAGGACAAGATCTTCTACTCGGCGGCCGCCGGCATCGGCAACCCCGTGGTCTATTTCGGCTCCAAGACCGGCCGCGACGGCATCCACGGCGCCACCATGGCCTCGGCCGAGTTCGACGAGAAGTCCGAGGAGAAGCGCCCCACCGTGCAGGTGGGCGACCCCTTCACCGAGAAGCTGCTGATCGAGGCCTGCCTGGAACTGATGGCCACCGACGTCATCGTCGCCATCCAGGACATGGGCGCCGCCGGCCTGACCTCGTCGTCGTTCGAGATGGCGTCCAAGGGCGGCCTGGGCATCGAGATGGACCTCGACACCGTGCCCATGCGCGAAGAGGGCATGAGCGCCTACGAGATCATGCTGTCCGAAAGCCAGGAACGCATGCTGATGGTCCTCAAGCCCGGCCCCGAGGCCGAGGCCAAGGCCAAGGCCATCATGGACAAGTGGGAACTGGACTTCGCCGTGGTGGGCGTGCTGACCGATACCGGCCGCATGGTGCTCAAGCGCCACGGCGAGGTGGTCGCCGACCTGCCCATCGATCCGTTGGCCCTGGCTTCGCCCGAATACGACCGTCCGTGGACGGCGCCGGTCAAGCGTCCGGTGGTCGAGGCCAAGGATGTGGAACTGGTCTGCCCGGCCGAGGCGCTGAAGACCCTGGTGGCCTGTCCCGATCTGGCGTCGAAGCGCTGGATCTACTCCCAGTACGACCACATGGTCATGGGCGACACGGTGGGCCGCCCCGGCGGCGATGCTGCCCTGGTGCGCATCCACGGCACCGACAAGGCGGTGGGCATCACCACCGACGTGACGCCGCGCTATGTGCTGGCCGACCCCTACGAGGGCGGGCGGCAGGCGGTGGCCGAGGCCTATCGCAACCTGTCGGCGGTCGGCGCCCTGCCCATGGCCATCACCGACAACCTCAATTTCGGCAATCCGGAAAAGCCCGAGATCATGGGCCAGATCGTCGAGGCCATCCGCGGCATGGGTCAGGCCTGCAAGGAACTGGACTTCCCCGTGGTCTCCGGCAACGTCTCGCTCTACAACGAGACGCAAGGCGCGGCCATCCTGCCCACCCCGGCAGTGGGCGGCGTCGGCCTGCTGGAAGACGTGGGCAAGTCGGCCACCGTGCCGTTCAAGAGCGCCGGCTCGTCCATCGTGCTGATCGGCGAAACCAAGGGCTGGCTGGGCTCGTCGCTGTACCTGCGCGAAATCTGCAAGCGCGAGGACGGCGCTCCGCCGCCCGTGGCGCTCCACCGCGAGCGCCGCGCCGGCGAGCTGGTCCGCCAGTTGATCGGTGACGGTCTGGTCCAGGCCTGTCACGACGTTTCCGACGGTGGCCTGCTGGTGGCGGTGGCCGAGATGTCCATGGCCTCGGAAGGTCATATCGGCGCCCAGTTGGACGCTCCCTCGAACCTGCCGCTGCACGCCTGGTGCTTCGGCGAGGATCAGGGGCGCTACATCCTGGAAGTGTCCGACAACGACCTTGCCAGCGTGCTGGAAGAGGCGGTCGAACACGACACCACCGTCCGCGTCATCGGCAAGACCGGCGGCCACGTGATCAGCGTCGGCGGCCGCGCCGTGCCGGTCCACGAACTGGCCGAAGCCAACGAAGGCTGGCTGCCCGCCTATATGGGCGAGGAAATGTCGGGCCACTGAGGCCGGGCACTGAAATAGGGCCCGCCCCGGCCTGGGGCGGGCCTTTTTCATGGGCTTGTTGTCGGCGAATGATTGCAATACTCTTTATGGAAGAAACGTATGGGGGGAATCATGGCGCTAACAGACCTGCAAAAGAAGACGGCACAGGCGATCGTCAATATTTTCGAGACGGGACGGGCGCTGGGCGATTACGGGCAGGTGACCCTGCTGGCCGGCGATAGCGGGCAACTGACCTATGGGCGGTCGCAGACCACCCTGGCCAGCGGCAACCTCTATCTGCTGATCAAGGATTACTGCGCCGCCGCCGGGGCCGCCCAGGCCGGGGCACTGTCACCCTATCTGCCGCAACTGGAGAATTGCGATCCGGCGCTCAATACCGACACCACCTTCCGGGGGCTGCTGCACGGCGCCGGCGACGATCCGGTGATGCAGGCCTGCCAGGACGCCTTCTTCGACCGCGTCTACTGGGCGCCGGCCGTCAATTACGCCTCGGCCCTGAACCTCGATCTCGGACTGTCGGTGGCGGTGGTCTACGACAGCATGGTCCACGGCTCGTGGAAGGCCATGCGCGACCGGACGCTGGCCGCCAGTCCCATGCCCGGTACCGACCAGAAGGCCTGGGTCGCCGCCTATGTGGCGACGCGGCGCGCCTGGCTGGCGGGGAACGCCAACACCTTGCTGCGCAAATGCGTCTACCGCATGGATGCGTTCAACGCGCTGATCGCCGCCGGAGCCTGGGATCTGCCCCTGCCGCTTACCGTGCGCGGCGTCCTGCTGTCCCAGGACACCCTGGGCGGTGCCGCCCAGCCGGTGCGGGCCTCGGCGGCTTCGGCGGGCGAGCGCATCCTGCGCCTTGCCTCCCCCATGATGCAGGGCGACGACGTCCGGGCGGTGCAGGCCAAGCTCGGCATCGCGGCGGTGGACGGCTTCTTCGGCGGCGATACCCAGGCGGCGGTGATTGCCTTCCAGGCGTCCCACAATCTGACACCCGACGGGATCGTCGGGCCGGCAACCCTGTCGGCCATGGGGTTATAGCGCTGTTGCGACCGTCAAAGCGGCCCCTTATTGTGGGAGCGGAAGGGGAGCTTTAGGAAAGACACGCCATGCCTATGGAAGCCAGTGAGATCGAAGCCCTGATACGTGAGGGCATTCCCGACGCCAAGGTGATCATCGAGGATTTGCGCGGCGACGGCGACCACTACTCGGCCCTGGTGATTTCCGAGGCGTTCCGCGGCAAGAGCCGTGTCGCCCAGCACCAGATGGTTTTCGCCGCCATGCAGGGCAAGATGGGCGGCCAACTGCACGCCATGGCGCTGCAGACCGCCACGCCCGATTCCGCTCCCGATTTCGCCAAGGATTAGGCTGGCGCGCTTGCGCCATGGCATCGCGCTGCCTACATCTCAACCACGATCCGTCACGATCATTTCCGAGGAATTCCCACCGATGACCAATCCCGTTTTCGACCGCATCCGCCAGGACCTTTCCGAGAATGATGTGGTTCTCTACATGAAGGGCACCCCCATGTTCCCGCAGTGCGGCTTTTCCGCCGCGGTGGTGCAGGTGCTGACCAACCTGGGCGTCAAGTTCAAGGGTATCGACATCCTGGTCGACCCGTCCCTGCGCGAAGGCGTCAAGCAGTTCACCAACTGGCCGACCCTGCCGCAGCTCTATGTGAAGGGCGAGTTCGTCGGCGGCTGCGATATCGTGCGCGAGATGGCCGAATCGGGCGAGCTGAAGCAGTTGATGGCCGACAAGGGCGTCGCCGGCGCCTAAGCGTCCGCCCGATCAGAGACAGGCGGCCCGGAAGCGATTCCGGGCCGTTTTGCTTGGGGCTCATTATCATGCCCTTCGACCGGCGGGAGAAGGGATCTCAGTCTGGATGGACTTTTCCGCGTTGGTCCGGCAGTGCCAAGCGGAGATCCCTCGCATGTACTCGGGATGGCAGGGCCTTTACGTCTCGCGGGCATAGACCTCCAGCGCCGACAGGCCGCTTTCCAAATCCTCGATCTCGAAGCATTTCTGCATGATGGATTCGGCGCCCTGGGCGATCCAGCCCCGGTGCTTGTGCGGGTCCTGGGAGCCCGTCGTGACGATGACCGGAATGTCCTTCAGCAGCGGGTCGAGCTTCATGTAGATCAGCAGTTCCGAGGCGTCCTCGGTTCCCACCTGGCCGTCGAGCAGCACCACGTCGGTATCGCCGCCGCCCGTCCGCTCGATCCGCTCGTGAAAGTGGTCCACCGCCCCGTCGATGGTGTCGACCCAGGTTATGGCGCAGTCGAACACCTGGGCTCCCAGCGCGAATTGCTGCAGTCGCGCGTCGGCCACGTTGTCTTCGACGATCAGCACCTTGAGGTGTCGCACGACGGCCTTCGCCGAGAGTCCAATCATGCGTCAATATAGCTGAATCTACTTGTGCGGGAAAGTTCTTCGGCAACAGCACAAAGAACAACGGCCCGGAGTCGCCTCCGGGCCGCATCGTCTCGAAGAAGGGCAAACCTTAGCGCGAATAGAATTCGACGACCAGGTTCGGCTCCATCTGCACGGCATAGGGGACATCGCCCAGCTTGGGAATGCGGACGAACTTGCCCTTCATCTCCTTGTGGTCGACTTCCATGTAGTCGGGAACGTCGCGCTCGCCCGACTGGGCGGCCTCGAGGATCAAGGCCATGTCCTTGGACTTGGTCTTCACCGAGATCACGTCGCCTTCGTTGACGCGATAGGACGGAATGTTGACGCGCTTGCCGTTCACCAGGATGTGGCAGTGGTTGACCAACTGGCGGGCGGCGAACGGGGTGGGGGCGAACTTGAGGCGATAGACCACCGCGTCCAGGCGGCACTCCAGCAGGCCGATCAGGTTCTCGGAGGTGTCGCCACGGCGGCGCACGGCCTCGTCATACAGGCGGCGGAACTGCTTCTCGCTGATGTTGCCGTAGTAGCCCTTGAGCTTCTGCTTGGCCATCAGCTGGGTGCCGAAATCGGACGGCTTCTTGCGGCGCTGGCCGTGCTGGCCGGGAGGGTTCTCCTTGCCGCGGTTCAGCGGGGACTTGGAGCGGCCCCACAGGTTGGCGCCCAGGCGGCGGTTGATCTTGTACTTGGCTTCAATACGCTTGCTCATGGTCTTCCTTTTGGCCGAATTGATCAGCCTATTGGCGTTTGTCCCGATAGTCCTGATCCGCCCCAGGGGACGGGGAGGGGTGGGCGCGCCAAACGGCCGGCCACCCGCTTTCTCGGGAGGAGAAGGGGCGCACTATACGGATCGCCCAAGGTTTTTCAAGCCCGAATCTTGGCCACGAAGCCCTCGACCGCCCGGCTGAGGTCGGCGGCGCCGCCCGATAATTGCCGCGCCGTGCCCAGGACCTCGGACGACGAGGCGCCGGCGGCCGAGACCGCGCCCACGGCATCGCCCAGGCCACGGGTGACGTCGCTGGTGCCGCGTGCCGCCTGCTCGGCGCTGCGGGCGATTTCGCGGCCGGCCTCGGCCTGCTGTTCCACCGCCTGGGAGATGGCGTCGGCGATGCGGCTCATGCGCTCGATGACCTCGCCCACATGGCCGATGGCGCCCGCCGCCTTGCCGGTTTCGGCCTGGATGGCGGCGATCTGCTCGGAAATCTCCTCGGTGGCCTTGGCGGTCTGGCTGGCCAGCCCCTTGACCTCGCCGGCCACCACGGCGAAGCCCTTGCCGGCTTCCCCGGCCCGGGCCGCCTCGATGGTGGCGTTGAGCGCCAGCAGGTTGGTCTGGGCGGCGATGGCGTTGATCATCCGCACCACGTCGCCGATGCGCGCCGCCGCGTCGGACAGCCCGGACATGATCCGGTTGGTCCGCTCGGATTCCTCGACGGCTTCGCGCGAGATGGAGGTGGACTCGCTCACCTGCCGGCTGATCTCGGCGATGGAGGCGGTCAACTCCTCGGCGGCGGCGGCCACCGAATCCACGTTGGACGAGGCGGTCTTCGCCGCCTGGCCCACGGCGGCGGCATCGCGGCCGGCCGACTGGGTCATGTCCTGCAGTGTGTGGGCGGCCTCTTCCATACGGGCCGAGGCGGTGGTGACGAAGTCCACCACGCCGCGCACGGTGGAATCGAATTCGTCGGCCATGCGCACCCGGGCGAGACGGCGTTCCTCGCTGGCGCTGCGCTCGGCCTCCAACTGGCTGCGGCGCAGGGATTCCACCTCGATGGCGTGGTCCTTGAAGGTCTGGACGGCGCGCGCGATGTCGCCGATCTCGTCGCGGCGGCCGGTGCCGGTCACCGTCACCTGGGTATCGCCGCCGGCCAGCCGTCCCATGGTGCCGATGGCGTCCTTCACCGGCACGGTGATGGAGCGGGTCACCGCCAGGGTCAGGCCGGCCAGGGCCAGCACGCCCAGCGCGATCACCCAGGCCGAGGCGGCGCTGGTGGAGCGGTAGGTGTCCATGGCCGAGAGGAATTCGTCCCGGGCCAGGCCGATCTCCTTGTCCATCAGGGCGCGCAAGGCGGCGGTGGCCTCGTTGTAGCGGCCGGTGGTCTCCTCGGCCATGGTCTCGCGGGCCCCGAAGGCGTCGCCGTCGCCGAACTGCTTGAGGGTCAGCCGGTAGGATTGGCGGTACCCCCCGAAGGCCGACTGGAAGGTGGCGCCCAGGACCTTTTCCTCGGCGCTGCGGCTGTCGGAGGCATAGGCCTTCCACAAGCCGTCCGCCTCGGCGTCCAGCACCTCGATATCCTTGGACATGCGTTCGAGGGTCAGCCGGCTTTCGCTCTGCATCACGGTGGCGACGGCGCCCTGGATGCGGTGGACGGAATCCAGCATGCGGGCCAGTTGGCCCATGGGAACCACTCGCTCGCCATAGACCGCCTCGATGCCGCCGGCGACGCGTTTGCCGCCCAGCATGCCGGCGGCGCCGACCGCCGACAGTAACGATACGGCGATAATCAGCAATACGGATAGACGAGCGCCGAACCTGATGCGTTGCAGCATGAGTGCCCCCTGAATTACGAATATTTTTTCGTTATTGGGAGGAACTAATAGTCAAGCACCGGTAGGGACAACAATTACGGTGATCCACATATGGAATTTGGCTGATGTGGAAAACCGTAGTCTAGGAAGACTCCAGTTTTTCCTTCTTGTGCCGGTAGGTCACAAGTTCATGGACGATGCCATGCAGGGTCTGGATCTCCTGTCCGGTCAGGTTGGCGCGCTGGAACATGTTGCGGATGTTGCGAACCATCACCGGACGCTTGTCCTGCACCCGCAGGAAGCCGCAGGCGTCCAACTCGCGCTCCAGGTGCTCGAAGAAGAAGATCAGCTTTTCCTTGGAGGCGGGGCCTTCCGATCCCTTGGTCATGGGCGGCAGCGAGCCCTCGACGCCGCACTGATGCCATTCGTATGAGATCAGCAGCACCGCCTGGGCCAGGTTGAGCGAGCAGTACTCGGGATTGAGCGGCACGGTCAGCACGGTATCGGCCACCGCCACGTCGTCGTTCTCCAGGCCGGTGCGCTCGGGGCCGAACAGCACGCCGAACCGCAATCCCTCGGTCTCGGCGGCGCGCATGTGGGCGGCGGCCTCGCGCGGGGTGTCCACCGGCTTGGTCATGTAGCGGTCGCGGCCCGTGGTGGCCCACACCCGGTTGAGGTCGGCCACGGCGTCCTTGGTCTGCTCGAAGATTTTGGCTGACAGCAGGACGCGGTCGGCGCCCGAGGCGCTCGCGATGGCCTTCTCGTTGAGCCAGCCCTCGCGCGGGGCGACGATGCGCATGTCGGTCAGGCCGCAATTGAGCATGGCCCGCGCGGCGGTGCCGATGTTCTCGGACAGTTGCGGCCGGACCAGGATGACGGCGGGACCGCTCATTCGGCGTCTTTGAAATGGAACAGCATGAAGGTGATGGAATCCTGCAGGGCTTCCAGCGAGGCTTCCAGCACGTTGGTGTGCACGCCCACCGTGGTCCAGCGATGACCCTTGTCGTCCTCGCTCTCGATGGTGACGCGGGTCCTGGCGGCGGTGCCCACCGTGCTTTCGGTGATGCGGACGCGGTAATCCTTGAGCTCGAGCGCGGTCAGCGCCGGATAGACCCGGGTCAGCACCTTCCTCAGCGCCACGTCGAAGGCGTGGACCGGGCCGGTGCCTTCGCCCACTTCCATGTATTCGGTGCCGCCCACCTCGACCTTGACGGTGGCTTCCGACAGGGTGATCCATTCGCCCACCGCGTTGCGGCGGCGCTCGTCGATCACGCGGTAGCGTTCCAGGGTGAAGTATTCCGGCACCTCGCCGAGCGCGCGGCGCACCAGCAGCTCGAAGCTGGCGGCGGCCTGGTCGTAGGCATAGCCCTCGTGCTCCAGGCGCTTGACCAGGTCCACCAGATCGGTGGCCTCGCGGGCGTCGAAGGTGACCTGCATCTGCTCGACCACCCGGATCAGGCCGTCCTTCCTGACGTGCTCCAGGTCGACGCCGATCTCGGCCATGCGCGCCACCAGATTGGAGCGGCCCGCCTGATCGGACATGACGATGTGGCGCACGTTGCCGACCGAGGCCGGGTCCACGTGCTCGTAGCACTTGGGGTCCTTGGCCACGGCGGAGACGTGCAGGCCGCCCTTGTGGGCGAAGGCCGACTTGCCCACGTAGGGCTGGCCCCGGGCCGGGGTACGGTCCAGCACCTCGTCGAGCGCCCGCGACACCGAGACCAGGTTCTTCAGGTCCTCGGGCGCGATGCCGGTGTCGAAACCCATCTTCAGCATCAGGGCCGGGATGATGGAGATCAGGTTGGCGTTGCCGCAGCGCTCGCCCAGGCCGTTCAGGGTGCCCTGGATCTGGCGCACGCCGGCCTCGACGGCGGCCAGCGAGTTGGCGACCGCCGTGTCGGAATCGTTGTGGCAGTGGACGCCCAGGTGGCTGCCGGGGATGCCGCCCTTGATCACCTCGCCGACGATGCGCCGCATCTCGTGGGGCAGGGTGCCGCCGTTGGTGTCGCACAGCACCACCCAGCGGGCGCCGGCATCATAGGCGGCCTTGGCCGCCGACAGGGCATAGGCCGGGTTGGCCTTGTAGCCGTCGAAGAAATGCTCGGCGTCGAACATCACCTCCTCGACCTTGGTCAGGGCGTGCTTCACCGAATCGCCGACCATGCGCAGGTTCTCGTCCAGCTCGATGCCGAGCGCCACGGTGACCTGGAAGTCCCAGCTCTTGCCCACCATGGTGGCGACGCGGGCCGGGGTGACCAGCAGGGCGTTGAGCCCCGGATCGTTGTCGGCCGAGCGCCCGGCGCGCCGCGTCATGCCGAAGGCGGTCAGGCGCGAGCGCTTGAAGGTGGGCGGGTCGGCGAAGAAGGCGTCGTCGGTGGGATTGGCCCCCGGCCAGCCGCCCTCGACATAATCAATACCGATCCGGTCCAGCTCGCGCGCGATCCGCACCTTGTCGGCGGCGGAGAAATCCACTCCCTGAGTCTGCGCGCCATCGCGCAGGGTGGTGTCGTAGAGATAAACGCGCTCGGCCATGACGATCTCGATCCGCCCGAAAAACATTGGGAAAGAGAGGAAACATGCCCCATCCGGGGGGTATTGGGCAAGGGCTTACCGCTTTTCGCTTCATCTGGAACTGTGATGAGTCTCACGGTGCCTCGGAAAGGCTTAGGTTATGAATGTGGAGGATGTCGAGAGAATGTGTGAAGGATTTCACAATGTGCATGCTGAAAAGCATATGTATAAAGTCAATAGTATCCTGTGTGGTCATGCTCACGGTGTTTGAATGCTTTGCCAGTGATATTGCCTTTCTTCATAGTGATTCTCATGCATCCGGCATGGCGTCTTGGTATGGAGCCAAGTATCGCGGCCGTCATACCGCCAGCGGCGAGCGGTTTGACCCCGCCGACCTGACGGCGGCCCATCCCTCCCTGCCCATGGGCACCCTGGTGGAGGTTTCCCGGCCGGAGCATCGCAAGAGCGTCGTGGTCCGCATCAATGATCGCGGTCCGGGCGGTGGCCGGGTGCTCGACGTGTCCGAGGCGGCCGCTCGGCGCCTGGGCATGATTGGCGAGGGGACGGCTTTTGTCTCCCTGCGGGTGATCGGCATGACCAACTGATGGACTAATGAATTGTAAATGTGGTGTAAGATATATTTACATCTCATTCTTAGTCCTGTATCCCCTTCGCTCATGTTAGGAAAAGCCTGGGCAGAATGCCCCGCACTTCAATGCAGGCAGGACGCAGGACTGACACGATGAAAGCGATCAAGATCGCGGCATTGGCCGCTGTCCTGGTGGCGGCCACGTCTCTTCCGGTTTCGGCGGAGATGGCTGGAGCGGCTGCCCTGGGGCGCGAGAGCTACGGCATCGCTTCCTGGTACGGGCCGGGCTTCAACGGCAACCGGACCGCCAGTGGCGAAAAGTTCGATCCCAAGGCATTGACCGCCGCCCATCCGACATTGCCGTTCGGCACGCTGCTCGAGGTGTCGCGGCCCGACCGCAAGAAATCGGTGATCGTGGTGGTCACCGATCGCGGCCCCTATGTGCCGGGCCGCTCCATCGACCTGTCGCGGGCGGCGGCCAAGCGGCTGCACATGAGCTACCAGGGCGCCGTGCCGGTCAGGATGCAGGTGGTGGGACGCACGGAATAGCGGCGCGCCGGGGCCGTCATGGCCCCGGACGTCCGTTTCGGTTCCGGCTTCAGCGATGGGTGGCCCTGGTCACCGTTCCGGTGGCCGGGTCCACCTGGAAGTGGGCCTTGGCGCCGCTGTCGTCACGGGCTTCGACCACATAGCCATCGTTCTTCCATTCCAGTTCCGACAGGTTCCAGTGGCCCTGCTCGGCGGCGGCCAGCATGGCCTTGACCGCGTCGGCGCCGGCTTCCGGCGTGGTGTCGGAACTGAGGCGGGCGGCTTCGGGCAAAAGCTCGCCGGTGCGGGCGTCCACCGCGAAGGTGGCCAACTGGCCGGACGGTGCCCGTACGGTGGCGACATAGCGTCCGTGGTCGCGGTCGAGGGCGCGCAGATCGTGGCCGTCGGCCACCATCTGGTTGAGGATGACGGCAGGGGGCAGGATGTCGCCGGCCGGCTTATCCTTGGCCTGGGCGACCGGGGTCAGGGCGAGAGTGGCGGCGGTGGCGGCGATCAGGGCGGTCTTGGTCAACATGGCGGTGTCTCCGGTTGGGTGAGGCATTCAACTGGAGACAGTGTGCCCCAGGCCGCCCCAACCGGAGCTGAACCGCCGGTTCATGCGGCGTTCAGACAAGGTCCCCGGTTCAATATAGATCGGCCGGCCGGCCGATCTATATGGTCTTGACGTTGCCGAGGAAGGTTTCCACGTGCTTGCCCAGGCTGGTGCCGGATTCCTCCAGGTCTTCCGCCACCTTGAACATGTTGGACGCCATTTCGCCGGTCATCCGGGCGGCCGACGACACTTCGGTGATGTTGCTGGTCACCTCGTGATTGCCGTTGGCGGCTTCCTGCACGTTGCGGACGATTTCCTGGGTGGCGGCGTTCTGTTCCTCGACGGCGGCGGC
>JAVBXM010000125.1 GCA_030824585.1 Phaeospirillum sp. | reverse complement strand
CGCGCCACCAAGGGCGCCTACGAGATGGGCTCCACCTTCAAGCTGTTCAACACCGCCATGGTGCTGGACCACGGCAAGGCCAACCTGAATTCCAGCTTCGACGCCAGCAAGCCCCTGGTCTTCGCCGGACACACCATCCACGACGACCACGCCCTGAACCGCTGGCTGACCATTCCGGAAATCCTCATCCACTCCTCGAATATCGGCTCGGCCCGCATGGCGCTGGACGCCGGCACCGAGGCGCAGCGCGCCTTCATGGGCCGCATCGGCATGCTGCAATCCCCGCCGCTGGAACTGCCCGAGGTGGGCGGGCCGCTGGTCCCCTCCCCCTGGCGCGAGATCAACACCGTCACCATTTCCTTCGGGCACGGATTGTCGGTGACGCCGCTGCAATTGCTGGCCGGCACCGCCGCCCTGGTCAACGGCGGCGAATACCACGCGCCGACCCTGCTGGCCCGGGCGCCGGGCGACGCGGTGCCCGCCATCCGGGTGGTCAAGCCCAAGACCTCGGAAAGCATGCGCCAGTTGATGCGCATGGTGGTCACCGAAGGCACCGGCAAGAAGGCCGACGTTCCCGGCTACGAGGTGGGCGGCAAGACCGGCACCGCCGAGAAGGTCGGCAACGGCGGCTACCGCAAGAAGGCGGTGCTGTCGTCGTTCATCGCCGCCTTCCCCATGGATGCCCCGCGCTACGCGGTGCTGATGATGATCGACGAGCCCCAGGCCACCAAGCAGACCTTCGGCTTCATCACCGCCGGCTGGACCGCCGCCCCGGCCGCCGGCCGGGTGATCGCCCAGATCGCGCCGCTGCTGGGGCTGATGCCCAAGACCCTGCCGATTCCCCCGTCCACCGGGACCAAGGGAATCGCCCGCACCGGAGGAGGCCGTGAAGTTGCGGCGGTTGAGTGACATGACGGCCACCGTGCCCATCCGCGACATGGACATCACCGGTCTGACCGCCGATTCGCGTCAGGTCGCGCCCGGCTATCTGTTCGCCGCCCTGCCCGGCGCCAAGGCCGACGGCCGCGCCTTCATCCCCGCCGCCATCGCCGCCGGCGCGGTGGCCGTGCTGCTGCCCGAGGGCTCCCACGTCCAGGTGCCGCCCGAGGTGGCCCTGGTCACCGACGCCAATCCCCGCCGCCGTTTCGCCCTGATGGCCTCGGCCTTCCACGGTGCCCAGCCCAAGGTCATGGCCGCCGTCACCGGCACCAACGGCAAGACCTCCACCGCCGAGTTCTTCCGCCAGATCATGGCGCGGCTGGGCCATGTCTCGGCGGCCATCGGCACGCTGGGCATCATCGCGCCGGGCTGGGACAATTCCGGCGGGCTGACCACCCCCGATCCGGCCGGACTGCACGCCGACCTCGCCAGGCTGGCCGGCATGGGCGTCACCCACGCCTGCATGGAAGCCTCCAGCCACGGCCTCGACCAGCACCGGCTGGACGGGGTCGCGCTGGCCGCCGCCGCCTTCACCAACCTGACGCGGGACCATCTCGACTATCACGCCGACATGGCCTCCTATGCCGAGGCCAAGCTGCGGCTGTTCGCCGAGGTGCTGCCCGAGGGCGCCACCGCCGTGATCAACGCCGATTCCGATCTGGCGCCCCGCGCCGTCGAACTGTGCGCCAAGCGCGGCATCGCGGTGCTGGGCTATGGCCGGGCCGCCTCCGACCTGCGCCTGATCGAGGCAAAGCCCACCGCCCGCGGCCAGGACCTGGACCTGGAAATCCTGGGCAAGGCCGTCACCATCCGCCTGCCGCTGGCCGGCCGCTTCCAGGCCGACAACGCCCTGGCCGCCCTGGGTCTCGCCCTGGCCTGCGGCGCCGGCACCGACGCCGCCCTGGCCGCCCTCGAGCACCTGGAGGGCGTGCCCGGCCGTCTGCAGAAGGTGGCCGAGCGCGCCAACGGCGCCCCGGTCTACGTGGATTACGCCCACACCCCCGACGCCCTGGAGACGGTGCTGAAGGCGTTGCGCCCCCATGCCGGCCGCCGTCTGGTCGCCGTCTTCGGCTGCGGCGGCGACCGCGACCCGGGCAAGCGCCCGCTGATGGGCGCCATCGGCTGCCGCCTGGCCGACGCCATGATCGTCACCGACGACAATCCCCGCTCGGAGGACCCGGCCGTCATCCGCGCCGCCGTCCGGGGGCAGTGCCCGGCCGGCATCGAGATCGCCGACCGCCGCGAGGCCATCCGCGCCGCCGTCTCCGGCCTGCAGAAGGGCGACGTGCTGGTGATCGCCGGCAAGGGCCACGAACGCGGCCAGATCGTCGGTGCCGCCGTCCTGCCCTTCGACGATGCCGAGGAAGCCCGCGACGCGGTTCGTCTCGCCGACGGAGGCGCGCCATGATCCGCCCGCTGTGGACCTCGGCCGAAGCCGCCGCCGCCGTAGGGGGCACGCCCTCGGGCCCCGCCTGGGACGCCAATGGCGTCTCCATCGACAGCCGCACCGTCGAGCCCGGCGACCTGTTCATCGCGCTCGAAGGCCCCAACCACGACGGCCACGACCACGTGGCCGCCGCCCTGGCCAACGGCGCCGCCGCCGCCATGGTCCACAAGCTGCCCACGGGCACCGGCGAGGACGCCCCCCTGCTGCTGGCCAGGGACACCATGGCGGCGCTGCAGGACCTGGGCGTCGCGTCGCGGGCCCGCAACCATGCCCGCATCGTCGCCATCACCGGCAGCGTCGGCAAGACCGGCACCAAGGAGATGGCGGCCCTGGCCCTGTCCGACCAGGGCACCACCCATTACAGCGTCGGCAGCTTCAACAACCATTGGGGCGTGCCGCTGTCCCTGGCCCGCATGCCCGCCGCCGTGCAATACGCCATTTTCGAGATCGGCATGAACCATCCCGGCGAGATCACCCCGCTGGTCCGCATGGTGCGCCCGCACGTGGCGGTGATCACCACCGTCGAGGCGGTGCACATGGAGTTCTTCGGCTCCACCGCCGAGATCGCCGCCGCCAAGGCCGAGATCTTCGACGGCATCGAGGCCGGCGGCACCGCCGTGCTGCCCCGCGACAACAGCCATTTCGCCTTCCTGGCCGAGGCGGCCGCCCAGGCCGGCATCGGGGATATCCGCACCTTCGGCAACCACATCGAAGCCACCGCCCGCCTGCTGGATTGCGCCGTCGACCCCCAGTCCACGGCGGTCTTCGCGCTGCTGGCCGACCAGCCGCTGTCCTACCGGGTCGGCGTCGCCGGACGGCAATGGGCCATGAATTCGCTGGCCGTGCTGCTGGCGGTCGAGGCGCTGGGCGCCGACGTCAACCTGGGCGCCATGGCCCTGGCCGGCATGGCGGCGCCCAAGGGACGCGGCCAGCGCCGCCGGGTCGAGATCGACGGCGGCAGCTTCGAGCTGATCGACGAAAGCTACAACGCCTCGCCGGTGTCCATGAAGGCGGCCATCGCGACGCTCGCCTCGGTGCGGCCCGCCAAGGGCGGGCGGCGCATCGCCGTGCTGGGCGACATGCTGGAACTGGGGCCCCAGGGCCCGGCCCTGCATGCCTGCATCGCCCAGGCCGCCGAAAGCTGGAACATCGACCTGGTGTTCACCGCCGGGACGCTGACCAGCCACCTGCACCAGGCCCTGGCCGAGGAACGCCGGGGCGGCCACGCCGCCGATTCCGACGCCGTCGCCCTGCTGGTCAAGGCGGCCCTGCGGCCCGGCGACGTGGTGATGGTCAAGGGTTCGGCGGGCAGCCGGATGGGACGTGTGGTCAACGCTTTGGCCGAAGGGGGCCGCTGAATGCTGTATAATTTCCTCTACCCCCTGGCCGATCAGGTTCCGCTGTTCAACCTGTTCAAGTACCTGACCTTCAGGACGGGCGGCGCGGTGCTGACCGCGCTGATCGTCGCCTTCCTGGTGGGCCCGCGGATCATCGCCTGGCTGCGCCAGTGGCAAAAGCAGGGCCAGCCCATCCGCGCCGACGGCCCGGAATCGCACCTTTTGACCAAGAAGGGCACGCCCACCATGGGCGGCTTCATGATCTTGCTGGCGCTCTCGGTCTCGACCCTGCTGTGGGCCGACCTGCGCAACCAGTATGTGTGGATCGTGCTGCTGGTCACCCTGGGCTACGGCCTGATCGGCTTTTGGGACGACTACCTGAAGGTGTCCAAGAAGAACCCCAAGGGCGTGCCGGGCAAGACCAAGCTGGTGGCCGAGATCGCCATCGGCCTGGGCGCCGCCATCTGGGTCCTGAGCCTGCAGCGCGAACCCCTGGCCGGCGCCCTGGCGGTGCCGTTCTTCAAGACCGTGCTGCTGCAGTTGTCGTGGTTCTACCTGCCCTTCGCGGTGTTCATCATCGTCGGCGCCGGCAATGCGGTGAACCTGACCGACGGCCTGGACGGGCTGGCCATCGTGCCGGTGATGATCGCCTCGGGGGTGTTCGCCATCATCTCCTATCTGGTCGGCCACGCCGTCTTCGCCAACTACCTGCAGATCCACTACGTCTCGGGCTCGGGCGAGCTGGCGGTGTTCTGCGGCGCCCTGGTGGGCGCCGGCCTGGGCTTCCTGTGGTTCAACGCGCCGCCGGCCATGGTGTTCATGGGCGACACCGGCAGTTTGGCTCTCGGCGGCGCGCTGGGCGCCATTTCCGTGGTGACCAAGCACGAGCTGGTGCTGGGCATCGTCGGCGGCCTGTTCGTGCTGGAAACCGTCTCGGTGATCGTCCAGGTGGCCTCGTTCAAGCTGACCGGCAAGCGGGTGTTCCGCATGGCGCCGCTGCACCATCACTTCGAGAAGAAGGGCTGGGCCGAGCCGACCGTGGTCATCCGGTTCTGGATCATCGCCACCATCCTGGCCCTGGCCGGGCTGGCCACCCTGAAGCTGCGTTGAGGTAAGCCGGTCATGATTCCCGTCCCCTTCCTCAAAGGTAAGCGCGTTCTGGTGATGGGCCTGGGCAAGTCCGGGACCGCCACGGCGCGCGCCCTGCTGGCGGCGGGCGCCGGCGTGATGGCCTGGGACGACAGCGAGGCGGGCCGCAAGGCCGCCGCCGAGGCCGGCATCCCCATCCGCGATCCCGCCCAGATTCCCCTGGAGAAGGCCGATCTGGTGGTGTGGAGCCCCGGCATCGCCCACACCCATCCCCAGCCCCATCCCGTGGCGGAGCGGGTCCGCGCGGCCGGCGTGCCGCTGGTCTGCGACGTCGAGCTGCTGGCCCTGGCCAAGGCGGGCAGTCGCATCCTGGCCGTCACCGGCACCAACGGCAAGTCGACCACCACCACCTTGCTGGCCCATGTGCTGGCCGAGGCCGGCGTTCCCACCGCCGCCGGCGGCAATCTCGGCACCCCGGCCCTGGACCTGCCCGAATTGCCGGGCGACGGGCGCTATGTGCTGGAGCTGTCCTCCTATCAGTTGGAGCTGACCAACAGCCTGAAGCTGGGCGTCGCCGTCCTGCTCAACGTCACCCCCGACCATCTGGGCCGCCACGGCGGCATGACCGGCTATATCGCCGCCAAGCGCCGGGTGTTCGACTACCTGACCCCGGGCGGCGCCGCGGTGATCGGCGTCGATGACGGCCCCTGCCGCGCCATCGTCGCCGAGCTGTCGCGCATGGGCATCCGGGTGGTGAGGATTTCGGTGGAATCCGTGCTGTCCGAGGGCGTTTCCGCCCCCGACGGCGTGCTGCTCGACAACGCCAAGCCGGTCTGCGACCTGAAGGACATCGCCAGCCTGCCCGGCCGCCACAACTGGCAGAACGCCTGCGCCGTCTATGCCGCCGCGCGGGCCGAAGGCATCGCCCCCAAGGTGATCGCCGCCGCCCTGGCCACCTATCCCGGCCTCGGCCATCGCCAGGAACTGGTGGGCAGCGATCACGGCATCGACTGGATCAACGATTCCAAGGCCACCAACGCCGACGCGGTGGAAAAGGCCCTGGTCTGCTACGACCACGTCTACTGGATTCTCGGCGGCCAGGCCAAGGAAGGCGGCATCGCCTCGCTGGAAAAGCATTTCGGCCGCGTCCAGCACGCCTTCCTGATCGGCGAGGCCACCGAATCCTTTGCCGCCGCCCTGGACGGCAAGGTGCGGTACACCCGTTGCGGCACCCTGGACAAGGCGGTGGCCGCCGCCCGCAACCTGGCGGTGTCCGATGCCGTCCCCGGCGCGGTGGTGCTGCTGTCGCCGGCCTGCGCCTCGTGGGACCAGTTCACCTCGTTCGAGCATCGCGGCGACACCTTCCGCGAACTGGTCCAGGCCTTCACGGACGGGGGTGGGGCATGAGCGACCGCAGGGAGCGCGGGCGTGTTGAGCGCCCCGGAGCGACGACGCAGCGAAGCGCAGGAGGGAAGCGGAGGAGCCTAGTGAGCGGAGCGAACGCCCGGCGCATGAGGGCAAACAAATGAGCGTCACCTTCGGCCGCACCGATACCTCCGTTCTGGGCCGCTGGTGGTGGACCGTGGACCGCTGGACCATCGTGGCGCTGTTCCTGCTGGTGGCCGTCGGCGCCATCCTGACCATGGCGGCCAGCCCGGCGGTGGCCGAGCGCATCGGCGCCCAGAGCTTCCACTTCGTGCGCCGCCAGTTCGTCTTCCTGGCCCCGGCCATCGCCATCATGCTGGCCGTGTCGCTGATGACGCCCAAGCAGGTGCGGCGCATGGCGGTGGTCGGTCTGCTGGGCTCCATCGCCCTGCTGGTGCTGGTGCCGGTGCTGGGCGGCGAGATCAAGGGGGCCAAGCGCTGGCTGAATCTGGCCGGAATCTCCATCCAGCCGTCGGAATTCGTCAAGCCCATGTTCGCCGTGGTCTCGGCCTGGATGTTCGCCTCGGCCCGCCTCGACCCCGCCTTCCCCGGCCGCGTGATCGCCACCGCCCTGTTCGGCGTGGTGGCCGTCCTGTTGCTGATCCAGCCCGACGTGGGCCAGACCGCCATCCTGACCGCCATCTGGGGCACCCAGTTCTTCCTGGCCGGATTGCCGCTGATCCTGGTGATCTGCCTTGGCCTGGCGGCGCCCATCGGGGTGATCGGCGCCTATTACGTCTTCCCCCATGTCCAGGCGCGCTTCGACAAGTTCCTCGATCCGTCGGGCAGCGGCGCCTATCAGGTGACCACCGCGCTGAACGCCTTCAAGAACGGCGGATTGTTCGGCCGCGGCCCTGGCGAGGGACGGGTCAAGCTGGTGCTGCCCGACGCCCATACCGACTTCATCCTGGCGGTCGGCGGCGAGGAGTTCGGCGTGGTGCTGTGCCTGTTCGTGGTGATGCTGTTCGCCTTCATCGTGCTGCGCGGCTTCTCGCGCATCCACAAGGAGGACAACCTGTTCGTCGTCCTGGCCACCGCCGGCCTCCTGGTGCAGTTCGGCCTGCAGGCCATCGTCAACATGGCCTCGACGCTGCGCATGATGCCGGCCAAGGGCATGACGCTGCCGTTCATCTCCTATGGCGGCTCGTCCATGGTCGCCCTGGCGCTGGGCATGGGCATGGTGCTGGCGCTGACCCGCACCCGCTATGGCAGGGAGGGCATGGAGGCATGAGCACCTCTACCCTCATCGCGCTCGCCGCCGGCGGCACCGGCGGCCACGTCTTCCCGGCCGAGGCCCTGGCCTCGGTGCTGCTGGAGCGCGGCTACCGTCTGGCGTTGATCACCGACAAACGCGGCGCCGCCTATGGCGGGACGCTGGGCAAGCTGGAAACCTTCCGCATCTCGGCCGGCGGCATCGCCGGGCGCGGCAAGCTGTCGGCCCTGCACGCCGCCCTGGAACTGGGCCTGGGAGTGATCCAGGCCCGCTCCATCCTCAAACGCATCGGCCCGGCGGCGGTGATCGGCTTCGGCGGCTACGCCTCGGTGCCGGGCATGGCGGCGGCTTCGCTGGCCGGCATTCCCACCGCCATTCACGAGCAGAACGCCGTGCTGGGCCGCGCCAACCGCCTGCTGGCCGCCCGGGTAAAGCGCATCGCCACCTCCTTCGCCGAGGTCAGCCACGTGGAGGCCAGGCTGGCCCCCAAGCTGGTCCACACCGGCATGCCGGTACGCGCCGCCATCCTGGCCAGCCGCGACAAGGCCTATGCCGGGATCGGCGCCGAGGGGCCCATCGACCTGCTGGTGCTGGGCGGCAGCCAGGGCGCCCGCGTGCTGTCCGAGGTGATCCCGGCGGCGCTGACCCGCCTGCCCGAAGGCTTGCGCACCCGCATCCGTATCGCCCAGCAATGCCGCCCCGAGGACCTGGACGGCGTGCGCCGGGCCTATGCCGGCACCGGCATCGACGCCACCTTGGAAAGCTTCTTCGCCGACGTTCCCGAGCGTCTGGCCCGCGCCCATCTGGTCATCGCCCGAGCCGGCGCCTCCACCGTGGCCGAGCTGACCACGCTGGGCCGGCCGGCCATCCTGGTGCCCTATCCCTTCGCCATCGACGACCACCAGACCGCCAACGCCCACGCCGCCGAGGATTGCGGCGGCGCCTGGCTGATGCAGCAGGACTCGTTCACCCCCGAGACCCTGGCGGCCCGTCTGGACTCCCTGTTCACCCAGCCCGAAGCCCTGGTGCGGACCGCCGCCTGCGCCCGCAACGCCGGCCGCCCCGACGCGGCCGAAGCGCTGGCCGACCTGGTGGTCGGGCTGATCCCCCAGATGAGTGGAGCCTGAATCCATGCGCACCATGTCGCTGAACATCGGCACCATCCACTTCGTCGGCATCGGCGGCATCGGCATGTCGGGCATCGCCGAGATCCTCCACAACCTGGGCTATTCGGTCCAGGGCACCGACATCGCCGACAATTACAACGTCGAGCGCCTGCGCAAGATGGGCATCCGCGTCCATATCGGCCATGCCGCCGAGGCCCTGGGCGACGCCCGCGTGGTGGTGGTGTCGTCGGCGGTCAAGGCCGACAACCCCGAGGTCCAGGCGGCCCGCGCCAAGCTGGTCCCGGTGGTGCGCCGCGCCGAGATGCTGGCCGAGCTGATGCGCCTCAAATCCGCCATCGCCATCGGCGGCACCCACGGCAAGACCACCACCACCTCGCTGATCGCGGCCCTGCTGGACGCCGCCCATCTGGACCCCACGGTGATCAACGGCGGCATCATCAACGCCTACGGCACCAACGCGCGGCTGGGCGCCAGCGAGTGGATGGTGGTCGAGGCCGACGAATCCGACGGTTCCTTCATCAAGCTGCCGTCCACCGCCGTGGTGGTGACCAACATCGACCCCGAGCACATGGACCATTACGGCACGGTCGAGAAGCTGCACGAGGCCTTCCGCACCTTTGTCGAGAACATCCCGTTCTACGGCTTCGCCGCCATGTGCATCGACCACCCCGAGGTCCAGGCCCTGGTGGCCCGCGTCCCCGACCGCAAGCTGGTGACCTACGGCTTCAACCACCAGGCCCTGGTGCGGGTCGAGAACCTGACCATGGACATCACGGGCGCCCGCTACGACGTGGTCATCACCGACCGCGTCACCGGCGCCACCCGGACCATCACCGACATCTTCCTGCCCATGTACGGCGAGCACAACGTGCTGAATTCCCTGGCCGCCATCGCGGTGGCCAACGAACTGGGCTTGGCCAACGACGTGGTCAAGAAGGCGCTGGGCGGCTTCAAGGGCGTCAAGCGCCGCTTCACCCGCACCGGCGAGGCCAAGGGCGTCACCGTCATCGACGATTACGGCCACCATCCCGTCGAGATCGCCGCCGTGCTGAAGGCGGCCCGCTCCGCCTGCCAGGGCAACGTCATCGCCGTGGTCCAGCCCCACCGCTATTCCCGCCTGTCCAGCCTGTTCGCCGAATTCTGCACCTGCTTCAACGACGCCGACATGGTGGTGGTCGCCGACGTCTACGCGGCGGGCGAAAAGCCCCTGGAAGGCTTCGACAAGACCTCGCTGGTCAAGGGGCTGCAGGAGCACGGCCACCGCCGGGTGATGCCGCTCTCCGACCCCAAGGCCCTGGCGCCGCTGGTCAATTCCCTGGCCGGCCCCGGCGACATGGTGGTCTGCCTGGGGGCCGGCAACATCACCGCCTGGGCCCACGCCCTGCCCGCCGAACTGGCCGCCCTGCCCGACCCCTCGCCGGGAGGCGCCGAATGACGACGGCGCGCAAGCACCATGACTGGCGCGACGCCCTGCCCCCGGTGCGGGGGCGGATGAGCTTCGACGCGCCCATGGCGCCCTTCACCTGGTTCCGGGTGGGCGGCAATGCCGACGCGCTGTTCCGCCCCGCCGACCTGGACGACCTGATCGCCGTGCTGGAGGTCCTTCCCGCCGAGGTGCCGGCCACCGTGGTGGGCGTCGGTTCCAACCTGCTGGTCAGGGACGGCGGCGTCCCGGGCATGGTGATCCGTCTGACCGGCCCTTTCGCCACCATCGACGTCAGCGGCGACACCATCACCGCCGGGGCGGGGGCGCTCGACCTGACCGTCGCCCGCACCGCCGAGGACGCCGGGCTGGCCGGGCTGGAATTCCTGTCGGGCGTGCCGGGCACCGTCGGCGGTGCGCTGCGCATGAACGCCGGCGCCTTCGGCGGCGAAATGAAGGACGTCACCGTCTCGGCCCAGGCCGTGGACCGGGCGGGCAACCTGCAGATTCTCGGTCCCGGCGAGTTGGGCTTTTCTTATCGCCGCAGCACGGTGCCCGAGGGCTGGATTTTCCTGTCGGCCTCGCTGAAGGGCCGTCCCGGCAAGCATGCCGACATCGCGGCGCGCATGGCCGAGATCGCCAAGGCGCGCGAGGAATCCCAGCCGGTCAAGGTGCGCACCGGCGGTTCCACCTTCGCCAATCCCGAAGGCCACAGCGCCTGGAAACTGATCGACGCCGCCGGTTGCCGCGGGCTGGTCAAGGGTGGCGCCCAGGTCAGCGAGAAACACTGCAACTTCCTGCTGAACACCGGCGACGCCACCGCCGCCGATATCGAGGACCTGGGCGAAGAGGTCCGCCGCCGGGTGCGGGAGACCAGCGGCGTCGACCTGCATTGGGAAATCCGCCGCATCGGCGTCAGGAGCGAAAAGTCATGAGCAAGGCCAAGCGCGTCACCGTCCTGATGGGGGGAGCCTCGGCCGAGCGCGACGTGTCCTTGCGTTCGGGGGCCGCCGCCGCCAAGGCGCTGGAGCAGGCCGGCTTCGCGGTCGCCCTGGTGGATTGCAACCGCAATCCGGCCGAGCTGGTGCGCGCCATCACCGAGACCAAGCCCGACGTGGCGTTCAACGCCCTGCATGGCCGCTTCGGCGAGGACGGCTGCGTCCAGGGCGTGCTGAACCTCCTGGGCGTGCCCTATACCCATTCCGGCCTGCTGGCCTCGGCGGCGGCCATGGACAAGGCTTTCGCCCGCGCCCTGTTCGCCAGTGCCGGCATCCCGGTGGCCGAGGGCCGGGTGATCAGCCGCGCCGAAAGCAACGGCCCCGATCCGCTGCCGCGCCCCTTCGTGGTCAAGCCCCTCAACGAAGGCTCGTCGGTCGGCGTGTTCATCGTGCGCGACAACCAGCCTTCGCCGCTGCCCGGCTGGCCATTCGACGCCGACGAGGTGCTGGTGGAAAGCTTCATCCCCGGCCGCGAACTGACCGTGGCGGTCATGGGTGAGCGGGCGTTGGGCGTGCTGGAAATCACCTCGGACCACGGCTTCTACGATTACGAGGCCAAGTACGCGCCGGGCGGTTCGCGGCACATCATGCCCGCCCCCATCCCGGAGGCCGATTACGCCGAGGCCTGCCGGCTGGCCGTGGCCGCCCACAAGGCCCTGGGCTGCCGAGGCGTCAGCCGCGCCGACCTGCGCTACGACGACGCCACTCCGGGCACCGCGCCCCGGCTGGTCATGCTGGAGGTCAACACCCAGCCCGGCATGACCGCCACCTCGCTGGTGCCTGAGATGGCCGCCTACCAGGGAATCACCTTCCCCGAGCTGGTGCGGTGGATGGTGGAGGAGGCGCGATGCGACTGAACCCCTCCGACATCGTCATCACCGCCGACGACCGTCCCGGCGTCCACCGGGCGCCGCGCCAGATCTCGGCCAAGCGCCAGACGGCGACGGCCGCCGCCGCGCCGGCACGGCCCAAGTCCAAGCGCCGCCTGCCGCGCCTGCGCCTCGACATCAGCCCGCTGCAGAAGCTGGCCGGCGCCGGCCTGCTGGTCGCCGCCCTGGCCGTGGGCGGGCTGGCCCTGTGGCATTCCGGCAAGCCGCAGCGCCTGGCGTACGACACCGGCATGGCCTTCCTGAACTCCACCGCCGAGGCCGGCTTCCAGGTGGCCGACATCACCGTCTCGGGGCGTCGCCGCACCCCGGCCGAGCAGTTGATCTCGGCCCTGGGCGCCCGCTACGGCGACCCCATCCTGGGGATCGACATCGCCGCCGCCCGGGCGCGGGTCGAGGCGCTGCCCAGCGTGCGCGCCGCCGCCATCGAACGCCGCCTGCCCGGTTCGCTGCACCTGTCCATCGTCGAGCGCCAGCCGGTGGCCCTGTGGCAGACCGACAGCCGCTTCGTGCTGGTGGACCGCGACGGCCACAACATCCCCGGCGCCATCGAAGGCTTCGAGGACCTGCCCCTGGTGGTGGGCGACGGCGCGCCGGCGCGCACCGACGAACTGTTCGCCCTGCTGGCCACCGAGCCCGAGCTGGCCGCCCGCGTCAAGGCGGCCATCCGGGTGGGCAACCGCCGCTGGAACATCAAGCTGGACGACGTGGAGAAGGGCCTGGAGGCCCGCCTGCCCGAACTGGATACCGAGGCCGCCTGGCACCGCCTGGCCGAGTTGGAGAAGACCCGCGCCCTGTCGGGCAAGCAGATCACCATGATCGACCTGCGGGTACCCGACCGTCTGGTGCTGAAAAGCCAGCGCGAGCCGGCGGCGGTCAACACCGCCTCGATCACGCCGCCCGCCGCCCCTGGAAGGGAGCGCTGATCATGGCGGCACGCAACGGCCTCATCGCGGCGCTGGACGTGGGCACCACCAAGGTGTGCTGCTTCATCGCCAAGGTCCAGGACGACGGCTCGCCGCGCATGGTGGGCATCGGCCATCAGGTGGCGCGCGGCATGCGCAACGGCGCCGTGGTGGACATGGAGGAGCTGGAAACCTCCATCCGCGCCGCCGTCGAGGCCGCCGAGGAAATGGCCAACGATCAGGTGCGCGCCGTGGCCATCAACATCTCGGGCGGCCATCCCGGCTCGGCCAACGTCAAGGTCGAGGTGGCCATGAACGGCCACGCCGTCAACGAGGCCGACATCCGCCGCATGCTCGAGCACGGCCGCGCCCACCACGAAAGCCCCGACCGCGAGCTGATCCACGCCATTCCGGTGGATTACACCATCGACGGCAACGAAGGCATCCGGGATCCGCGCGGCATGTTCGGCGACCGCCTGGGGGTGGCCATCCACGTCATCGCCGCCGGAATCGGGCCGGTGCGCAACCTGTCCACCGTGGTCAACCGCTGCCACCTCGACATCGAGGCCCGCGTGGTCAGCCCCTATGCCTCGGGCCTGGCCTGCCTGGTGGAGGACGAGAAGGAACTGGGCGTCACCTGCATCGACATGGGCGGCGGCACCACCTCCATCGCGGTGTTCCTGGGCGGCCAGTTGGTCCACACCGACGTCATCGCGGTGGGCGGTGCCCATGTGACCAGCGACATCGCCCGCGGTCTGTCCACCCCGGTGGTGCACGCCGAGCGGCTGAAGACGCTGTACGGCTCGGTGATCCCCTCGGCCTCCGACGATCGCGAAATCCTGAAAGTGCCGCTGGTCGGCGAGGACGAGGACGGCGCCTCCAACCAGGTGCCGCGTTCCATGCTGATCCAGATCATCCAGCCCCGGCTGGAGGAGACCTTCGAGCTGGTGCGCTCGCATCTCGAGCAGGGCGGCTTCGACAAGCTGGCCGGGCGCCGCGTGGTGCTGACCGGCGGCGCCAGCCAGATGCAGGGCGCCCGCGATCTGGCCGGCATGGTGCTGGACAAGCAGGTGCGGCTGGGCAAGCCCATGGGGCTGCACGGCCTGCCCGAGGCCACCGGCGGGCCCGCCTTTTCGACCTGTGCCGGATTGATCCGTTATGCCCTGGTCCACGCGCCCGCGCCGTCGCGCGGGAAGAAGGCCGGGGCACGCGGCGAGGGTGCATCGGGCTGGGGCCGTGTCGGCTCGTGGCTCAAGCGGAATTTCTGAGTTTTACGAATTTACGAGTTCAACGGGCCGGCAACGAATCGGCCACACAGCGCGGAGGACCTGGACATGCTGACTTTCCTTCCCGGAGCTCACCAGGAGCTCAAGCCCCGGATCACCGTGGTGGGCGTGGGCGGTGCCGGCGGCAACGCCGTCAACAACATGATTTTGTCGCGGCTTGAAGGCGTCGAGTTCATCGTCGCCAACACCGATTCCCAGTCGCTCGGCCAAAGCCGCACCGAACGCCGCATCCAGCTCGGCAATCAGGTCACGCAAGGGTTGGGCGCCGGATCGCGTCCCGACGTGGGCCGCGCCGCGGCCGAGGAAAGCCTGGAGGAAATCCTGGGCCAGATCGGCGGCGCCAACATGGTGTTCATCACCGCCGGCATGGGCGGCGGCACCGGTTCGGGCGCCGCGCCGGTCATCGCGCGGGCCGCGCGCGAGCAGGGCATCCTCACCGTGGGCGTAGTGACCAAGCCCTTCCACTTCGAAGGGGCGCATCGCATGCGCACCGCCGAGGCGGCCATCGAGGAACTGCAGCAGTTCGTCGACACCCTGATCATCATCCCCAACCAGAACCTGTTCCGCGTCGCCACCGAGCGCACCACCTTCGCCGATGCCTTCAAGATGGCCGACGACGTGCTGTATTCCGGCGTACGCGGCGTCACCGACCTGATGATCATGCCCGGTCTGATCAACCTGGACTTCGCCGACATCCGCACCGTGATGAGCGAGATGGGCAAGGCCATGATGGGCACCGGCGAGGCCGAGGGCGACAAGCGCGCCATCGACGCCGCCGAAGCCGCCATCTCCAATCCGCTGCTCGACGACACCTCCATGAAGGGGGCGCGCGGCGTGCTGATCAACATCACCGGCGGCATGGACATGACCCTGTTCGAGGTGGACGAGGCCGCCAACCGCATCCGCGACGAGGTCGATCCCGACGCCAACATCA
>JAVBXM010000181.1 GCA_030824585.1 Phaeospirillum sp. | reverse complement strand
GGCTTGCTTTCCTTGGGTAAGCGACGATATAAGCTGTCTCTTTCCGAGATTGCCTAAAGACAAGGATCTTCGATGGCGCGCGTTACGGTTGAAGACTGTGTACTGAAGATTCCGAACCGCTTCGAGCTGGTGCTGATCGCCGGGCAGCGGGCGCGGGATATTTCCGCCGGAGCCAAGCTGACGGTGGAGCGCGACAACGACAAGAACCCGGTGGTGGCGCTGCGCGAGATCGCCGAAGAGACCGTGCCCCTGGACGGCCTGCAGAACGCCCTGATCCAGAGCCTCCAGAAGCACGTCGAAGTGGACGAGCCGGAAGAGGACGAGATGGAGGGCTTCATCCCCGACCGCGACATGGCCTTCGAGACCGTCGCCAACGAGGACGAGATGATCGAGGATGGCATGTCCATCAACGACTCGGGCGCCGATTTCGATCTGGACGCCGGCGACGAATAAACCTGTGATGCAAGGCCGCCCGTTCCCATCTTGAAAGATGGGCGGGCGGCCTTGTTTTTTCTTTTTCCTCTTTTCCCGCCGTCGCTCCCCGTACAAACTCGGAGGGTGAGAAGGTGAGGTGACGTGGCGATGATGCGCCAATTCGAACTGGTCGAGCGCGTCAAGTCCTACGATCCGGGAGCGGACGAGGACGCCATCAACCGCGCCTACGTCTTCGCCATGAAGATGCACGGCTCGCAGCTTCGTGCCTCGGGCGACCCCTATTTCTCCCACCCCATCGAGGTGGCGGGCATCCTGACCAAGTACCGGCTGGATTCCTCGTCCATCATTACCGCCCTGCTGCACGACACCATCGAGGACACTCCGGCGACGCTGGAGGAGATCGAGCGGCTGTTCGGGCGCGAGATCGGCCGTCTGGTGGACGGCGTCACCAAGCTGAACCGCATCGAGCTGCAGTCGGACCACGCCAAGCAGGCCGAGAACCTGCGCAAGCTGGTGCTGGCCATGAGCGAGGACATCCGTGTCCTGCTGGTCAAGCTGGCCGATCGCATGCACAACATGCGCACGCTCCACTACATCAAGAATCCCGACAAGCGGCGCCGCATCGCCATGGAGACCATGGAGATCTACGCGCCCCTGGCCGAGCGCATCGGCATGCAGGGCATCAAGATGGAGCTGGAGGACCTGGCCTTCGCCGAGTTGCATCCGGATGCGCGCGGCTCCATCGTGGCGCGCCTGTCGTTCCTGCGCGAGCAGGGGGGCGACCTGATCGGCCGTATCCTGGACGAGTTGCGTTCCATCCTGGACGAGGCGGGGATCACGGCCATCGTTTCGGGCCGCGAGAAGACGCCCTATTCCATCTGGCAGAAGATGCAGAGGAAGAATGTCGGCTTCGAGCAGCTGTCCGACATCATGGCTTTCCGCGTCGCGGTGGGAAATATCGAGGATTGCTACCGGGCCCTGGGGGTCATCCACTCCAAGTACCCCATGGTTCCCAACCGCTTCAAGGACTACATCTCGACGCCCAAGCCCAACGGCTACCGTTCCCTGCATACCGGGGTGTTCGGGCCGGAACGTCACCGTATCGAGGTGCAGATCCGTACCTCCGAGATGCACGAGGTGGCCGAACTGGGCGTCGCCGCCCACTGGAAATACAAGGGTGGCGGCGGTGACGGCGGCAACATGACCGACGGCCGCCAGTACCGCTGGCTGCGCGAACTGCTCGACATCCTGGAACACGCCTCCAATCCCGAGGAATTCCTGGAGCACACCAAGCTGGAGATGTTCTCCGACCAGGTGTTCTGCTTCACCCCCAAGGGCGACCTGATCTCGCTGCCGCGCGGCGCCTGTCCGGTGGACTTCGCCTATGCCGTCCACTCCCAGGTGGGCGACACCTGCGTCGGCGCCAAGGTCAACGGCCGCATCATGCCGCTGCGCACCCAACTGCAGAACGGCGACCAGGTCGACATCATCACGTCGAAGGCCCAGACGCCGAACCCCACCTGGGAACGCTTCGTCGTCACCGGCAAGGCCCGCGCCCGTATCCGCCGCTTCATCCGCACCCAGCAGCGTGCCCAGTACACCGAACTGGGCCGCGCCATCCTGGTGCGCAGCTTCCGCCAGGAAGGCTACGAGTTCACGGAAAAGGCCCTGGACGGCGTGCTGCGCATCTTCAAGGCGCCGTCGTCGGAAGACCTGCTGGCCCTGGTGGGCGAAGGCACGCTGACCGCCCGCGAGGTGGTCTCCACCGTCTTCCCCGAATTGAAGGCCCAGGCGAACCGCAACGACAACGTGGTGGCGCTGAAGGCGCGCGGGGCCAAGGCTTCCTCGGACAAGAAGGACAAGGCCGGCGCGGTGCCCATCAAGGGCCTGATCCCCGGCATGGCCATGCACTTCGCCGGCTGCTGCCATCCGCTGCCCGGCGACCGTATCGTCGGCATCGTCAGCACCGGCAAGGGCGTCACCATCCACACCATCGACTGCGAGAACCTGGAGCAGTTCGCCGACCAGCCGGAGCGCTGGCTGGACCTCGCCTGGGACGAGGCGGACAGCAACGCCCATGTGGGTCGCATCGATCTGGTGGTGACCAACGAACCCGGCGCCTTCGGGGCCATCTCCACGGTGATCGCCAAGAACATGGGCAACATCACCAATCTCAAGATCACCAACCGCACCACCGACTTCTTCGAGATGCTCATCGACATCGAGGTGCGCGACGTGAAGCACCTGACCAACGTCATCGCCGCCCTCAGGGCCACTCCGGCCATCAACTCGGTGGATCGGGCGCGAAATTAAGTATTCATGGGCTGCCGCCCATACCCGCTCGGGGCCATGGGCCCCAAACCCCATTCCCTTTCTTCATGAATAAAATGGGGTCCGGGGCATTGGCCACGGATGGGTTTGGGCGATAGCCCAATAGTGTAATTCGCTTTTGGAGTAGCTTGGCCATGAACCGCCTGCGCCTCGGTGTCAACATCGACCACGTCGCCACCATCCGCAACGCCCGCGGCGGGCGTCATCCCGACCCGGTGCGGGCCGCCCACATGGCCGCCGCCGCCGGGGCCGACGGTATCACGGCGCATCTGCGCGAGGATCGGCGCCACATCTCCGACCGCGACATGGAGCGTCTGGCCAACGAGATTACCCTGCCGCTCAATTTCGAGATGGCGGCCACCGAGGAGATGGTGTCCATCGCGCTGCGCCATCGGCCGCACGCCGCCTGCATCGTGCCGGAAAAGCGTGAGGAACGCACCACCGAGGGCGGCCTCGACGTGGCCGGCCAGTTCGCCAGCCTGAAGCCGCTGGTCGGGCGGCTGATGGATGCCGGCATCCGGGTTTCCATGTTCATCGAGGCCGATCCCAAGCAACTGGACGCCTCCAAGGCGCTGGGCGCGCCGGTGATCGAGCTGCATACCGGCGCCTATTGCGACGCCGAGGGCGAGGAGCGTGACCGCGAATTCTCCCGCATCAAGGCTGCCGCCGCCCATGCCGAGGCCATCGGCCTGGAATGCCACGCCGGCCACGGCCTCTCCTACGACACGGTCAAGCCGGTGGCGGCCATCCCGTCCATCATGGAACTCAATATCGGCCATTTCCTGGTGGGCGAGGCCATCTTCATCGGTCTGGACGCCTCCATCCGCCACATGCGCCGCCTGATGGACGAGGCGCGGGGAAGCTAGAGCCCCCCTCCCTCCGCCACGAAGTGGTGGGGGAGGGAGTATGGGCGGTGCCGATTTATTTAATTTGCCTGGGGCATGCTGTGCCACCAGATGCGCGCTTCCTGGCACAGGCCGTCGGCGAAGGTGGCCTGGAGGACACCGTCCAGCACCATGCGCGGCAACGGGTCGCCCGGCTTGCGGTTTGGCAGGCCGGTGCCGGTCGACTTGGCCCAGATCTGGAACAACTCCTCGGACGCCACCTGGTAGGTGACATGCCAGTGGGCGATGCCGGCCCCGTCCTGGCTGGCCAGGACCTCGTAGGCGACGTGGACGTCTTCTTGCATCTGCACCCGCTTCCAGTACTCGGCAAGCTCGGCGGGGCCGTGCTGAACCTGGAAGGGGGTGTTGTGGTAGCGCCCCTCGGCATGGAAAAGGGCCGCGAACATGCTTGGATCGCGCCGTTCCCAGGCGGCCTTGTATCCTTGCATGAAGCTCTCGATGTTCATGTCCGTTTTCCCTGTGGCGATTGTTTCGTTGCCTCGGAGGGTAGCCGGATTTCCGCCGGACCAGAAGACGGTATGCTTGTTCCCAGGCGGGTGAGACTCTACCATCCCCCGGGCCATTCCTGGGGAGCGCCACGTCAATGATCATCGGTCTCGGCAACGATCTGGTGGATATCCGCCGCATCGAGGACAGCCTGGAGCGGTTCGGCGAGCGCTTCATCGCCAAGGTCTTCACGGAAGGCGAGCGGGCCAAGGCGGAGAGCCGGGCCGGGCCGGTGCGCGCCGCCACCTACGCCAAGCGCTTCGCCGCCAAGGAAGCGCTGGTCAAGGCGCTGGGCAAGGAGGGCGTCGGCTGGCGCGACATCGAGGTGATCAATGACGGCGAGGGACGTCCGGGCCTGGCCCTGAGCGGTGGCGCGGCCGCCCTTCTGGCGCGGCGGATTCCCACCGGGATGCGCGCCTGTCTGCACCTCTCGCTCTCCGACGAATACCCCCTGGCCCAGGCCGTGGTGATCATCGAGGCCAGGGCAATCGGGTGAGGGGGAGCCTCCGTTTTCTCCCTCTCCCGCTTGCGGGAGAGGGCCGGGCGGCTTGACATAGCACGCGCAGGCTGGCTTGATCTCGGCGGCACCGTATGCCTCCTATGGAGGTGGTGTCATTGATTTCAATGGGATAAGCGGCTCTATTCATGTCTAAAGGCAAGTCGGGCGGAATGGGCGAGACGATCCGCACCATCGTCTACGCCATGCTGATCGCCGGAGGTGTCCGCACCTTGGCCTTCGAGCCCTTCAACATTCCCTCGGGGTCGATGATCCCCAGCCTGCTGATCGGCGATTATCTGTTCGTCTCCAAGTACGCCTATGGCTACTCGCGCTATTCCATGCCGTTCGGCATCGGGCCGGGCGGCGGGCGGATCATGGATCGTTCCCCTGAGCGCGGCGACGTGATCGTCTTCAAGAAGCCGCCGGAGAACCGGATCGACTACATCAAGCGGGTGGTCGGCCTGCCCGGTGACCGCATCCAGGTGAAGGCCGGCATCCTGCATATCAACGGCACCGCCGTGGACCGGAAGCGGATCGAGGATTTCGTCGAGCGCGATCGTGACGGCAACATCCTGCGCGCCCCGCAATACGTCGAGACGCTGCCCAATGGCCGCAAGCACCGGATCATCGAGTTCCTGGGCGACAACGGCCCGGCCGACAACACCATGGAATACGTGGTGCCGCCCGGCCACTACTTCATGATGGGCGACAATCGCGACAATTCGGCGGATTCCCGCTTCCTGTCCGAGGTGGGCTTCGTGCCGGCCGAGAATTTCGTCGGCCGCGCCGAAATCCTGTTCTTCTCGGGCGACGGCAGCGCCGCCCTGTGGGAAGTGTGGCGCTGGCCCTGGGCCATCCGCTATTCCCGCCTGCTTCAAGGGATCGAGTAGGCGATGACCGGCCCTGGCGCCGACCTTCACGCGGTTCTCGGGCACGTTTTCGCGCGGCCCGAGCTCCTGACCCAGGCCCTGACCCATCCCAGCATGCAGCAGGGCCGCCGCTCCAGGACCTCGGACCCTTACGAGCGCCTGGAATTCCTTGGCGACCGCGTGCTGGGGCTGGTGGTGGCCGAGATGCTGTTCGATCGCTTTCCCGCCGAGGCCGAGGGTGCCCTGGCGCGCCGCCATGCCGCCCTGGTGCGGCGCGAGGCGGTGGCCCGGGTGGCGGGCGAGATCGGACTGGCGCGCCATCTGGTGCTGGCCAAGGGCGAGGACGATGCCGGCGGGCGCGGCAATCCCGGCATCCTGGCCGATGCCTGCGAGGCGGTGATCGGCGCCCTTTACGCCGATGCCGGTTTCGCCGTGGCGGCGTCCTTCGTGCGGTCGCGCTGGGAAAAGCTGATGGAAGAGGCGCTGGCGCCGCCCAAGGATGCCAAGACCGGGTTGCAGGAATGGGCCCAGGGGCGCGGCAAGCCGCTGCCTGCCTATCGCGTGCTGGGCCAGGAAGGTCCGCCGCACGAGCCGATTTTCCTGATGGAGGTCAGTGTCGAGGGTGTAGGCTCGGCCGTGGGCCGCGGTGCCTCGAAACGGGTGGCGGAGCAGGCGGCAGCCGGCGCGCTGCTGGAACAGGTGATGTCATGAATGAAGTTCCCGAAACCGATCAGCGCTGCGGCTTCGTGGCGGTGGTCGGCGCTCCCAATGCCGGCAAGTCCACCCTGGTCAACGCCCTGGTGGGCACCAAGGTCTCCATCGTCTCGCCCAAGGTGCAGACCACCCGCTTTCGGGTGATGGGCATCGCCATGGTCGACGAGGCCCAGGTGGTCCTGGTGGATACCCCCGGTATCTTCCAGCCGAAGAAGCGCCTGGAGCGCGCCATGGTGGCCGCCGCCTGGGGCGGCACCAATGACGCCGACCACATCTGCCTGCTGATCGATGCCGCCAAGGGTTATGACGACGAATCCCGCGCCATCGTCGAGAAGCTGAAGGAGACCAAGCGTCAGGCCATCCTGGTGCTCAACAAGGTGGATCTGGTCAAGCGCGACAAGCTGCTGGGCCTCACCGCCCAACTGGACGCCGAGGGCATCTTCACCAATGTCTTCATGATCAGCGCCCTGAAGGGCGACGGGATCAAGGACCTGCTGGCCCATCTGGGCAAGCTGGTCTCGCCCGGCCCGTGGATGTTCCCCGAGGATCAGGTCTCCGACCTGCCGCAGCGCCTGCTGGCCGCCGAGATCACCCGCGAGAAGGCCTTCATCGCGCTGTACCAGGAACTGCCGTACTCCCTGCACGTGGAGACCGAGAAGTGGGAGGAGAAGGAGGACGGCTCCGCCCGCATCGACCAGGTGATCTACGTGGAGCGCGAAAGCCAGAAGCCCATCGTGCTGGGCAAGGCCGGACGCCAGATCAAGGCCATCGGCGCCAGCGCCCGCCAGGAGCTGGAAGAGTTGCTGGAGCGTCGCGTCCACCTGTTCATCCACATCAAGGTGCGCGAGGACTGGTCGGAAAAGCGCGGCCATTACTCGGAAATCGGCCTGGATTTCGATTCGTGAGGATGCCTGCATGACGCCCCGCGCCATCGCCATCGCCCTGATCTGGGTGGGTGTGTTGGCGCTGCTGGGGCTGCTGGTCCATCGCTTCGTCCGCGGAGCCTGGAGCCTGGAGGACGACGACATTCCCGCCATCTCGCCGCAGCAAAAGCTGCTGGCCGGTCTGGCCCTGGCCGCCGCCGCCGCCGGGCTGGGGCTGTTCGTGTGGAGCTGGTATGGAATGGGATGACGATGCCGTCGTGCTGGCGGTGCGCCGCCATGGCGAGACGGGTGCCGTCGCTTCCCTGCTGACCCGTGTCCACGGGCGCCATGCCGGTCTGGTGCATGGCGGGCAGGGCAAGGCCAACCGCGCCGTCCTGCAGCCCGGCAATACGGTGCGCGCCAAATGGACGGCCCGCCTGCCCGAGCAATTGGGCAATTACCGCCTGGAATTGCTGCATGCCCATGCCGCCGCCTTCCTCGACGACGCGGCGCGCCTCGCCGCCCTGGGCTCGGCCTGCGCCCTGGTGGAGGCGGCCCTGGCCGAGCGCCAGCCCCATCCCGCCTGCCACGCCGCCCTGGTCGCCCTGCTGCACGCCCTGGAGGCCGAGTCCTGGCCCAGCGTCTATGTCCATTTCGAACTGGCGCTGCTGCGCGACCTGGGCTTCGGCCTCGACCTCTCGGTCTGCGCCGCCACCGGCCAAACCGGCGACCTCGCCTGGGTCAGCCCCAAGACCGGCCGCGCCGTGTCCCGGGCGGCGGGGGAGCCCTACCGCGATAAGTTGCTGACCCTGCCCGCCTTTCTGGTCGAGGGCGGAGAGGGAAGGGGCGCGGATATCCGTGCCGGGCTGGAGTTGACCGGCTTCTTCCTGCAACGCCACGTGCTCGACCCACGCCATGTGGTCATGCCGGCGGCGCGGGGACGGTTGGTCGGCCGGTTGGGATAGAGGCGGGCAAAGATGCCCGCACTCCAAGGAGATGATGGCTTTTCAGGAGCGCGGCCGTCCCGGCCGCGTCTTCGTGCATCTTGCATTCTCCTTGACCTCGGCTACTGAATGAATAATCATTCACATGAATGAACGTTCAGTCGGTGGAGGAAGGAATGCACTTGCCCGGTGGCGTGCCCAGTGCCCATGTGGACCGCTTTGCCCGCGAGTTGCTGCCGCCGCCCGATCTGTGGCCGGTCTTCGACTATTCGGCGCCCCATCTCAGCCATTACCCCGACCGCATCAACGCGGCGGCGGCGCTGATCGACACCGCCGTGGCCGCCGGATTCGGCGCCAAGCCGGTGTTCCATTACGGCGACGGGACGTGGAGCTACGCCCATCTCAAGGACCGCTCCGAGCGCATCGCCCGCGTGCTGACCGAGGATTTCGGGCTGGTGCCGGGCGGCCGCGTGCTGTTGCGCTCCGCCAACACCCCCATGCTGGTGGCCTGCTGGCTGGCGGTGCTGAAGGCCGGCGGCATCTGCGTCACCACCATGCCGCTGCTGCGGGCCAAGGAACTGAGCTACATCGTCGAGAAGGCCCGCATCAACATCGCGCTGTGCGAGCTGGATCTGGCCGAGGAGATGGAGCTGACCCGCCAGAAGGTAGCCGAGCTGCGCCACGTGGGCTATTTCACGCCGCTGGGCATGGGGACCGATTCCGACGCCGACCTTGACCGCCGGGCCGAGGCCAAGCCCGCCGGCTTCGCCAACGTCGACACGGCGGCCGACGACGTGGCGCTGATCACCTTCACCTCGGGGACCACCGGCAATCCCAAGGGTGCCATGCATTTCCACCGCGACATCCTGGCGTCGTGCGATTGCTGGCCGCGCAGCCATACCGTGGAGCCGGACGAGGTGGTGATCGGTTCGCCGTCCATCGCCTTCACCTACGGCAAGGCGGCGTTCATGATGTACCCGCTGCGCTATCGCGCCACCGCCGTGCTGGTGGCCAAGCCGACGCCCGACCTGATCCTGGAGGGGATCCAGCGTCACCGCGCCACCAGCCTGTATGCCGTTCCCACCGCCTTCCACGCCATGCTGGGGATGATCGACAAGTATGACATCTCGTCGCTCCGCAAGGGATCGTCGGCGGGCGAGCATCTGCGGCCCCGGCTCTACGACGACTGGCTGGAGCGCACCGGCATCAAGCTGGTCAACGGCATCGGCATGACCGAGATGCTGACCCATTTCATCTGTCAGACCTCCGACGTGGCGCGGCCCGGAGCCACCGGCCGGCCGGCGGACGGCTATACCGCCTGCATCCTGGACGAGGACTTCAATCCGCTGCCGCCCGGCTCCAAGGGCCGCCTGGCGGTGCGCGGCCCCACCGGCTGCCGCTATCTCGACGACCAGGCGCGCCAGGCCGCCTTCGTCAAGAAGGGCTGGAACGTCACCGGCGACATCATGGAGCAGGATCCCGACGGCTGGTTCTGGTACGTGGACCGCTCGGACGACATGATCGTCTCGTCGGGCTACAACATCTCGGCCCAGGAGGTGGAGCGCGCCATCCTCGAGCACCCCAGGGTGGCGGAGTGCGCCGTGGTCGGCGTGCCCGACGAGGCGCGCGGCACCGTGGTGCGGGCCTGCATCGTGCTGAACAACCCGTCCCAGGCCAGCGAACTGCTGGCCGAGGAGATCCAGAACTTCGTCAAGGCCTCCATCGCGCCGTACAAATATCCGCGCGACGTGAAGTTCGTGGAATTCCTGCCCAAGACCCAGACCGGCAAGATCCAGCGCTTCCGCCTCAGGGAATTGTAGGGCAGTCTTTGCACCGATCGTCATCCCCGGGCTCGACCCGGGGGTGACGGAAACGGCAAGGCGGTGGGGCATGGCGCTTTTGGAACTTTCTCAGGCCCTGGGCTTCCTGGCGGCGGCAATGCTGATCACCCTGTCGCCGGGGCCCGACAATCTGATGATCCTCAGCCTGGGCCTGTCGCGGGGGCGGCGCCAGGGCATGGCCTTCGGCCTGGGCTGCGCGCTGGGCTGCCTCAGCCACACCATCCTGGCCACCCTGGGCATCAGTGCCGCCATCGCCGCCTCGCCGATGCTGTTCACCGGGCTGAAGCTGGCGGGCGGGGCCTATCTGGTCTGGCTGGGCATCGGCGCCCTGCGCTCGTCGGGCGCCCTGCGCATCGAAGCCGGCGTCGGCGGCACCGAATCCCTGGCCGTGCTGTTCCGGCGCGGGCTGCTGGCCAACGCCATCAATCCCAAGGTCATCCTGTTCTTCCTGGCCTTCCTGCCCCAGTTCGTGGATGCCGGCCAGGGTGGCGTGGGCTGGCAGACGGCGCAACTGGGCCTGCTGTTCACCCTGCAGGCCTGCGTGCTGTTCGGCGTCATCGGCTGGTTCGCCGGCTCGCTGGGCGGTTGGCTCGGCCGCCACGGCAAGGCGGGGCTGTGGCTTGACCGGCTGGCCGGCGGCGTGTTCGTCGCCCTGGGGCTCAAGCTGATCGTCGAGCGCTGAGGATGAAGGACTGGTTCGTCTACGTCCTGCTCAACGGGGCGAACGTGGCCTATACCGGTATCGCGCTGGATGTTGAGGATCGGCTGGACCGTCACAACGCGGGCGAGGGGGCCAAGTTCACCCGGGGACGTGGCCCCTGGCGGCTGGTCCATGTGGAAGGCCCGCTGCCCCACGGCGACGCGCTCAGGCGCGAGGCGGCCATCAAGCGTGACCACGCTTTCAAGCGGGCACTGAAACCCGCCGGGGTCTGACCGTCAGTTCCAGGGCGAGCGCCAGCGCCAGGGCGCCGGCCCCCAGGGCGAACAGCAGGAAATACGCTCCATTGCTGGCCCCGAAAATCCAGGCCAGGCCATAGGCCCCGGCCGCCTGCCCCAGGGCGAAGGCGGCGGTGGTGCGGCTCCAGGCGGCGCGCTGCGCTCCGAAATCGCCGGGCAGCAGTTCCCGCACCCGGCCCAGCACCACCGGCACCACGCCCGGCGTGAAGCCGCCCATGATCAAGCCCGACAGGCCCAGCCATACCACGTCGTCGGTGGTTGCGCTCCCGGCGACCACCACGGCCTGGACGGCCAGGGCGGCCCGCAGGGTGACGCCGAAGCCGAAGCGGTCGCCGAGGCGGCCCAGCACCACCGGCCCTACCGAGGCGCCCAGCCCGAACAGCACCCAGATGGCGGCGCCGCGCCCGATCCCCTGGCCCAGGCCACGCGCCACCAGATCCACCAGGAACACCATGTGCGGCACCAGACCGAAGGCGTTTAGGGCATAGATGCCCATCAGGGCGCGCAGGCGGAGATCGGAAGGCGGGGCGGCCCGGCCGGCTTGCGGCAGCACCGTGTCCTCGGGCCAGCCGCGCCACGCCGCCAAGGTGAAGGCCGCGCACAGCAGGCCGATCACCACCCAGGTGAAGGCCATTCCCCGGGCCAGCAGCATGGGCAGCAGGGTGGCCGAGGCCACGGCGCCCAGCCCGACCCCCATGAAGATCAGTCCGCCGGCCAGCCCGCGCCGCGATTCCGGCACATGGGGCAGCACCAGGGTGGCGGCCAGCACCATGATCACGCCGCCCGCCGCGCCCGAGGCGAAGCGCCAGACGAAGAACCAGACGAAGGGCAGGGGCTGGGCACAGGCCAGGAAGGACACCGTGACCGCCACCATCATGGCCCGGAGCGTCAGGGCCGGTCCCAGGCGGCGTCCCAGGGCGCGGGCCGACAGCGCCCCGGCCAGATAGCCGGCCAGATTGGCGGCGCCCAGATAGGCGGCGGCCGAGGCCGTGAACCAGCCTTCCACCACCAAAGCGGGGATCAGCGGGGAATAGGCGAAGCGGGCCAGGCCGATCCCCACCAGATTGGCGAGCAGGGCCGAGAGGGTGGACCGCCATGGACCGGGGTGGTGCATCGCGCTCTCCGAAAAGCCGCATGTCCTGCCGGCAGGAGACCCGCGCTCCATAAAGGGAACCCTTGCATGGAGCGCAGCCGTCTCGGCCGCCTTTACCCTTCCACCCTATGCACCTTCCGTATTCATGAGAAACGATTTGATATGATATGATCCATCATCATTCGAGATGGGATGGAGGCGCGTCATGGATGCCGGCGATCTTCGGGTATTCGAGGCGGTGGCCCGGCTGGGCGGCATGAGCCGCGCGGCGGCCGAGCTGAATACCGTGCAGTCCAACGTCACCGCCCGCATCCGGGTGCTGGAGGAGCAACTGGGCGCCGAGCTGTTCGAGCGCCATTCGCGCGGCGTGGCGCTGACCGCCGCCGGGCGGCGACTGATGCCCTATGCGTTGCAGGTCATCAGTCTGCTCAAGGACGCCCGCCGGGCGGTGGTCGATAACGGCGAGCCGGCCGGAGACCTGGTGATCGGCTCCCTGGAAACCACGCTCTCCATGCATTTGGCGCCGCTGCTCACCGGTTTTGTCGAGCGCTGGCCGGCCGTCGACCTGTCCATCCGGGGCGGCACCACGCAGGAAACCATCGAGCATGTGCTGGAGCGCCGGCTGGAGGGCGCCTTCGTCAGCGGCCCGGTCAACCATCCCGATCTGGAGGAGGAAAAGGTCTTCCGCGAGGAACTGGTGGTGCTGACCGCCCCCGGCATCTCGCGCCTGGACTGGTCGGCGGGGCTGGCGGGCTTGCGCATCGTCGTGCTGCGCTCGGGCTGCTCCTACCGCCAGCGGCTGGAAAACATCCTGGCCCGGCGTGGCGTGGTCGGCCTGCGGCTGCTGGAATTCGGCACCCTGGAAGCCATTTTCGGCTGCGTCGCCGCCGGCATGGGCATCACCTTGCTGCCGCGCCGCATGATGGAGCGGGTGTGGCGCGACCGTCGCGTCGCCGTCCACACCCTGCCGCCCGACGAGTCCATGGTGGATACGGTGTTCATCCGCCGTCGCGATTCCTTCGTGTCCAGCGCCCAGGCCGCCTTCCTCGACCACGTGCGGCTCGGTCTGGCCGCCGCCCAGGCCGCCGAGTAGCCGGCCATGCGCATCCTTCCGGTGGGCGACACCGCTTTTTCCGTGGAATTCGCCGAGACGCTCAGCGAGGCGGCCAACGCAAGGGTGATGGCGCTCAACGCCGTCCTCGGCGATCTGCCGGGCATTGTCGAGACGGTGCCCAGTTTCCGCGCCCTGCTGGTGGTGTTCGATCCGCTGCTCACCCGCTTCGCCCCCCTGGCCGAGGCCGTCGCCGGTCTGGCCGAGGGGCTGGTCGAGGCGCCCTCCGTCACCGGGAAGCATCACCGCATCAAGATCCGCTATGACGGTCCCGACCTGCCGGCGGTGGCGCAGGCCTGCGGCCTGACGCTGACCCAGGTGATCGACGCCCATGCCGGGTGCACCTACCGGGTGCACATGCTGGGCTTCATGCCCGGCTTCGCCTACATGGCCGAACTGCCGCCCGTCCTCCGTCTGCCGCGCCGGGCCGAGCCCCGGCTGAAGGTTCCCGCCGGGTCGCTGGCCATGGCCGATGCCATGACCGCCATCTATCCCTGGGATTCGCCGGGCGGCTGGCACCTGATCGGTTCCGCCGACGTGGTGCTGTTCGATCAGGCGAGGGCGCTGCCCGCCTTGTTCGCTCCCGGCGATACCGTCGCGTTCGAGGCGGTATGAGCATGGCGGCGCTGCATATCCTCAGGCCGGGCCTGTTCACCACCCTCCAGGATCTGGGGCGGGTGGGATTTCGCGATCTCGGCGTGCCGCCGGCCGGGGCGCTGGACCCCGTGGGGCTGCGCCTCGCCAACGCCCTGGTCGGCAATGCTCCGGGCGAGGGGGCGCTGGAACTGTCCTATGTCGGCCCCACCCTGCGGGTGGAGGGCGGCAATATCCGTATCGCCCTGACCGGCCCCGTGGCCGCGCGGCGCCTGCGGGACGGCGAGGTCGCGGTGCTGGACTCCAACCGCAGCCACCTCCTGCTGCCGGGTGACGTTCTGGAGTTGGGCGCGGCGAGCGGCGCCACTCTGGCGGTGGAGGGCGGTTTCGGCCTCTCGCCGGTGCTGGGCAGCCTCGCCACCTATACCCGTGCCGGGCTGGGGCCGCTGGGCGGCCGGGCGCTGGCGGCCGGCGACGTGCTGCCGCTCAACCGTCCGGCCGTGGAGCGGGGCGAGAAGGCGTTGGCCGCGCCCTTCGACTACGGTTCCGGGCCGCTCAGGGTGATCGCCGGGCCGCAGGACGACCACTTCACGCCCGAGGCGCTGCAAACCCTGGTCTCGGCCGAGTACCGGGTGGGCAAGGATGCCGACCGCATGGGCCTGCGCCTGGAAGGACCGGTGCTCGGGCATGCCAAGCCGCCGGGCATCGCCTCGGACGGGCTGGTGGCCGGCTGCATCCAGGTGCCGGGCAACGGCGCCCCCATCCTGCTGCTGGCCGATCACCAGACGGTGGGCGGCTATGCCAAGATCGCCACGGTGATTTCCGCCGATTTGCCACGCGCCGGGCGAAGCCTGCCGGGAGACGTACTATGCTTCCGGCGGGTGGGCATGGAGGAGGCCGAGGCCGCCCGCGCCGATCTGGAGCGCCGCGTCGCCGCCGCCATCGCCGCCATGGCCGAGACCCGCGACGGTCTCGATCTCGCGGCGCTCTACAATGCCAATCTGGTGTCCGGCATGGTGGCCGGCGGGGAGGACGAAGGGTGATGTCCGTCAATCTCAACGCCGATCTCGGCGAGGAATGCGGCGACGACCTGGCCATGCTGGACGTGGTCAGCGCCGCCAACATCGCCTGCGGGATGCACGCCGGCTCGCCCGCCGTCATGGAGGCCACGGTAAGGGCCGCCATGGCGCGGGGCATCGGCATCGGCGCCCATCCCTCCTATCCCGACCGCCGGGGCTTCGGCCGCCGGCCCATGGACCTGCCTCCCGCCGAGATCGAGGCGGTGGTGCTGGCCCAAATCCGCGACCTGATGGCCATCGCCGTCCGGGTCGGCGGACGGGTCGGCCATGTGAAGCCGCACGGGGCGTTGTCCAACCGCGCGGCGGTGGAAGCGGAGGCCGCCGCCGCCGTCGCCCGGGCGGTGCGTGCCGCCGATCCATCGCTGGTCCTGCTGGCCCCCGCCGGCTCGGTCCTGGTGGCGGCCGGGC